>JBIINB010000022.1:0-46967 GCA_044337705.1 Pirellulaceae bacterium | reverse complement strand
TGCCCAGGTCCCAGCCTCGAATCAGTGCGCCTCGACGGAATCCTTCCGGAAACTCGGCGGTGGCCAGCATGGCGTCAAATAGCGGCAGAAGCCGATACTGAAGCTGCATCGCTTCGTGCCAGCGTTCGTGCCTAGCGGCTTCGTAGATCGCCTTGGTCAGTTCGGGAACCACGCCGCTGGTGGCGTTGGTGCCGCCATCGCATCCGACCATCAGCATGGGGACCAGAGCAGCATCCCAGCCGGTCAGGAAGAAGAAGTCGGGGCGATGGGGCCGGACTTCGGCGATCATGCGCATCATGTGGGGGATATCCCCCGAGCTGTCTTTGATGCCGACAATGCGAGGGCATTCGAGAGCCAGTCGCTTGACGGTGGGGACATCGATGGGAGAAGCGAAGAGTGGGATGTTGTAGAGGGTGACATCGACCGACACGCGATCTGCGATTTCCTTGAAGTAGGCGTAGACCCCCTCCGGGGCCAGGCGGTAGTAGAACGGTGCTACGATCGCCACGGCGCGGCAGCCGAGAGCTCCGTAGGTATCACAGGCGTCGATCGTCTCCTTGACGTTCGCTTCGGCGGCACCTGCCAGGATGGGAACGCGGCCGGCGGTCTGATCGACGACGATGCGGATGATCTGGCGGCGTTCTTCGGGGGTGAAGCGGAGGAATTCTCCCGTACTTCCGTTGGGATAAAGCCCATGGACCCCTTTTTCGATCAGCCAGTCGATGTAGCCGCGCAGTTGGGGTTCATCGATGTCCCCTCGGCGATCCAGCGGGACAATGTTGGGTGTGAAGATACCTGCCAGGGGACTTTTGCTAGACATGGGATGAATCAGTCTCGAAGGGACAGCAACTGGGGGAAGTGGGGTGAGTGAACCAAGTGGTGAATGTCTGTTCGCGGAGCGAATCGGCGCCCACCTGGCTCGTCCGGTAACCTCTGATATTTTAGACTCAGTTCCTCCTACTTTCTTCCCAGTCTCCCCGGACTTCCTGAAAGCTACCTCCTGATGGCTCGGAATAACCGTCAAACTCCGGCGCAGTCGTCACATTGGGTAGAGGGATGGCTTTGGGTTTCGATTGCGGTCGCCTTAGTGGGGGGCTATTCGGTTCTATTTCTTGGCGCTCCACTGCTTCCGACGCTGGATGCGGATGGTCAGATCAGTTACCTGGCCCGTTGGCAGGCGTTGCTGATCCGTCTGACCTATCCGGATGGGATTCTGCCGAGCTGGACGGCGGGAGGTCAGATGGCGCTGGCGATGGCCGATCGCCTTGCGTTGCTGGTGGGGGTGGGATCCTGGATAGCAGCGGGCTGGTGGATTGGGCGCGCTGTAGCGGGATGGGCATGCGGTTCCGAGGATCGGCGGTGGTGGACCGGGATGCATCGGATGGAACGGCTGGGATTGGAGTCACTGCTGGGGTTGGCGATGATCTCCCATGGGGTGTTGGCGTTGGGAGTGCTGGGGTGGATTGGAACGCGGTGGCCCCTGGTGTGCGGGCTTGCTTTGGCGCTGCTGGCAGCGTGGAGGTTCGGACATCGACGGCCGATGGAACGCGATGTGGCGAATGAGCTGCAGGTGAACCGGTCCAGCGCATGGGAGAGGCGGTGGGTGCAATTGGGCTGGATGGTGATCGCTTTCCTTTCAGCGCTAGTGCTTTGGGGATCGCTGATGCCGCCGATCGAGTTTGACGTGCGAGCGTATCATCTGCAGGCTCCCAAGGAATTTTTTCAGCAAGGAGCGATCGGGTGGGTGGACCACAATGTCTACGCCAATATGCCTCTGGGTGCCGAGATGCATGCGCTGGCGTGGATGGTGCTTTGGGGTGGAGAGGAGGGATGGTACTGGGGGGCGCTGATTGGCAAAGGAGTGATCGCCGCTCATGCGGTGCTGGCAGCTCTTTTGCTGGCAGGGCATCTGACGCGCTTGGCCGGTCGCTTGAGCGGGATGGGGGCTGCAATGCTGTGGCTGGGGACTCCAGGTATTGCCGAGGTGTCGAGGCTGGGCTTGATCGAAGCAGTTCTGGCAGCTTATCTGGCTGCCTGCTGGGTGGTGGTGCATCGGCTGATGACGATGCGCGTCGAGCAGCTGGGTGGTTGGTTTCTGCTAGGGCTCTTCGCAGGTGCTGCTGCGGCTTGCAAGTACACCGCGCTTCCTTTCGTCGTCGCTCCGATGGCATTGCTGGCGATTGGATGGAACGGTCGGTTGGGAGAGCGGTGGTGGAACCCGACCGGAGAAAGCGTGAGGCAACGGGCCCGGGGCTGGTTTCCTCGCGTTGTATGGATTTTGGTGGCAGGGATGTTTCTGGGTGGTGGCGGCTGGTATCTGAAGAACGCAGTGCTGGGTGGGAATCCTGTTTTCCCTTTGGCGGGAGGTTGGCTTGGTGGAGGCGATTGGTCGGTGGATCAGCATCAGCAATGGCATCGGGCGCATGAGGTGCCGCGTCGCAAGGATCTACCGGCGGTGGCCGACTTTACGGCGACGACGATGATCGAAGGGGTTCGGACGGTGTTCTATCGGTCCGCATACCTGGGTTGGATGCTGGTGCCGATGGCTCTGGCGGGGCTGGCGGTGCGTTCTGCCCGGTGGGCTATGTTCTGGTGGTTGCTGGGGATCGCAACATGGTGGCTGGCCAGTCATCGCCTGGAGCGGTTTTGGCTGCCTTTGGTGCCGCTGCTGGTCGTTGCAGCGGGTTGGGGGATTGGGCGCTGGAGAGAGACTTTTCATGGCTGGCCGGTGGCATTGGCACTGGGGCTTCATGGTTTGTATGGGGTGCTGATGGAGTCGGACTGGCCGTATGTCGATAACCGGATTGGTGTGGCGCTGCAGGATTTGCGCGCCGATCTATGGGTGAGCCAGTCGGTGGTTCCGGGTGGCGACCAAAGGGAAGCGATGCTGGAACGCGTGCCGGCGCATCAGCGATGGATCAACAGCAACTTGCGGGATGGTCGATTGAAGGAAGGAGAGCGCGTGCTGATGGTGGGAGATGCGAGGGTCTTTGATCTTCGCGTGCCAATCGCATCGAGTTCCTGCTTTGATCGATCGCTTCTGGAGGAGTTGGCTCAATTGCCTGCTGCGAAAGAGCGAGCGGAGTTCCTGAGGCGGCGCCGGATCGGATATTTGGCGGTCGATTGGGGAGAGATCGAGCGGTATCGGAGTCCGGGGAACTACGGTTTCAGCCAGCTCATCGATCGGCGGCTGATGGACCAGTTGGTGGAGCAGGGGGTGTTGGAGCGGATCGACTGGCCGCTGGAATCGGACCGAGCGGATTTGTATCGCGTCCTGGAAGGTGGGTAACCGACAGGAGACCAAGCCGGGGAGTCGACTACCTGGAGTTGGAAACGCGATCCGGGATCTGGATCTGGGTCAGGTCGGCCGGCAGCTTGGTGGGTGAATTCGAGTTCGGGCATTGCTTGCAGGCGCCACAAGAGCCTTGACGGTTCTTTCCCGTGATCCATTGCCCTGCCACAATCCAGAGGGAGAGAGCTACGATGGCCAGCGCGATGGGGAGTTGATAGTCCATGATGGCCTCGTGTAGGAGTTTCCTTCGCCAGCCAATGGGGTGGCGGTGGAGTTCAGGTTCCCAGCCAAGCGGTGCCCAATTGGTAGGTCAGCCAGGCGCCAAGGTAGGCCAGTGTTGTCATGTAGAGGAAGGTAAAGATAGGCCAACGCCAGGAGTTGGTTTCGCGCCGGATGACCAGAAGGGTCGCAGCACACTGAGCACACAGGGCAAAGAATACCATGATGGAAATGGCGACCGGCAATGTGTAGACACGGCGTCCATCGGGCCATCGAGCCTGCTGAAGAGTCGCCTGCAGAGGTTGGTTTTCCGAGTCGACATCGCCACCCAGGCTGTAGATCGTGCCGAGCGTGGCGACGATGACTTCGCGAGCCGGGAAGGAAGCCAGGACGCCAACTCCGATACGCCAGTCCCATCCCAGGGGCCGGATGGCAGGTTCGATTGTCTGGCCCAGTCGTCCTAGGAAGCTGCCCCGGATCTGATCGGCCTGCAGTCGCTGCTTTTCCTCAGTCAGCGTCTGGGCTTCGGCATCGTTCGCATCGTTAGGTTGGATTTCCAGCTGTTCGATCCGAGCTTCCAGCTGGTGGATCTTGGGGTTGGTGGCGGGGAAGTAGGCGGCAGCCCAGATGAGCACCGAGGTGGCAAAGATCAGCGTGCCGGCTCGCTGAACAAACGCGACTGCACGTTCCCAGACACGCGCGGCGACCACGCGCAGCGAAGGGATGGTGTAGCGAGGGAGTTCCATGACGAATGGGGGTGGGGAACCAGGGAGCAGCCAGCGTCGGATCGCCCAGGCGACGGGGATGGCTACAAGGGCACCCAGTGCCTGGAACAGCAGCAGGACGACGGCTTGAAGGCGGATCCAGCCCCCCAACCACTGCGAGTCAGGAATGAATGCGGAAACCATCAATAGGTAGACCGGCAATCTCGCTGAACAGCTCATCAAGGGTGCTACCAGAATCGTCAGCAGACGGTCTCGGGAGTTTTCGATCACTCGTGTTGCCATGATGCCAGGAACAGCACACGCGAAGGAGGACATCAGCGGCAGAAACGACTTACCGCTCAGTCCAAGCCGTGTCATCAATTTGTCCATGACGAATGCTGCGCGGGCCATGTAGCCGCAATCTTCCAGCAGACCGATGAATAGGAAAAGGATCAGGATTTGCGGAAGAAAGACCAGGACTGATCCAACCCCGCCAACCACACCATCGGTCAGCAGGCTTCGCAGAGGGCCGGGAGCCATGGCGTTCTGGATCGCAGCGGCGATCGACTCCTGAATCGCCTCGATCCCATCGGTCAGTGGAGCAGCCCAGGAGGCGATCGCCTGAAAGATGAGAAACATGATGCCGGCAAATGCGATCAGGCCCCAGAAGCGATGAGTGATCCAGCGGTCGATTCGATCGCTCAGCGTGGTCCGCGATTGAGCTGTTCGCGAGACAACCTGCTGTAGCTGCTTTCGAATCCAGCCGTAGCGAACTTGGGTTTCGATGGCTGGCAATCGGACAGAGGATGCTGCAAGATTCTGGCGCGCTTGTGCCAGTTGCTGCGGGAGGTCGGGCAGACCTTGCTGCACCCAGAAGGATTCGGTTTGGCCACTGATATCCAAAAGCAGTCGATCAGCAAGGAAACGGGGTGGTGGAGAACCAAGTTGGCGAGCGATGGATTGCTGGAGAGCTTCGCGAGCGGCAACATAAGAGTCCGGGAAAAGTTCGGGTGGATCCGCTGGAGGAGCCGCGATCGTATGGCGGATGGTTTGCTTGAGCTGATCGACGCCAAGCCGCCGATTGGCGGAGGTGGCCACCAGGGGGACTCCCAGTCGTTCTTCCAGATTGGGCAGGTCGATTGCGATTCCGCTGTCGGTGACTCGATCCCACATATTCAAGACCAGCACGATCGGCAGACCCAGCTCCCGAACCTGGCTGAAAAGGTAGAGGTTTCGTTCGATATTCGAAGCATCCACGATCACGACAATGGCCGACAGCGGCGGGACATCCGACTGGTGTCCCAGCAGCACATCCACCGAGACCCGTTCGTCCGGGGATCGAGCGGAGAGGCTATAGGTACCAGGAAGGTCGATGACTTGAACCAAGCCCTCCTCATCGTGATAGCTGCCAATTTTCTTTTCCACTGTCACGCCAGGGTAATTGCCGACGCGCGCGTTCAGACCGCAAAGGGCATTGAAGAGCGAACTTTTTCCGGTGTTTGGATTGCCTACCAGGGCGATCGTGATCGTTGACTCGCCGACATGCCTGGAGCTTGGAGCTCGGGCTGTCATCGTTGCACCGTAACGAACACGCGCTGAGCCTCCGAGCGTCGAAGCATCAGTCGATAACCCGATACGGCGAATTCAAGCGGATCCCCGAGAGGAGCTTGTCCAACCCGCTCAACGGTCGTTCCTTCCAGAACCCCCATCTCCATCAGTCTGAGCGAAATCGCATCGTCACCTGACACCTGAAGGACGATCCCAGTTTGGCCGACGGATAGTTGGTCGAGCGTTGTCACGGAGGAACTACTTCCATCGAGGTTTCCCAGAAGGCTTCCTGTGCACTCCCACAAAAGAGCCTGCATGCACTGGCGATCAGGAGGTGATTCCTGAAGTTCAGCAATCGACCGGGACGATCGGTCCGTCAGAAAAATTAAGGGGTGACGAGTCCTTCGAAGGGAGCAAGAGTATGGAAGTGTGGCAGTCGATTCGGAGGGAAAGCCGTCGCCCTTCCATCGCGATAATGCAGGGAGAACCCCTCTGCAACATCTGCAACCTGGCTCCAGGCAAAAGACCAATCTCCTGAAGTCTCTGGATACAGCAAGCGTCGCCATCCAGATGCACGACGGTTGCAATCTCTCCGGCTTGGAGAAAATCGATCGGAATGGAGTCGAGGACCATTGCTTCGGAATCCGGATGGATCATCGCAATCACCTTCCCCCGCTCTAACAGGTCTCTGCGAAACAGCTCTCTGCGACACGAGAAGCTGTCATTCGGATCGAAAAAACCGAAGCGATCACAGGCAGCTCCTGAACTTGAGACTCAGTCTCAAGCGATTTCACTATAGCAATCGACAATTCGAAAAGCAACCGATTAGCCGATCAAATTATGACAACAAAACCTGAGAAAAAATCCAAGCAATTGTATCTTTCCAATCGGTGGATGGCACGAATTGAAAACAGGCCTAAAGGTGGGGGGGTAGGTGAGGGGTGGAACGAACTTATTGGAGGTTTGGGTTGAATGGGGTGTTTTGGATTGATGGTGAAATTGGATGGCTTTGTGTTTGGGTGGGTTGGGTGACCATGTAGTGGCGGGCATTGCCAAGGGACCAAGCGACGAATAGAAAATAGTCTTGGCTTGAGTCGACTCGCTGGCCGAAAATAAACTTGTCGGACTGTTCCAGAGGATTTGTTGTCAGAAGAAAAACCAGTCGATTTCGACGGCTTGGGTTTTCAGGGCGCAGGGAAAGCTCGAACGGTGGCTCGATTGGCCGCTGTGGAGAGCTAGTGCGAGGTAAAGAGTCGACCGCATGCCGATGTCTCTAGCCCGATTGATTTGCTCGTTGAGACTCTCGGGAAGGAATGGTCGGTAGACGGCGGATACCCGACCTGTTCCTTGTGATTGACTGATCGTTTCTTTCTCCCCTCCTCTGTCGGCACCCGAAGAAAGAATCGAAGAGACCATTTCGATGGAAGCACGCCAGTCCAAACCGGGATTCTACGCTCGTTGGAGCTGGGCATTGCTCCTTGTCCTTGGTTCCCTGGTGCCGTTCGCCTTCTACGGTGCGGGTCAGGCGGTCCAGAGCAACGTCAACAAGATCGAAGATTGGCTTCCCAAGAGTTTTCGTGAGACTGGGGAGCTGGGGTGGTTTCGTCAGCATTTCCCGACGGACCAGTTCATCCTCCTGACCTGGGAGGGGTGCAAACTGGCTGGCGATCCGGAGATTTTTCCTTTGCAGGAGGATGACCCGAGAATCGCATTGGTGGCGGAGGCATTGCGAGGCGAGGACCCGACGGGTCGGGATGAGGATGCCGCTCTTTGCCGCAAATACTTCAAGTCGGTGACCACTGGAAGGGTGTTTCTGGATCAGCTGGTTTCGGCGCCCCAGAGCCTTCCACATGCGGAGGCGGTGGAGCGGCTACAGGGATCTCTGCTGGGCCCTGACGGAAGGCAAACATGCCTTCTTCTGGGGCTGACCGAGGATGCAACCCGGGAATTGAAAAAGGTCCTTGGACGTGGGCAGTACCGCATCTTTCGCCCGTCGGTGCCACCCGGCGTGCTTCGCCGTCAATTGACCAAATGCGGGATCAACGATCAGATCCTAAGGCTTGGAGGACCCCCAGTCGACAATATCAGCATCGACGAGGAAGGGGAAAAGACGCTTGCCCGACTAGCGGGTATTTCAGGACTGCTTGGGATCTTCCTCGCATGGTGGTCATTGCGGCACGTCGGGATGACGATGATCGTCTTCTTCTGTGCCGTCTTGAGTGCCGCATTGTCATTGGCTGCGATTTATTACAGCGGGCAAACAGTAGATGCGATTGTTCTTTCGATGCCATCCCTGGTCTATGTGTTGGCGATCTCGGGCGCGGTCCATTTGATCAACTACTACCGCGATGCGGTAATTGAAGGAGGTCTTGAAGGTGCTGCCGAACGGGGAGCCTGGCACGCCTTCAAGCCGGCAGCTCTGTGCACCACCACCACGGCCCTGGGACTGATCTCCCTCTATGCCAGCGAATTGACTCCGATCCGGAAGTTCGGCCTCTATGCCGCCGTTGGCGTGATCCTCACGCAGGGAGTCATCTTCCTCTTGATTCCTTCGGCGCTGGAGCTTTGGAAGATCGGAAAGATCTGGTTGCACATCCGCCCTGACGAGGATGCCGATCCGGATCCGGAGTCGGTGCTGGATACTTCCAAGATGACTCCCTTTGCCAAATTCTGGAATACCTTCGGTTCCCTGATGATTCGCAACCATGCCGCTGTTTTTGCGGGGGGTGTTGCATTCATCTGCTTGATCGGGCTGGGGCTTGGTCGAGCCAAAACGTCCATCAACCTTCTTGAACTGTTTGACTCCCAGGCACGCATTCTCAAAGACTATCGCTGGATCGAGAATCGGCTGGGGATGTTGGTTCCGCTGGAAATCGTCGTTCGCTTCTCACCGGAAAGTCAGGCGCAGGGTGAACGAACGAATGACTCCACCACCGAGGACCTATTTAGGCTGACATTCCTGGAGCGGCTCGAAACGACGGCGCTGATTCAGGAGACGATCGAGAAGGAGTTTGGCCAAACCGGCCAGGGTATCGTCGGTCGCAGCATCTCGGCAGCTACCTTTGCTCCCTCGATGCCCGCGCAGAACGGCGGATTGATTTCGTTTGCCAACCGCGCCGCTTACAACAGCCGGCTTGAGGAAAGCCGAGAGGAGTTCATCAAGAGCGGCTATTTGCGGACCGATCCGAACGATGGCAGCGAGTTGTGGCGCGTGAGTCTTCGTGTGGCGGCGTTCCAGGGTGTCGATTACGGGCAGTTCGTTCACGAACTACGGGCGACGATCCAGCCGATCATGGAAGCTCACCGCTACCGAGTGGAAATCCTAAGTCACATGGCCAACGGCAGCCAAGACAAGCACATCAGCGGCCGCAAGGTATTTTTGTGGGATTCGCCCGATCCGGCTGGCTATGAAGAGGGAACGCTAGCGCGTGAGGCGACGATGCGGATCGACCAGCATCATGCGATGATCGATGCACTCGATTCGCTGCTGACCAAGGCGCGGCTTCGCGTTTCGCGCAGCCAGAAGAACCCATCGGAGATTCCACATACCAAGATGCAGCTGCTCAATCAGCTGGATCAGGTGATCCTGGTTGGGGACTTCACCAAGGACCAGTTGGAGGACATCCGCTTTGCCCTCCCGTCGGCGATCTATGTTGCACCTCCCACCCCTCCAAAAAAGCAGTTGGTGGCTGACGCATCCAGCGAGGACCAGCCCTGGCTGTCGGCTGTCTACACCGGGGTGGTTCCGATTGTCTACAAAGCGCAGCGAGCGCTTTTGGAAAGCCTCATCGAATCGACCTTCTGGTCGTTCGCCACGATCACACCTCTGATGATGCTGGTCTCCCGCAGCTTGCGGGCCGGTCTGGTCGCGATGATTCCGAACCTTCTGCCGGTGGTGGCGATCTTCGGCGCGATGGGGTGGTTGGGGATCTCCATCGACATCGGATCGATGATGACCGCTTCGATCGCTCTTGGGGTGGCCGTCGACGATACGATCCATTTTCTTTCCTGGTTCCGTGGTGATCTGGACAAGCTGAAGGACCGTCACAAAGCAATACTCGCAGCCTATCAGCGGTGCGCGATTCCTACGCTTCAGGCGGCGGTCATTTCAGGACTAGGACTTTCGGTCTTTGCGTTCAGCACCTTCACTCCCACCCAGAGGTTTGGTTGGTTGATGCTGACGATCCTCATCGCCGGCGTCATCGCTGAGCTGGTCCTGCTGCCAGCGATTCTCGCCGGTCCCCTGGGGCGTGTCTTTGACCGGCACAGCCGCCGCACCAGCCTTGGAAAGCTCTGGCTACTGGCTCGCTATCAGAGCCGCAGGTGGACGGAGCCGAAATCGGAAGTGTCGCTGCGACGAGTCGCGTAGGGGACTGAAGACTTATTCCCTGTGACAAGGCACAGCCTTGCGGTTTCCGCCGATCCGGCGAGGGCAAGTTCAGCAGTCCCATGGATAGAAGGGCCAAGGTCCGGGCCCCGATTGACCCATAGGCAGCTCGATAAAGCCATCACTTTTTCCCAGCGAGACCCAGTCGCCCGAGCCCTTCGAATCGCATAGCTGTACCGTTCCGCTGGAGACTCGGCGCACCAGTCGCAGCGAGATCAGTTTCTGAAGCGGCTCGCAGGTTCCCTCCAGACGCATGGATGCAGCAGACTCCCAGGGCTGGGCCATGCCGGCCAAATGCCGCAGGACTGTCAGGGCGAACCGTCGAAAGGTGACGGCGACGCTTACCGGGTTGCCAGGAAGCCCGAATATCGGTTGCCCACACTTGCCCAGTCCTCCCAGCATCGGTTTGCCGGGGCGGATCGGTATGCGATGGAATACCACTTCTCCACCGGCGTCGATCAAAGCCTGGGGCACATGATCGGTGTCCCCCATGGAGACACCTCCCGTGAGGATCAGGGCATCGGCTTGTTGGAGCGACGAAGCGATTGCATCGGCCAGTCGGTCGCGCTGATCGATCACCGTCTGACGATGAACCAGTTCCATCCATGCATGTCTTCTGATTGCCTGATGCAGGAAGGGGCCGTTGGAGTCGCGGATTTGCCAGGGTTCAGGAGTTGCATCGATCGGCAGCAGTTCATCGCCGGTGTTGAGAATCGCCAGACGCACGCGTCGGATCACCGACAGCTCCACTTGCCCGGCGCCGGCTGCTGATGCGAGGCTGGCTGCATCCAGTACCCTCCCAGGCTCCACCAGCAGGCCACCCCTCGGGAGGTTCTCCCCTTGGCGTCGGATGTTTTCATGGAGGCGTGGGGGCCGGAGGAGTCGGCTGATCCGAATGGTGGCGTGCGATTCGAGGGTGTCCTCGCGCCGCACTACCCACTGTGCTCCCACCGGGACAGGGGCGCCGGTGAAAACGCGCATCGCCTGGCCACTGGGAAGTGGAGGGGCAGGGGACCCGGCGCGGACCGTGCCGCACACATCGATCGGTCTACCCCATGGCTCCTGATCGTCAGGCGCTGGACCATCCCCGGACGACTCCATCTGTTCCAGTCGTAAAGCGTATCCGTCCATCGCGGAGACATCGCATGCGGGGCTGTCGCGATCGGCAGCGATTGGATCGGCCAGGATCCTACCGGAGGCATGGTCCCATGGCAGTCGTTCCGTCGCTTCCAGCGGCTTGATTTTGCCAAGCCACATCGCAATCGCTTGATCGGCCTGATGCATCGATCTGGGTGACTCCATCGACCTGTCCTGATGCTGACGCGTTGGGGAAAAAAAGCTCGTTAGACGATTCGGATGGCCGGCTGACGGGATCCTTCGCCGTCGCTCACCACGCTGATCTGGTAATCGGCATCGGTGCCGACAGCGGCGAAATTCCCTTGCTGATCGATCGCCAGGAAATTGATGCTGAGCTCGGAAGGTGGCCGTTGCTCCCCTTCGGCGATGCGCGCAATCACCTCGCGCAATGCCTGCTCGGGAGTTGCTCCCTGCCGCATCTTTTCGACCGCAAGAAAGCTGCCGCAGTACCGAAGAATATTTTCTCCTGTGCCGGTGGCGCCTGCGGCACCCACTTTGGGATCGACATAAAGACCACCACCGACGATGGGGCTGTCGCCGACACGGCCTGGCATTTTGAACGCCAGGCCACTTGTGGAGCAGCCGCCGGCGATCTCGTGCGTAGGGCTCCAAGCCAGTAGCGTGATCGTATCGTGATCTTGCTGTGGGACCTTCGGTGCCTCCTTTCCTTCCGACTTCCTGGCCTTCCACTCTTTCCACGCCTGGAGGGCATCGGGGTGAGGCGTCTGGGCGGTTTCGCACCCCTGATCCTTGGCGAATCGCGCCGCATCCTCTCCGACAAGAATCGCGTGAGGTGTTTCTTCCATCACCTTGCGCGCCACGCTGATAGGGTGGCCATATCCGACCAGGCCGGCGACCGAACCACTTCGCTGGCGCGGTCGCTGGCCGTCCATGATGCAGGCATCCAGTTGCAGAACACCATCGGCGTTCGGGTAGCCGCCAATCCCCACCCAGCGATTGCCTGGGTCCGACTCTGTCACACGAATGCCCGCTTCCACCGCATCCAGCAATCGCTGGGCTTTTCCTTTTCTGGCAGGATCAATCAGGGTTTCATAAGACTTCTGGCACGCTTCCAGACCAAATGGCCAAGTGGCGATCACCACTCCATGCTGGTAAGCCTTGGGACTGGCCAGCGACTGCCGGGCGACGAGGGTTCCTGCGCAGGAGGCTGCGGAAACCAAGCTAAGCCATTGTCTGCGATCCATGGTGGGTCCTTTGTTTCCGGCGAGCGACCAAAGAGCAAATGGATGAGAAAGATGGAGGGAAGCGATTCGCACCTGGCAGGTGGTCGGCCCGAGGCGAGAAGTGCTCCAGCCTGCAACCGACTCGATCCTACCGCATGTCGAAACGATCGACACCGATCTCCTTCCTAAGAATAAAAAAAGCGGCAGTTCAAGTCAGCTTGAACTGCCGCTTTGCGTTGAAGTGCGATCCCGACGGGAATGAGCCGGCGATTACTGGCCGGTGCCCCCCGACTTCTGAGTTTCCTGCTGCTGCTGAGCCTGCATCATCTTCTGCATGTAGTCGTTGTTTTCCTGCTTGACCTGGGTGTCGGTCTTGGCCTCGCCAGTTTCCTTGGCCCCGGAGCAACCGACAGCCAACGAGATCGAGCCCACCAATGCCAAAACAGCCAGCAACCGATGCAACATGGTTTCATCCTCTTCGAGAAAATAGGAATCGATGAAGTGAGATGCGCATCGTCGTCGCTGCGCGGGAGAATCGTTATTCGCTACAGCGATGAACCGCTTCTGGGTCATCGCGAGCGACCAACGAGGTTCAAAACCGACCGTTTGGCCTCTCCATCTCTTCTCCTCTCATTCTTGCAAGAGGTTTCCATGCAAGTCAAGGAGCGACAGCCCTGGGGGTGGTCGGGCAAGGAGATTTTCCAAGCAATCCTCAGCTATCTGAGGCTTATCTTCGCCTCCGTCGGGCGATTGAACCGTCTTGAGTAGAACGCGTACCAAACAGGAAAGAGACCGATGTTTCACTTTTTTCGGGTGGTTCGTCTTGCCCTACAGGCTGGCGTTAAGAATCATAAACGGGCAGGGGCTTGCGCTAGGTCTTTTTTTCAGCGACGAAACGAGCTAGATCCGGTACTCTAAGGACTTCGGTCTAAGGGGTGTCGATCCTTTGGCGGGATGTCAGCCAATGTGAAGGATTTCCAGGGATGTTGGGTTGGAACCGGGGAAAACGAACGATCGGGTGGATGCTGCTGGGCATCTATGCGTTCGTTTTTTCGCTCGGTGACGCCCTCCATGCGTTGCCCGGTTGCGGACATCATGGGCATTCGCACTTGGTGGTCGGCTGGTCCGACCCTGATTCGAAAACCGAGCCTCACGATCACCTTGACGATCATGGCTTGGGTTGCTCGGGCCATGACCATTCATCTGCGAAAAAGATGCGGGCGAATACTCAGAAGTCCTGTATCGGTCTGAATGACGATGAGCCGCAACTCGACGAAACGTCCGACGAAGATTGTTCTATCTGCCGCCTTCTCGCGGCTCCGGTGCTTGCAACGATCGGTCCAGTCCTCGCCGAAGCGCAGCTGGCCGAAGTTCGCATCACTCCGTACCGATCGGTCTCTTTGAACCGCGTTGTCGGTGGTTGCTCGGTGCGCGGTCCTCCCGCGACTTTCTAAAACAGTCGTCGGGCATGGAGGAAGTCCCAAGGAGTCGATCCGGGTCTTCTTAGTAGATTTTTGCAGAGACGATCACGCGCGTGTGAGATTCCGGGATGCGGGAATCCACCGATGCTGGGATCACCGACCCGATGGGTTGTTTCCGGCCGCGCTGCATTCGATCCATAGCTGCAGTCGAATCCTGCGATCCATGCCCAACCTTTCTACGTCGGAATTGCGTGCCTGCAATGGGTACAGAGAGGTTGGAGGGATGAGTCAGACCGAGTCATCGAATTCGATTGGCGTTGGGAGAAGAAGTCTATGGCACAATCTGCAGAAGCTGCTCAGCCATGATTTCTGTCCAGGTTGCAATCGGTATGTCTACTGGTTGAAGCGACCGGTGGGGTGGTTGTTTCTCGCGATGGCCAGTTCCCTGCTGCTGGGCTGCTTTGTAGCGCAGCCGGCGATCTACGCCGCGGCAGCGCTGGCTGGACTGATGGCACTTGGGATTGCCTGGCCCAAATTGGCGATGTGGGGGATCTCCGGATCGTTGCGCTGGAATGTGCCGCGATGTGAGGAAGGACAGCAGGTGGAAGCGGTTCTGGAGGTGGTCAACCGCTGGCCTTGGCCTGTATGGGGACTGGTTTTGGAGGTCGAGCAGTCGGCGGTGGCCAGGGGGGATCGCCCTGAGGCGGCCATTGCGCTGTGTCGCGTGTCCCCGTGGAGCATCAGCCGGTTTCGATGGGATTGCCAGCCTTCGGCGCGGGGGGTCTACCCGACGGCCAAGCCACGTTTGACGACCGCATTCCCTTTTGGCATCTATCGTAGCGGCCGAGTTCTAAAGGTACCCCAGCCCTTGATTGTCTGGCCAAAGACCTTTTCTCTTCCGGAAATGCCGGAGCAGTCGGGTGCGGCATCTGCGGCATTTGGGGCGACCTCGCAGAGAACCGGGAACGAAGGGGACTGGACGGGCGTGCGTCCTTATCGGGAAGGAGACCCGCTGCGATCGATCCACTGGGCTCTTTCGGCGCGTCGCGATCAATGGGTGGTTTGCGAGCGGCAGGCTCCCTCGCGCCGGGAAGTGGTGTTGGAACTGGATGCAGGGGTGCTAGATCGATGTGAGGGAGTGCAGGGGGACCGCCTGCTGCGCGCCCTGGCATCGCTGGCCAAGCACCTTTTGACGCATTCTTGGAGCGTACGGTGTATCGTCGGTTCGACGGCGGTCCACCTGCATCCAGGCGGTCGATCGTGGAACAGCTGGATGGATGCTTTGGCTGCCTTGCCGATGGGTTCGTCGCGAGCTGCCTTGGAGGATCCACAGGGGGTCGCCAACCTAGCAGTCCCAGGCGCGTGGCGCATCGTTTTGACCGACCGATTGCCTGAACCAGACCAGCAGCTAGCTTACCGGCCGATCGATCGGGATGTGCTGGTGCTGCCCGAATCTGTGGAAAAGGGGCAGGAGTTTGAAAGCGGGTACGGCCATTGGAGCTGGAGGGATCAGACGCTGCTTGATCAATGGCAGAGGATCGTTCGCGAGCCGGCGCAGGAAGGAGCTATGGCATGGCGCAGCGTGGGTTGAAATCCTGGTCCGGGAAGGCCAATGCAAGTGCGTCCTGCGCGCTGCATGCAGCTAGCGGGGAGACTCGGGATTTGGGCCAGGAGGGGCTATGGGTTCTCTTTGCCATGGCGACCCTTGCCGCTGGAATGACCAGCGCTTTGCGTTCTCAAGGGAGCGAACTGTGGGGGTGGTTGGTTGCCGAGCTGGTGTTGGTGGGAGTGATGCTGCTGGGGGTGCGCTGGCGCTCGATGGCACAAGGCGGCTCCTTTGCAGATCCCCAGTGGGCCACCTCTGGGTGGGCCGGAAGGGTGGAGCATCTTCTTTTGCGATCGATCGCACTTCCTGTGGCGCTGGTGGTCTGGCCATTGCTCAGTCGGATGGTCCAGCGGCGGTGGATGGGGTTGCAGGGGGAGGCCCTGGAGCTTTGCTGGATTGCGATGCTTCAGATGGGCGCCTGGTGGCTGGCTTCCAAGGCGCTCAGCCTACGCGAGCGATCGTTGGCGCTGGTGGCCAACAGTTTTTTGGTTCTTTTCGTTCTGGCGACATCGGAGAATCGATGGTCTCTGGCGCTGGCTGCTGTGTATGGAATTCTGGTCGCTTGGTGGATGATGTCCAGTTACTGGGATCGAATCGCCAAGGGGTTTGTGGCTCATGAGACGATCCCGCTGGTGCGACTGCGCGTGGCCGCTTTGGCGCTGCTGCTTGGGCTGCTGGTGCCGATCGGCTGGATCGTTTCTCGCACTCCCATCAGCCCCCGCACGCTGGATGGATTCCTCCCTACCTCCGGTGGCCGCCAGGGTGGAGATCCTTCGGCGCGGCGTGGGGTAGGGGATGGGGATCAGTTGGTGGGAGCGACCCAGGAGGCGACGACTTTTGGTCCGGTGGAGAGCGAGCTTTTTCTCGAATCGCAGATGCCCTCGCTGTACGATGTCGCCAGCGAGATCTACGGAGAAGCGATCCCCAAGGTACGGCGGTACCAGCGAGCTGTGGCGCTGCAGAGCGAAGTTCGGGAGACCGAACGGGAGGGGAGCGAATCGCGGAAAAGCGGCCGTGAGTTCAGCGCGCTGAGGACCGCGCGCAGGCAACCGCCCGGTGAGCCACTGGCGGGAACTTCCAGCCGTGCGGTCTGCTACCTGATCGGCAGGACACCCATCCATCTGCGTCTGGATACGCTGGAGCGGTTTGACGGCTTGGACTGGCGATCGGAATGGACCGGAGAAGTGGGCGGTGCCGGGGAGCCCAAGCGGCTGGAAACGCGAACCGGCAAACCATGGGTGGTATTGGAGGATCTCCATCAGCAGCTGTTTCATCCGATCGCCGATCGATTGGCGATCAAAGTGATCGGCCTCGAGTCGGCGCGACTGCTTTCTCCTGCCAATCTGGAGGCGGTTCATATCGATCGGGTCGATCGCCTCGATTTCTACGGACGCGATGCCGATGGCCACTGGCGGATGGTCGACCGCGACCAGGTGCCGCAGCTGACGGTTCTACATGAGATGGTGCGAATCCCCTCGCTGCATGAACTTCGCGTGGGGGATCCGGGGGGGACCGGGGTCGCCATCGATTCCAAATCTGCCGCAGCATCGGGGCTTTCGGCGATGTTGGAGGTGCCGGGAGGTGCAGAGCGATATCGGCTGTGGATGCGGCGTCAGCTGGGGGAAGCGTGGGAAGGGTGGAGCGACTTCCGCAAGCTGGAGACCGCGGTGGAGTGGTTGAAGAGCCGTGGAGCGGTGGAGCGGGGCAGGGAGTGGGAAGGTGACATCGAGGATGTGGCTTGGCGGTTCCTGGAGGATCCGAGAGGCGAGGATTATCACTTCGCAACCACAGCGGCCATGATGGCTCGGAGCCTGAACATTCCGGCCCGACTGGCGCAGGGTTTCTACGCGCGGCCCGAGCGGTATGATCGCCGTGCGGGGCAGACGCATGTCCTGCAGGAGGATCTTCATACATGGTTGGAGATCCTGGTGCAGGGACGCTGGATTCCAATCGAACCGACCCCCGGTTACGTGCGACCGCAGGAGCATCGAACTTGGGAACAGTGGTTGGCGGAGATGGGGTGGCGCGGCAGCCGGTGGATCGGTGAGCATCGGGTATCGATTGCCGTGACGGCGCTGGCTGTGGCGCTGGCCATCTGGACCCGCAGAATTTGGATCGATTTCCTGGCCAGTTGTCTGTTATGGCTGCTGGGGATCGGGAGCACCCGCTGGAGACTGGCCTCCACGGTGCGGCTGCTAACACTTCGGGCTTGGTTGGAAAATGCGCCGCGTGCTTCATCGACCCCGCTGGCCCGTTGGCTGGCCGGTCAACTGGAGCGATTGTCGCCTTGGCTGGACCGATCCCAGCGGGAGCTATTCACCGAAGCGGTCGATCGGTTGCACTATGCGCCTGCGAGCCGATTCGGGGAATGGCTGCAGGAGAGTCAGGAGCCGCTGGAGTCGATCTGTCGAACGATATTTTTCTCGCCAATCAGGCATGCGAAGGGCTGACGCGGATGAGCACCACAGGATCGCTGAATGAAGGTCAGGTAACGGAAGCAAATGCAGCAACGGGGCGTTCCGTTGGGCAGCTTTTGGAGGGGCTGCGCGCCCAGCTGAATCGGGTGCTGCTGGGCAAATCGGAGGTGGTCGAACACCTGCTGGCCAGTGTGCTGGCTCGCGGGCACGTTCTCTTTGATGATCTTCCTGGGCTTGGAAAAACAACGCTCGCTAAAGCCCTTGCCACCGCCATCGGCGGACGGCTCAGCCGTGTCCAGTGCACGCCCGATCTGCTTCCCAGCGACATCACCGGATTTCCCATTCTCAATCCCAAGACGCGGGAGTTTGAATTCCGTCCGGGACCTGTCTTCGCCGATGTGCTGCTGGCCGATGAGATCAATCGAGCGACGCCGCGAACGCAAAGCGCTTTGTTTGAAGCGATGGCCGAACGGCAGGTGACGATCGATGGGGTGACCCATCAACTGAGCCGGCAGTTTTTGGTCCTGGCGACGCAGAATCCGGTCGAGAGTCTTGGGGCCTATCCGCTTCCCGAAGCGCAGCTGGATCGTTTTGCCATGAAGCTGCATATCGGATATCCGGACCGCAAGAGCGAGCTGGAGCTGCTGGAGTCGGCGGAGCGATCGATGGAGGAGCGGAAAGCGGAGGCGGTGCTGGAGCTTGGGGATTTGGCAACCCTTCAAGAGGCGCTGTCTCAAGTGCATGTCGAAGGGATGCTTCGCGAGTACCTGGTCGATCTGGCGGCGGCCACCCGTGGTCATGCCGCTTTTCCCCTTGGCCTCAGTCCTCGTGGGTTGCTGGTCTGGCAGCGTGTCGCGCAGGCACGGGCGCTGCTACGGGGTCGCGATTTCGTTGTCCCGGATGATGTGCAGGAGGTGGCGGTTCCCGTGTTGTCGGTTCGACTGCCCGGTCCGTTCGATCAGGCAAAGCGAGCGATCGAAGGGGTGCTGCAGCAGGTGCCCGTTCCGGTGCGTGCAGGAAAACGATAGGGAGTCTGCGATGGAGACGGCATGGTGGGGGGCGCTGGTGCGAATCGGTCAGGCACTGCTGGCTTGCGGTCCGACGCTGCTGGTGGGATGGCTGATCGCTGCCCTGATGGAGCGATTGCTGGGGCGCGAGGGAACCTTCAAGCTGTTCGGAGGGCATTCCTGGCGGCAACTGCCTCAGGCGTGGTTGATCGGCATGCTGCTTCCGGTCTGTTCTCTGGGAGTGATTCCCGTCTTGCAGCAGATGCGCAGAAGCGGGCTGAGCGGTGGGACCATCCTCGCTTTCGGCATGACAGCTCCCCTCTTCAACCCCATCTCAGTGCTCTATGGTCTGACCCTGTCGGACCCATGGGCCATTTTTGTTTTTTGCATCGCCACGCTGACAATCGTCACCCTGCTGGGGACGCTTTGGGATGCCTTGTTTCCCAGAAACTGGATCGAACCCGAGTCGTTGCCAGCAACGCCTTATGGAATTCGGCGGATCGGAGCGGTGGCGGTTTCGATGGCCAGACAGGCAGCCGACAGCTCGCTGTTTTATGTCTTGCTGGCGCTCGTGGGGGTTGGGGTCCTGGCGGCAATCCTGCCACCAGGCGTCTTGCAGAAGGCCGCCAACCAGGATGACCCACTGGCACCCTTGACGATGGCGGCGGTTGCCACACTGGCCTATATCACCCCCATGGTGGCGATCGTGCAGGTGGCATCGATGTTTCAGCATGGCAATTCGATCGGCGCGGCTTTTGTTTTGCTGGTGCTGGGGACCGGAGTGAATCTGGGGTTGCTGGCATGGGTGGGACGTCATTATGGCCTTCGTCCCCTGCTGGTTTGGGCTGGACTTCTTGGAGGGCTTGCGATTGCGGCGGGTTACTTGATCGATCGACCTCTTTCCCCGGAGGGAGTACAGCCGGCCGACCACACGCATGCCTTTGACATGTACTGCAATCCGTTCCTCCAGGGGGCAACCAATCTGCCTGCTGAAAGTCGCCGGATGATTCTGGAGAGTGCTGCACCCTACGACCTGGTCGCCTCGATGCTGGCGGCACTGATCCTTTGCCTGGGAGGGCTGCTCCGCTGGATCGATCCGAAGGACCGCATCACCGATCGGCTGATGGAGGGAGCTCCTCCACTGGTGCGCGATGTCATCTTGCCTCCCAGGGTGGTTGCTTTCGCCGCTTTGGCGGGGCTGGTGATGGCCAGTATTGGCGGATGTTATCTCTACTATCCACCTGTCGCCGAGATTCGCAAAGAGATGGTGGCGATCAACGCCGAGATCTTCGCGGCTGCCAACTCCAAGGAATGGGAAACGATCGAATTCTGGGTGCCCCAGCAGGAGGATTGGGCGCACAAGCTGCGCGTCAGCAGTCGCATGCGATGGAGACCGTTGAGCGACCTTCAGTTGCAGCGAGTCGATGCATTTCAGGCGTCGTTGGAGGATCTGGAGCATGCTGCGGAGGATCGCGATCTCCAGGAGGCCAGGGATGCATCCCGCAAGATGGCAGCTGCCTTCACGGCGATGCGGGAATCGCTGGGATCCCCATGAATGCATCTGGCCATTGGAAGATCGGGGTTGCCATTTTCGCAAGATTTCCCGAGAGATAGTCCCCGCCGGGCTTCCGGCGGGATACTTTCGATGGGAGTCGGCCGGTCTGTGCTGCCAGCAGCCTTGCTTCGCATAGAATCAGGTGAGGGAGGAATCGGCTCATGATGAAAGCGAAGCGGTGGGGAACACGCATGGGTGCTCGCATTCTATCGTTGGCGTTGGTGGTTAGTGGGATCGCTGCGAATTGGGTTGCTGCGCAGCAGACCTTCCAGCTGATGGTACCGGACGGATCTGCCTATTCGGAAGCGAGCGTTTCGGCCAATCGGCTGGAGATTCGGGACAGCGCGGGCCGCGTGACGCGATACGATCGACTGGCAGCCTGGGACAGCAGCGATGGTTTCTGGCTGGCCTTTCGCAATCCAGCCTCGGGTCAGGTGGTGCGGTGGCCAAGCAATTCACGAGGTCCCGTTCAGATTGGTTCGCCGGATGCAGGCAATCGGCTTCGCTTTCGCGAGAGCCAGATGCAGATTCAGGCGCTGCAGAATCTACCGGCGCGTCCTGCTCCTAGCGTCGGCATGCCCGGCAATTCGGTCGGTGGCGCGGTGGCGCGCGGGGACGCCTACTGGCGGCTGGCGATGCGAGATGGTCGGGATCTCTATCTGGCATCGTTGCCCGGTGGTGGTGTGACGTTGCAGCCTGGAAACGCAATTGGCAACGTGCTGGTCGACTGGATGGTCGTACCGGTGCGGGACAACCTGGTGCGGCTGCAGATGTTTCGGGGTGGGCAGTGGTATGCGTTGGCAGGCGATCCTGGTGGCCGATCTGTTCGTTTGATTCCGGCTCGCGGCGATTCCTTTTCCCTTTGGCGGATGATTCCCGGATATGGCGAATCGGTGGCGCTGGAGTGCGTGGCGCTTCCCGGATTGGCGCTGGGCTGGGACTACCGACAGCTGGGACTTTTCCCCCTTTCCTTCCAGCCCCAGCAGCTGTGGTACCCGCTACCCCTGGCGATTGCGGCACCTTCGGTTGCCGTAGCCCCCGCGCCCACCTACCGCATCGTCCAGCAGCAGGTGATATCCAACCCGCCTCTTCCGCCGGCGCTCGTTCAGCTGACCAACATTCATTCGGAAGCGGTACTGCTTCGGATCGACGACTTGCTGACCGGGGTTTCCGAGGTGGTGGAGATTCCGGCAGGGCAGCGGTTGGAACGGCAGTTCGAACGCGACTCGGGTTCAACCGTGGTCGAAACACATGAATGGGTCGACCCGGCTGGGAACGTGACCCGTCAGGAATACAGCAATCCGATTCCCGCGGCCGAGCGATACGATATCAGCGTCTATGAGAAATTCTTGCAGTCGATCGCCATCGATCGCACGGGAAAGAGCCCCAACAAAATCGAGGATATCAACTATCAGTCCAAGAGCGTCGGTCGCTTTGTGGTACCGGCTGGTGAGCGATTGCCAGAGCGGGCTTCGATCGATGTTTTTGGGCAGGCGCGTCAGGCGAACAACCCAGGCGGTGTACGTCGCATCCAGGTGCCCACCAGTCCGGTTGCTAATCCTGACCCCCTGCGCGAGATTCTGGATCGCGCCAGGCAAGGTCGTTGATCGAGGAAGACAGCCGAGGCGATCGCGATGCAGCGAGTCCTATCGCTCGACCCCGCCGGGACCGACATGATGATCGCGCTGGGGTTGGAATCCTGGCTGGTGGGGGTTACGCATCAATGCGATCTACCAGAAGGGATCGAACTGCCAAGAGTCACCCGCTGTTCGATCGATCGGTCGATGGACTCCCGACAGATCGATGACCATGTCAGGCAGCAACAGTCGTCCGGGACGCCGGTGGTCCTCCATGATTCGGAGGCGATCGCGGCGCTGCGTCCAGATCTGATTCTGGTTCAGGATTTGTGCAGTGCATGCGGCATCATCCCCCAGCATCTGCGTCTGGTGCTGGAGAGTCATCCCCAGGTGGAGTCGATGGCACTGGCGCCCAGAGACTGGAGCGAGATCCTGGAGTCGATCGATCGACTCGGTCATTGTCTGGAGCAACCCAAGCAAGCCGAATCGCTCGTAAGACGGCTCGAGGAGAGAAGGCAGCGACTCGTCGACAACTCGATGCAGCGTCCCAAGCGGCGGTCGGTGGGGCTGGAGTGGTTGGAGCCACTCTATGGGATAGGACACTGGACGATCGAACTACTGAAAAATGTCGGGCTGATCGAGCAACTGGGGGAGGCGGGAGAAAAGTCGCATTCGATCGATTGGAATCGGCTGATGGAAGTCGATCCTGATTGCCTGCTGGTTGCCTGCTGTGGCCTGGACGCTAACCGCGCCCAGGAAGAGTTTCAGCGGATTTCCAAGCCGGGGCAGTGGTTGAAGCTGCGCGCGGTGGAGATGGGAAAGATTCTGTTTCTCGACGGCAATCGCGGGTTCAGCCGGCCTGGTCCCTTCCTGATCGATCGATTGGAGGAGATCGATCGGTGGCTGACGAGCGATTCGTCTCAACGTGTAGCGATGGCTCCCGAGGCAACCCGGCAGAAGCTCAGTAACCGCTGACCATGCCACCGGGACCGTAGTAGCCTCCTCGGGAGGTCAATTCGTTTCGGCTGGCTTCCGGCAGAGGATTGATGAACTCCCGTGGCCGACCTCCGACCACTTCGGGACCAATGTCGTTGAGAGGATAGGGGTCGATGACGACCGCACGATTCTTCTGACGGTCAATACTTCCCTGTCCAAACTGACTGGATCCCCAGCGGCCCAGATTCCAAGGCGACTGCTTGCAACCGACCAGCAGCAAAAGGGCACAAAGCAACAGAGTGCGACGCATGGTGGGGATTCCCTTCCTGCCGGCCTGTCCGATCCTTGAACGGGGTGAGGGTATCTTCACGACACCCAGGGTTGCCGACGCGGCGGAATTGTCCGGCTTTCCAAGACCGGCCGCCAGATCAGTTCCTCCCCAGGGTTGTGATTCGGCCATCCGATGGGGAGTTTTTCAGAGGAATTGCTAGCCTAGGCAAAGGCGTCATAACCGGTGGGGTCGTTGGGGAGTTGAGCCAGCAGGAGGGTGGAGCCTGGGGCCAGTTCGATCTGGGTGGGAAGATGGCAGGCGGGGAGCAGAACCGACTGTCCCAGTTCGAGGGACAGTGAGCCGGCCATCCAGTGGAGATGGGCTTGGCCTTCCGGTAGAGTCAGCAGTCGGAAGCGGCCTTCGGCCTCAAGGGAGACCGAGCAGGGTCCATGCCATCGGAGCCACTCGAAGTGTTGGCACTGGACCAGTTTTTGGCCAGCGGGATGGGGCAAAGATTCCGGGCGGGCGAACTGCACCGTGGGAGCTTCGAAGTTGATGACCTCCAATGCCTGGTCGACGTGGAGTGCTCTTGAGTTGCCATGGGCATCGACTCGATTCCAATCGTAGAGGCGGAAGGTACTGTCGCTGGACTGCTGGATCTCCACCACCAGAAGTCCAGATCCCAGGGCATGGACGGTACCTGCAGGAATGAAGACGCAGTCACCAGGATTGGGATGGAGCACCTGAAGGGCCTGTTCGGTACGCCCTGTGGCGATGGCATGGGCCAGTTGAGCCCGGTCGGTTCCTTCCTGCAGTCCCGCGTAGATCTTGGCTCCCGGTTCTGCATGGACCACGTACCAGGCTTCCGTTTTTCCCAGATCGGGAGTCTCCATCCTCGATGCATAGGGATCGTCTGGATGGACCTGGACGCTGAGCACTTGGTGGCAATCGAGGTACTTCAGGAGCAATGGGAAGGGCTTTGACTGCTGATTTCCCAAGACTTCATCGGGAAACGCATCGATCAGGTTGCGAAGAGTCCAGCCTTCCCAAGGGCCATCCGCAACGACGCTCTGGTCGGCTCCGTGGTCGACCACTTCCCAGCTTTCGGCCCAGGGACCTGGGCCAGGCAGCGGTTTTCCCATCAGCTTGCCAAGGCGTTCTCCGCCCCACAGGTAAGGGCGAAAAAGAGGATGGAATCGCAGCGGGGATTGGGGAAACATGGCGGCTCAAGATATGATAAAGGTCGCAGCGACTTTGCCATGCCGACGGAAGGTCGGGGCGTTGCACCGCTTCGAGAACGTCCCATTGTATTCCAGAGGGGAATTCGGAGGCGATGGTTTGGAAGCGATTTGGAAGTTCGGGGGCGGGTGGTGAAAACCAGTAAAAGCGACGACTTGTTCGAAAGCAGCACGATGACCTTTGGCGAGCACCTGGAGGAACTCCGGGTGTCGCTCACCAAGGCGTTGATCTGCCTGGCGGTCGGAATGGGCATTTCCCTGCTGTTCGCCGACCGTATCGTGCGTTATGTCCAGACGCCTCTGAAAAAATCTCTCGAGGAGTTCTATCTTCGCAAAGCGGGCGCTCAGTGGGAGAAGGCCAACGGATCGAAGATGGATCCCACGCTCCAGCAGTGGATGGCCGAGCAGAAATACACACCCGAGGTGGTCTATGTCGATCCCCGCGAACTGATGGGCTCGCTTCAGGGCGTTGAGCTGACGGTGCCTGGGGTGGATTCAACCCAACCGCCTGCTGGGGAGACATCTGGCTCGGCGACATCCCCTTCCGCTCCGGTGGTTCCCGTCCCGTCGCTCCCTTCGGCGATTCCCACGACCGAACCTCCATCCCCATCTTCCGCGACCCCAGAGGTGGTGCCTCCCGTCTCGAAGACCCCCGATGTGGTTCCTTCGCCACCAACTCCAATGCAGGTTTCCGGGGTGGGGAAGAGCGATCGCAGCGTCGAAGCAACGCGGGTGGAAGGATTGCGGGGCGCGGGTGCCCTGCAGGCGAAGGATCTGGTGCCGCTGCGTTTGTTCAGCCGCATTTCGACCAACACCGATGCGTTGCAGGTGACCGAACCGTTCATGATCTACTTGAAGGCAGGGCTAGCTGCAGGTCTGGTGCTGGCAAGTCCCGGGATCTTCTGGTACCTGTGGGGCTTTATCGCCTCGGGGTTGTATCCGCACGAGCGGCGGTATGTCTATTTTTTCCTGCCGGTCAGTCTGTTTCTCTTTCTGGGTGGCGCAGCGCTGGCGTTCTTCTTCATTTTTGAGCTTGTCCTGCGATTCCTGCTGACCTTCAACGAGTCGTTGGGGATCGATGCTGCCCCGCGACTGACTGATTACATGACCTTTGCCTTGATGCTGCCGCTCGGTTTTGGAGTCGCTTTCCAGTTGCCGCTGGCGATGCTGGTGCTGGAGCGGTTAGGAGTTTTTTCGGTCGAGGTCTACTTGAAGCAGTGGCGCACGGCAGTTTTGGTGATCGCCTTCATCTCGATGGTGCTGACCCCAGCGGAGATCACCAGCATGGTCGGCATGCTGGTCCCCCTGGTAGGGCTTTACTTCCTCGGCATCTTGCTGTGCAAATACCTACCGCGTGGATCGGCCCTCGGGACCCAGGGCTACGACGCTAGGTGAACCGCACCCGCTTCCTGCCCCTGCTTTCAGATCGCCTCTTCTCCTCGTTCTCCTGTCCGAATGCGAATGCAGTCATCCAGTGGCAGGACAAAGATCTTGCCATCTCCTTGACGTCCTCGTCCGGCAGAACGAGCGCCGCGGGCGATGGCGGCGATGGTCGGTTCGACGAAGGGCTCATTGACAGCGATTTGGAGTTGTACCTTCCGCAAGAAGGCTGCTCCGAAATCGTGCGGGCGGTGCGTCCCCAGCTGGCCCATCTGCTGGGCGTACCCCTGGCAATCGAAGACAGTCATGCGAAAGACTTCCACCTCGGTCAGCGCCTGCTTGACCGCCTCCAGCCGGTCGGGC
The DNA here is from genome assembly GCA_044337705.1 of Pirellulaceae bacterium. GTDB lineage: Bacteria > Planctomycetota > Planctomycetia > Pirellulales > Pirellulaceae > JBEISR01. Next base: position 20,725 of record JBIINB010000022.1, on the reverse strand, counting down.
TGGATGATTGCAATGATCAGTTTCATGGTTCAGCTCCCAAACGATCGCGATGGTATCCATCGCCAGGACGCACCAGAGTTCTGGAGCGAAACACACAGACGGCGGATGCGGGCGTTACGATGGCCGCGCACTTTTCTTCACGGAAACTTCATTAAAGCTCCCGTCATCGAGCGACCTTCTTACCCATTGTGACGCACGATCTGCCGGTTGTCCTGCCCCTGGCAATCTTCATCGGCTCTTAACGCGATTCACTATGTTCAGTTAAGGGGCTCGTGGCGACACTCTTTGCGTTGTAGGTATTTGAGCCAAATGGGGACCGGGGCAGGCAGGCGGCCGCGCTGGGACGAGCAGCTGGGATGTCCAATCGAACATGGGGGAAACGATGCGAAATCTGAGGTCGAAGCGAAGTGCGTTCACGCTGGTGGAGTTGCTGGTGGTGATCGCGATCATCGGAATTCTTGTTGGTCTTCTGCTGCCTGCCGTCCAGGCGGCTCGAGAAGCCGCACGCCGCATGCAGTGCAGCAACAACCTCAAGCAGTTGGGGCTGGCGCTGCATAATTACGAGAGCGCCTTCAAGGTCTTTCCTCCAAGTCGTATCGACTACAGCAGTCCACAGATTTTCCAGCAGTCCTGGCTTTCGATGATTCTGCCCTACATCGAACAGACCAACGTGGCCAATGGCTACCAGATGGGTCTCCCCTGGTTCGCTCCGGTCAACGATCCATTCACCACCACCAAGATCGCAACCTACCTCTGCCCATCGGCACCAGGAGAACGAGCGGTTCCTGCTTCGAACCTCTACGCTAACGTGACTAGAAATCTTCGAAGCGATCAGCCTCGCTGGGGTTATAGCGATTACGGTTCGATCAACGCAGTCCGAAACGCAATGTTCACCGTAGCTGGACTGCCTTCTTTGGGAACCCGTGAAGTGCTGGGCGCTCTGGGGCGAGGACCTCAGGGGGTCAAGCTTGCCTTTATTACGGATGGTCTTTCCAACACCGCGCTGGCCTCAGAAGATGCAGGCCGCCCAAACATCTTTATCGGTGGCAGGAAAGCGACCAACCCACGGCCCGGCAGCATCGCTCAAGGAACGGTCTTCACCGAAGACGGTTGGGGATGGGCTGATATCAACGGTGGATTCAGCATCGACGGATCCAGCCGACTAGGAATCGCCAACAGTACCTCTAGCTCGGGCGGTGTCACCATGCAGGGAACCTGCACGATGAACTGCACCAACGACAGCGAAATCTATGCATTCCACACCGGTGGAGCCAACTTCCTGATGGCGGACGGATCGGTGCAGTTCTACGCTGCGTCGATCGATCCCAAGTCTCTGGTCGCGCTTTGCACCAGAGACTTCGCAGACATTGCGACGATCGAGCAGTAAGCTTGGTTGCGGGCAGCACGTTGACTTTGGAGAGCCGTTCGATGGAATCGAGCGGCTCTTTGAGTTTCTGGATTGGCGGAGGCTGAAGTATAGGTGCCAAGGCAGACTGCCAAGTTGATCAGCGGTTGGGTTTGCAAGCGGTCTGAATGAGCGATTGGGAGGTGGCGGGGATCATGATGCATAGCACCCGGGGCTTTGGATGGATCTTGGTGGCGGTCTGTTTAGCCGATCAACATGAAGTGGCTGAAGCTCAGCAGTTGCCCAAGGCTTCTCTGGTCGCCACCGCTTCGCTTCCCGGAGATACCCGCGACCGGACGGGCTGGGAAGGAACCCTCGAAGAAGGGACGCCGATCGGTCAGCTGGGTGGCTTTTCTGCGATCGAAAAGATCCCGGGTTCGGAGGGCTTGTCGGGCGACGCCCGTTCCTGGATAGCCAGTTACTGGGTGCTCTCGGATCGGGGGCCTGCCGACGGTGCAGCCAGCTATCCCTGTCGCGTCCACCAGTTGCGGTTGCAATTGGATCGCCAGAACGGTCAGCTGACAGCCAGTGTGATCGATACCCTTCCATTGACACGGGAAGGAAAGCCATGCCTTGGTGCGCTACAGGCGCTCACACCACCAGGGGCTCCGCGTGGCCAAGCGCTAGACCCCGAGGGACTACGCATCGGACCCCAGCAATCGCTTTGGATCTCCGAGGAGTATGGTCCGTCGGTCGATCGATTTGATGGAGAGGGACGTTGGGTGGCAAGTCTCCCGCTCCCTCCTGGTTTTCCGCTTTATCGAGGTGATGACCTTGCATCCGCGACGGAAGGGACAGTCCCCAACCGTGGATTGGAGGGCTTGGCAGTCTCAGCCGACGGGAAGCGTCTGACGGCGATCATGCAGGGTCCATTGGTTCAGGACAGCCAGCCCTTGAAAGACAAACGCTATGGTCGATTCGTCCGAGTGCTCCACTGGAATCTTGAGCAGCCCGATGCTGTCCCCGTCCAGCAGCTCTATCCACTGGAAGATCGGTCCTGCGGAATCAGTGAGATTCTGGCGGTGGATGAAGATCGTTTTTTGATTCTGGAGCGGGATGGTGAGGCGGGGGCGGAGGCGAAGTACAAGCGGATCTATCTGGCCGATTTCTCCAGTGCTTCGCCCGTCCAGTCGATCGACCGCCTGGATCCCTGGACCAAGCCGGAATCGCTCCAGATCGCCAGCAAGCGACTAGTCATCGATCTGCTCGACCCGGCCTACGGTTTTAACGGCCAGAAGGCTCCCGAAAAACCCGAAGGGCTGGCTTGGCATCCCAGTTCCGATCCCACGATGCGCACCTTGATCGTCAGTTTCGACAACGACTTCGACGCGGTCAGGGAGAGTCTTTTCATGGCATTCGACATTCCCGAATCGCTGCTGGCTGCCATTCCAGACGTCGAGGCATCGCCCTGAATTGAGGGCTGCGAGTCCCGGCCATTTTTGGCGATAGCGCGGCGCCCTTCGCTTGCCGCCGGTTGCATGACCGATGATGTAGCATGCGCTACAAATGGAACGCGAATCGAACTGGAGTCAGGGGGCGCATGCCGTTTGCGGTGTGTTCCGCAGTCGGTCTTTTGTGTGTCGACACGACCGTGGCCATCACGTTGTCCTGCGCTGAGACCTGATGCTGCCCATCGACTGCCTCACACACCCTACAGTACGAGAACACACACCCTAAGGTACTGGAACACACTCGTCCGCGCTTAGCTTTTGTAGCGAACGAATCAGTGGAGCGAGAGGGAATCGATCGCCAGAAGCGTCCTTTGGATTTCATCGCCATCGACTTGGTGGGGGCTGGTGGCTGACCGAAACGATCCATGCAGCTGTCGGCAGCCGATCGCATGAATCAGTTCCACGGCATTGAAGGAACGGATACCCCCTGCCGGCAAGAGTTCGATCTGGTGGCCACAGTGGTGCTGAAGCGACCGGAGCGGTTCGATTCCTTCGAAGGCTGTTGGGGGGCCTCCGCTGGTCAGCACTCTCTGGTAGCCGCAGTGGGCCAGCCGCACGGCTTCTTCCAGTGGCCTGGCAACTGCATCGAACGCGCGATGCACCACCCACTGGAACGGAGGCGGCGCTAGTTCGGGGAGCGATTCCATCCAGTGCCAATCCAAAGAAGAACCCGAGTGATCCAGGGCACCGACGACCAAGCCGTCGATCCCCAGGTCGATCAGGCGGCGGCAGTCATCTCGCATCACCCTCAAGGAGACCTCATCGTATTGAAATCCTCCGCTGCGGCATCGCACCAGGACTACCAGTGGTCGATCGATAGCGCGGCGAGTCTCCATGGTCAGATGGAACGAAGGAGTCAGTCCGCCCAATTCCAGTCCTTGGCTCAACTCGATCCGATCGGCACCTGCCTGACAGGCGGCAACGGCGGCGGCGACGGTATCGACGCAGACTTCCAGCAGCACTTTTGGGTTGGGGCGTGGAGTCGGAGTCACGAGGGTTCAGGTCACCAGAAGACGGGATCCGGAGGGTAGTCGATCTTCAGGTGCTGTGGCGAGCGAATGATCGACCGATTGGCTATCGATCGATTGTAGCTGGGATCGTTGCTCTCCAGAAGAAACGGCCTCCATTGCCTGTCGGTAGATAGGTTCAACCGCTTCGGGGTTTCCGTGGCGGGCGTGGCCCCTGGGGTCCATCGGAGCCAGGGCGGGGACCTCGGCGGGGTGGTCGGTCGTCGAATCGCCCGGGTCCTCGAGCCGATCGAGGGCCACCTGAGCGGGGACCACCGGGGCGAGGACCGCCAGCGCGGGGGCCGCCTGCGCGAGGAGCACCTTCACGAGGACTACTGCTTCTTGGGCCTGAAGGACGAGGTCCACCGGCGCGAGGTCCGCTGAACGATCGTCGGAAGCCTGGAGCCCCGCGACCGGCGTACTGCTGGCCCTCAAAACATCGCCGCATCCGAAGTGGTTGGCCTTGAAACTGTTGTTGTTGCAGCAGTCTTAGGAGATCGGGAGGCAGTCCTTCGGGCATTTGGACTGTGCTGGAATCATCCTCGATATGGATTCTTCCGACATCTTCGATACTGATGCCGCAGCTGCTGGCCAGCGTTTCGGCCAGTTTCGCTACGGTGGCCCCATGCCGTCGACCGACATCGACGCGATAACTTTCCATCCCCTCGGCGACAGGAGGTCCACGACGCGAGTCGCGAGGTCGGTCGGTGGATCGATCGACGCGGGAGTTTTCCTTACCGGGCCGTTCCCGCGAAAATTCCAGAGTGGGGATGGTGTCACGTTCCAAAAGAGGCTTGCCTTGCTGTGCCAGAACGGCCAGGGCAGCGGCGATTTCCTCCAGGGGGACTCCTTCGTGGCTTCGCTGGTACTGTTCCAGAATCGACTTGTACGATTCGACGTCGGCATGCTCTCGCGCCTGGTCGATCTGGTCGTGGAACTGCTGTACCCGCTTCTTGTTGATCTGTCGGTTGCTGGGGACTTCCATCGGCTGGATCGTCTGCCGCGTTTCTTTCTCGATCAGCCTCAATTTGCCTCGTTCGCGGGGGCTCACCATCAGGATGGCTTCGCCGCTTCTTCCGGCGCGGCCGGTTCGGCCGATCCGATGGATATAGACTTCGCTGTCATTGGGGGGGTCGTAGTTGATCACATGGCTGATTCGTTGCACATCGAGTCCACGGGCTGCTACGTCGGTAGCGACAACGACCTGGATCCGATGGTTCTTCAGGCCATCGATCACCCGCTCGCGCTGGCGCTGCGCGACTTCCCCATGCAGCGCAGCGACGCGAAAACCACGTTCCCTCAGGTAGTCGGCCAACGGTTCGCAGGCCATCTTGGTGCGGACGAAAACCAGCACTCCATCGGTCGGCTCCGCTTCCAGCAATCTGGCCAGCACGGCAGGACGATCCTCGTGGGTGACCACCACGTAGCGTTGGCGCACCGTATCGGCGGTGGCAGACTGCTGAGCGATTTTGACGTGAGCGGGATCCTTGAGATGCTGACTGGCGATCCGCCGGATCGGTTCCGGCATCGTCGCCGAAAACAGAGCGGTCTGATGGCTTCCAGGAGTCTGATTCAAGATCCATTCGACGTCATCGGCGAATCCCATTTTCAGCATTTCGTCGGCTTCATCGAGCACCAGGCATTGGAGGGCGTCGAGCACCAGAGAGCCTCGCCGCATGTGGTCCATGATGCGACCAGGGGTACCAACGACGATCTGGGCGCCGCTATCCAATTGCCGAAACTGAATCTGATAGTCCTGACCGCCATAGATACAGGCGATCGGGACTCGCCGCATTTGAGAGGCATATTTCGTGTAGGAATCGGCTACTTGGATTGCCAGTTCACGCGTGGGCGTCAGAACCAGGACTTGTACGGTCGGGATTTCGGGATCGAGCCGATGGAGGGAGGGTAGAGCGAACGCGGCTGTCTTTCCAGTGCCGGTCTGTGCCTGGCCCAGAACATCGCGCCCTTTGATCAGGTGGGGAATGGTCTTGGCCTGAATCGGCGTGGGCTGGGTGTAGCCGGCAGCTTCCACGGCCCGGACCAAACGAGGATCCAGCCCGAAGTCGCCAAATGAGTTGCCTGCCGGTGCAGCGGCGGTTGGTGCGGTGCTCTGCATCGGTTCCGATGGAATCGGTTCGGAGTCCGTCAGGTCGATGTCCTGCGGGATCTCCGAATCTCCCTCAGGCAGATGCGAATCGGGATGCAGCATCTGAGAATCTGCCTGCGGCCGATTGGGCTCTTGCTCCGGAACTGACTCCTTTGGCAACTCGTTCGATTCGTCCTTTTCCGACATGCAGAACTCTAATCCCATTTCTCGAAGCAAACCAAACGGCCAAATCGACGATCGCCGGCCTCTAACAACCTCCGGCATAGGGCGAGCCTTACCGGTCAGGTCGCAACCATCGTACCGATGGCCTGAAAAACCGTTAGGGACAAAACGGGAAAAAGAGCGAAAAGAAACGGCCTAGGATATCTCCAATGCGTGTTCTCGGGTCCCGGACCACCCCGCTCCTAAAATTGCCTCTGGCGGTTCCTTTCGTTAGAGTGAGAGACTTGTAGGTGCAAAACTCGGTGTGAATCACCTGGAACTCCTAGCAGCTGACGAAGATCGGTTGTTCGGCCATGGGACATCCCCGTGGGGAAATTCCAGAGCGAGCTCTTCTTTTCCGAAAGGTAGCCATGAAGACAGTCCATGCAAAACTCCTGTGTCGAGTCCCGGTAGCGATCGCTTGGATGGGATGTACCCTGACTGCGGTCCAGGCTGGGGAGGTGGAACAGAAGTTTCTTGGCGAGGGGGTGACGGCGCGGGTAGGGGGTTATCGCCCGATTCGTGCGGAGATGGATCAGGAGGCATCGATCGTCCAGGTGGCGCCTGAAGGTCTGGTCAAACCGGGCTATGGCAAATTGACGCTGGGGGATAAGTCCTGGGCCTTTGTGATCGATCAGCCAGAGGAAGGGCCAAGTCGCCTATGGATCGACACCAACGGCGACGGCGATCTGACGAACGACCCCCAGGCGACTTGGGAGCCCCGGGAGACGGGGGAGCTGACGATGTACACCGGTGGATCGAAGATCGATCTGGGTGGTGGGGATCTCGGGAAGATCAACTGCTACCGATTCGATCCGAAGGACCCACGTCGGGCTCCGCTGGCCAATACGCTGCTTTGGTATGCCGACTTCGGCTACGAATATGCCTTTGAGATCGATGGACAGAAACTGCAGACATTCTCGGCTGGGGCGCTCGAGTCGGATTCGATGCTTCCGATCGACCGGGATGGCAATGGCGATGTCAGCCGAAACTACGAGATGGTGGCGATTGGCAAGCCCTTCAACTTCACTGGCTCCACGATGGTCCTGGAGCTCAAGGAAGGGAAGCTGACTCTACGGAAGGCCGACGAAGAACTGCCGCAATTGCCGCTGCCTCCCGACCTGCGGCTGGGCAAGTCGGCGCTTCCCTTCAGTGCGACCGATTTGGATGGACAGGCGATCGAGTTTCCCAAACAGTACGCGGGCAAGCTGGTGATGCTGGACTTCTGGGCTACCTGGTGTGGTCCTTGTATCGCCGAGCTACCCAATGTCAAGAAGGCCTATGAGGACTGGCATGAGGAGGGCTTTGAGATCCTGGGGATCAGTTTTGATCAGGAGGGCCAGGAAGAAAAGGTCCGCGAGTTTCTGAAGGATCGGGAGCTACCTTGGGCGCAGGTCTACGAAGGAAAGGGTTGGGACACCAAGCTGGGGGCGCAGTACGATGTCAGCGGGATTCCGTTCGTCCTTCTCGTCGACGGCGATTCGGGCCAGATTCTTGGGACCTCCAAAGAGCTGCGTGGCGAAAAACTTTCCGACTTCATCGCCGAGAAGCTAAAAGAGAAGAAGGATGGCCAGTAGTCTTCGAGAATTTGGAAGACCTTGCTGACACATGCAAACTGGAAGCGACAGGATCCGTCCATGCGTTGGTTCGACACCGGTTGGTTGCTGGGGTGCTGCTGGTTGTTCTCCTTTGCGGCCTCCGGCATGGCGGTGGCTGGTCAGCCGGAGTCATCGGAGCGGTTTTTGCGGGAGGTCAGGCCGATCCTGTCGGACCATTGCTTCCAGTGCCATGGCCCGGACCAGGAGCAGCGTCAGGCAGGACTGAGATTGGATCTGGAGGGAAACGCTACGGAACAGCTGGCAAGTGGTCAGCGGGCCGTGGTCCCTCACGACCTGAAGGCTAGCGGTTTGGTGGAGCGGATTCGCAGCACAGATCCCTCCCTGATCATGCCGCCGCCCGAATCGGGAAAGGAACTGACCGAAGCGCAGAAGGAGCTCCTCGAACGCTGGATCTTGGAGGGGGCTCCTTATGCGGGGCACTGGGGATTCCAGCCGATCGCTCAGCCACCACTCCCTGAGGTCGCGCCGGATGCCGTACCCGGAACAAGTTCCGACGCGCTTTCGGCGATCGACAGGTTCCTTGTCGAGGCGATGACCGCGAAGGGCCTGCGGATGTCGCCTGAAGCGGATCGCGAGACGTTGCTGCGGCGATTGAGTCTAGACCTGACTGGGTTACCTCCCACGCCCGAGCAGATCGATCGGTTCGTGTCGGATCCATCTCCGGATGCCTATGAGAAGGTGGTCGATGGGCTGCTGGCCTCCCCGCACTATGGAGAGCGGATGGCGATCCGCTGGCTGGATCTGGCGCGCTACGCCGACAGCAACGGGTATCAGATCGACAGCAGCCGTTATCAGTGGCCGTGGCGCGACTGGCTGATCCAATCGCTCAATCGGAACCAGCCTTTCGACCAGTTCACCATCGACCAATTGGCGGGGGATCTGTTGCCTGATGCGACGAGCGAGCAGATGGTGGCGACCGGTTTCCACCGCAATCATCGGCTCAATGGTGAAGGTGGGATCATCGCGGAGGAATGGCGGGCCGAGACGGTGATCGATCGCGTGGAGACGACGGGTCTGGCCTGGCTGGGGCTGACGCTCAACTGCTGCCGCTGCCACGACCACAAATACGATCCGATTTCGCAGAAAGAGTTTTATCAGTTCTTCGCCTTCTTCAACAACGTTCCCGAAGCGGGGACGCTACAGGGGGAGTCCCGCAACACCGATCCGGTGATCGCGGTACCGACGGCGGTACAGAAGGAGGAATTGGAGAGGCTGGAGCAGCTGCGCCGGCAATCGAACGATCAGGTAGCGGCTGAGGAGGGGAGCCTACGGGAGCGATTGGTGGCGTGGGAACCGAAGTTGCAGCAGTTAGCATCCGAGAACGATTCGGTCTGGTTGCCGTGGGGTTTGGAGGAAGCGGTCTCCCGGAAAGGTTCCACCCTCACCTTGCAGGAGGATGGCAGCTATCTGGCTGGTGGGGAAAATCCCACCCACGATCTCTATGCGTTGAGTGGACCGCTGGGCGGCAGCACGTTCCGTGGTTTGTTGCTGGAATGCCTTCCTGACCCGTCGCTGCCTCAGCAAAGTGTCGGGCGCTATGCGAATGGGAATTTTGTCCTGGGTCGGGTGGAAGCGAAGCTGGAGGCGCCGGGGTGGCCTGAGCCGAAGGAGTTGGTTTTCACCCGGGCGGAGGCGACGTATTCGCAGAAGGATTGGGATATTCAGAACGTCGTCGCGCGGACTCCAGGCCGCGGCTGGGCCGTCGATGGTCCGACACGCAAGGAAGCTAGTCGGGCGATGTTCCTGCTGGATCAACCGATCGAGCTGCCGGCTGGGGCGCGGTTGGTGGTACAGCTGCATCAGGATATTCTCAACCAGCACAACATCGGTCGATTCCGCATCCACTGGACCGCAAGTGCAGCGGGCCAGCTTCCTTTTGAAGGTTCGATCTGGACAGCTGCCATGCGCCAGGCGGTCGCGGTGGAGCCGGCGGCGCGTAGCGATGATCATTGGAAGGCGCTGGAGAGTCTCTATCGCATGCAGCCTGATACGCCAATCGCCAGGGCGATGGCCGAGCGAGGGAGAGTCGATAAGCAGATCGAAACGCTGCGAGCGGCATTTCCGACGGTGATGGTGATGCGCGAGGGGCCGAAGCGACCCAGCCATCTGCTGGTGCGAGGGCAATACGATCAGCCGGGCGAGCAGGTGGAGGCGGGGCTTCCGGCGGCGCTGCCCCCCATGCCACCTGGGGCTCCGATGAATCGTTTGGGGTTGGCCACGTGGATCGTCGATCGATCCAATCCGCTCACTGCCCGAGTCTGGGTGAACCGAGCCTGGGAGCATTTTTTTGGACAGGGGTTGGTCAAGTCGACTGAGAATCTTGGTTCGCAGGCCGACTTTCCGAGCCATCCCAAGCTGCTGGACTGGTTGGCAAGCCAGTTTCAAAGCGGCAGTCAGCTGCCGGCGATCGCTGGAGTGGCGGCGCATCGCTGGGATATGAAAGCGATTCACAAGGCGATTGTGATGAGCCATGCATACCGACAGACAGCTGCTGGAGACCCCGAGTCCTGGCAGCGCGATCCGGAGAATCGATGGCTTGCAAGGGGTCCCCGATTTCGGCTTCCTGCCGAGCTGGTGCGAGACCAGGCGCTGGCGATCTGCGGCTTGCTGGACCGAACGATCGGAGGCCCCAGCGTCCGCCCGTTCATGCCGGCTGGGGTATGGGATGAGACAAGTGTTTACGGAGACCTGCGCAACTACCAGGAAGATGAAGGTGCGGCACGAGTGCGACGAACGCTCTATACGATTTGGAAGCGAACTGCAGCACCTCCAACGATGCTCCTGTTTGATGCACCAAATCGCGAGACCTGCACCGTTCGGCGATCGAGTACCAACACTCCGCTGCAGGCCCTGGCGCTGCTCAATGAAGCGACCTTCGTCGAAGCAGCCAGGAAGCTGGGAGAGCGGATGATTCGGGAAGGGGGCCAGCAGGATCGGGAGCGAGTGCGTTATGGGTTCCGGCTGGCAGTCAGTCGGTGGCCCAGCGAGCAGGAGACATCGATTCTGCTGGAGGCACTATCGGCAGATCGCCAGCGACTGGTGGCAGGATCGCTTCCGTCCGATGGATTGCTGAAGGTAGGCAAGTCGCCGGTCGATACGGCGATCGACCCGCAGGAGCTGGCGGCGTACTCCTTGCTGGGACGTGTGCTGTTGAATCTGGACGAAGTGGTGACTCGTTAGTCCCTTTCAGGGCTGGCGCAAAGGGAGGACTTCGAAGTGGAACAGCGATGGGACGGGAATGTGGCCAGCGAGATGTCGCGGCGACTATGCCTGGGCTTGTCGGCTTCGGCTCTGGCCACCATGGCGGCCGGAAGGCTGTTGGCCGAAGAGGGGCGAATGGTGCTGGTCGACGGCGGCTCTGCTGTGCCCGGTTCGGCATTGGCCGGGGCATCCGGGCATCCCGCGCAGCGTGCAAAAAGGATCATCTACCTTTTTCAGTCGGGTGCCCCCTCTCAGATGGATCTGTTTGATCCCAAGCCGACCCTTGAAGCGCGTCGGGGCGAGAATCTCCCTGATTCCATTCGCCAAGGGCAGCGACTGACGACGATGACTTCCGGCCAGAGCACCTTTCCGGTGGCTCCTTCGATCTTCCGCTTTGCTCAGCATGGCAAGAGCGGCATGTGGTTCAGCGATCTGTTGCCTCATATGGCCGGTCAGGCAGATCGCTTCTGCATGATTCGTTCGATGCATACCGAAGCGATCAATCACGACCCGGCGATCACTTTTTCGCAGACGGGTTCGCAGCTGGCCGGTCGCCCCAGCATTGGCTCCTGGGCCAGCTATGGTCTGGGGAGCGTCAACCAGGATCTTCCCGCTTACGTCGTACTGACCTCCTTTGGCAGCGGTCGTCCCGACGACCAGCCGCTCTACGATAGACTCTGGGGATCGGGATTCCTTCCGTCGCAGCACCAGGGGGTGAAGTTTCGCAATCAGGGGGACCCGGTGCTTTATCTTTCCGATCCCCCAGGGGTGGATTTGGAAGCGCGGCGCCAAACTCTCAGTCGCCTCAGGTCGCTCAACCAGATTCGGCATCAGCAGCTGGGTGATCCTGAGATTCAGACGCGCATCGCGCAGTACGAAATGGCATTTCGGATGCAGCAGAGCGTGCCGGGGCTGATCGATCTTAGTGATGAGCCGCAGGAGGTGCTGGATCTTTATGGGCCCGACGTCAAGCGGCCGGGATCCTACGCAGCCAATTGCCTGCTGGCGCGCCGCTTGGCCGAGCGGGATGTGAGATTCGTGCAGCTGTTCCATATGGGATGGGATCAGCACTTCAATCTCCCCAAGGCGATTGCCGGGCAATGCAAGGATGTCGACCAGCCGACCGCAGCGCTGCTGATCGATCTGGAGCGGCGAGGGCTGCTGGAGGATACACTGATCGTCTGGGGAGGTGAGTTTGGAAGAACGATCTATTCGCAGGGAGGCATCACGGCCGACAATTACGGCCGCGACCATCATCCGCGATGCTTTACCATGCTGCTTGCAGGTGCCGGGGTCGCTCACGGCACAACGATCGGCCAGACCGATGACTACTGCTACAACATCCTCGAAGATCCGGTGCACGTGCACGATCTGAATGCAACGATCCTACACCTGATGGGGATCGATCACAAACGGCTCACCTATCGCTATCAGGGGCGAGACTTCCGATTGACCGATATCCATGGGGAGCTAGTCACCAAGGCGCTGGCGGATCGAGTCTGAACGATCGCAAGAAAGTGTCTGTCGCTGGAGCTGCCCGACGACGGACCAATCCATCGGATCGACAGGGAGATCATTTGCCTGGTAGAGCAGGTTCTTCCTTGACCTTGAGTTCGGGAAGTCGGGTTTCGGGCTTCTCTCGCTTGCGTTCCGGAATGACGTCGGTGCGTGGCTCGAATCGCTTCCGCCCGTCGGAAAGCTTGGTCAACGTGAATCCATCGTAGAGTGAACCGATGGCAGTTCGCGACTCGAACCGCAACTGGTCCCCTGCGATCTCGATGATCTGATAGAGCTGTGTGTCCTCGGCGCTTCGCTCCATGATCGAATCTGGCGCGAGGTTGTACATCTTGGGTCCGCTGACGGAGACCACGTAGACGGTGCCGCTCTGCGGATCGGCGTGGCGGACACCGACCGGCACATTGGAGAGAGTTTCCGGGATGGTTTCGTGGATCAGACCGGTTCGGCCGTAGGTGTGATCGTGACCCTGAAGCACCAGATCGACGGAATAGCGATCGAAAAGCGGTTTCCAGGCATCGCGAAGCGCCTTGTTGTCCCGCTCCTTGGCGGTAGAGAAAATGGGATGGTGGAAAGTGCAGACGATCCATCCGGCGGGGTGCTGTTGGAGGACCGATTCCAGCCATTTGGTTTGTTCGTCGATCTTCTCATTGCTGTTCAGTCCGATGACGCGCAGGCTTCCGTAGGTAAAAGTGTACGCGGTTTCTTCAAGCCCGGCCGGTCCGTTTTCGGGGAGCGTAAACTGGGCACGCCAGTGGTGGGAGAGCCTGCGGCTGCCATCTTCGTTTTTCGCTTGTTCGTGGTTTCCCGGTACCGGCACGGAGGGGATTGACGCATGGAGGAATGAGCCGGCGCGGAACCACTCGCCCCAGTCCGCATCGGACTCGGGCCGGTTGATCAAGTCGCCGGCATGGATCATGAAGCGAGCCTTGGGCGCCTGGCGGGCGGCGTCGCGGATGACGCGCGACCAGAGTGAAAGGACATCGTTCTGGGCATCTCCGAAATAGAGAAACTGAAAAGCTTCCGGCTTTAGGGGGGCCGTTTCAAACGGATGCCATTCGCTCCAGTTGACCCCATCGCCGACGCGATAGACGTAGGGGGTTGCTGGTTTCAGCTGGGTGAGTTTGGCAGAGTGAAAGTGAGCGGGATTCAGATCGGTGACGAGCGCACTGGTTGTCGCCTCGATCCGATTGGGTTTCAGTCGAAACTCCGGACCGTGCGTCGCTTCGGCCCATTCCACAAAACCGTGCGCTACATCGCTGCTGGTGCGCCAGGTGATGCCACAGGAGGTGGTGGGGTCATCGCCGATCGAGAGAATGACGCGATCCGGGATTGGGGTGGGGCGATGCGCCTCGGCTGGGGCCACCGGCTTGGCGGGGTGATCGTGATCTCCTTCGTGTGCGGTCACCGGTCCATGGGTGGACGTCCATAGCATCAGCAGCGTCCAGAGACAGCCGTGCCAATCGCAGGGGATCGCAAGGAATCGATGGAAGGGTCGTATCATCGGAGGGGCTTCGCAGGTGGGTGGAAATCAGGTGGAAGAGGATCGTACTTGTCAGAAATCGGGACCCGATGCCAGCCGGGAACGCTATGGCTAAAGTCGTGAGGTTGAACTGGGACCTGAGGTTGAATTGGCGACTTCGGCCTTCAGCACCGATCCGGTGGCTTGACAGGTATCTGTTAGGATAGCTTCCGATGCCGGTGGGCGAAACCTTGGGAGGTGGTTGATGAAGATCGGGATTTGGTTGGTCATGCTGCTTTGTCTGGCGCTGCCGGAAGTCGAAGGAGCGGCGCCTGAAACGCTGGTGGTTCAGGTGGAGGGGAGATCGCGGGAGGCGATCGTCTACAAGCCGGATAAGGTTGGAAGGCCATCACCTTTGGTGCTGGTGTTTCACGGCCATGGCGGCACCGCACAGCGGGCTGCCAGGAGTCTCCATGTCCATGAGTTGTGGCCGGAAGCTTGCACGGTCTATCTGCAAGGGATTCCGACGCCCGGTCGATTGACCGATCCCGAAGGCAAACGCAATGGATGGCAGCATGCCGCAGGGGAGCATGAAGATCGGGATCTGAAGTTCGTCGACCTCCTTCTGCAGCGGCTCAAAGAACGCTACCCGATCGATGATCGCAAAGTCTTTGCCACGGGACATTCCAATGGAGGTGGATTCACCTACCTTCTATGGCGTGAACGGCCCGACCAATTTGCGGGATTTGCTCCCAGCGCAGCGGTCTGTCGCCAGGTGGAGAAGCTGGTGGCCAAACCTGCGATCCATATCGCAGGAAAAAACGACCAGCTGGTTCGGTTTGCAGTTCAAGAGCAGTCGATGGCGGCGGTCCGCCGCCATCTGTCTGTGGAACCGGCGGGAGCGGCATGGGACAAGCAGTCGATCCGGTACCAGACGCCGCAGGGAATTCCCTGGATCGAATGGATCCATGGGGGCAGCCACCAGTATCCGGCCGAAGCAACCGGTCGCATTGTCGCTTTCTTTCGCGAGGTGTGTGATGGCATCGATCCGCCGGATGTGCCAGCTGCGGGAAGATTCGAGCCGTGGAAACTGGAGGCATTGTCGCGGGTGCCTGAACGATTTCCGGTAGAGGAGGGGACTGCCGAAGGAGTGGAGGCATTTTTTTACGAAGGCTTGCCTTATCAGGGGAAGCCGACCCGGATTTTTGCTTATGTGGGGTACCCTGACGAGGCGCTGACGGAACCGGGCCGGCGATGGCCTGCCATGGTGCTCGTGCACGGGGGTGGGGGAACCGCCTTTGATCGCTGGGTGAAAACATGGAATGATCGAGGCTACGCCGCGATTGCCATGGATCTCTGCGGATGCGTCCCGATAGGAACCTATGGCAACTGGAAGCGACACGCCTGGGCCGGACCGCCTGGTTGGGATGCGTCTTTCGATCAGATCGATCAACCGATCGAGGATCAGTGGACCTACCATGCGGTGGGCGCGGCCATTCTGAGTCATAGTCTGTTGCGAGGTGATCCGAAGATCGACCCGGAGCGTATCGGAGTGACCGGCATCAGTTGGGGGGGCTATCTGACGTCGATCGTGGCAGGGGTGGATCCCCGTTTTCAGATGGCGGTACCGGTCTACGGATGCGGTTACCTGGGGGACAATTCGGTATGGCGAGACCGACTTCAGCAGATGGGACCAGAGAAGTCCGCAAGATGGCTGGACCAGTGGGATCCATCGGTTTATCTGTCGCGGGCAAAGATGCCGATGCTGTGGGTCAATGGAACCAATGACTTCGCCTATCCGATGGATTCCTGGCAGAAGAGTTATCGATTGCCTTCAGGCCCCCGCAGCCTGGCGCTTCGGATCCGGATGCCGCATGGCCACGGCGAGGCAGGGGAGAACCCGGAGGAAATACTCGTCTTCGCCGATCACCTGCTTCGCGGTGGTGCACCACTGGGGAGGTGGATCGAGCAGGGGATGGAAGGGAGTAAGGCATGGGGTAGATTCCAGAGCGACGTGCCGGTGGAGCGAGTGGAGTTAGCGTATACCTGCGATGCGGGAGTGTGGCAGGAGCGACGGTGGGAGGCGGTGGAGGGCAGGGTGGATCGGGAACGAAACCGAGTCGAGGTGGAGGTGCCCCAAGGGGCGACCGTGGCCTACTGGAACCTGTTCGATTCCCGGAAGTGCGTCGGCAGTTCCCAGCACTGGACGATCGACCTCAGGGAGGATCGACAGCCTTGACGGCTCTGAGTCTCGCACTGCTCTTGATCCGGGTTGCTGCCAGCGCCTGGGCAAGCGTGCTTCAGAAGCAACTGTTCGCGCACTGGTATCGACCGACGGAGATCGTTTCCCGTGGGCTTGGCTGGATGGCCATCGCATTGGCTCCCGTGGCGTTTGGGTCCATTCTGATGCACCCGGGCGATGGCGATTCCCGGGCTGCCATGGCGCTACCTCTTGCTGTGGCTTGCCTGCTGGATGGGGTTGGCAATGTTCTGTTGGTAGCCTCGATCGGCCACGGCGAACTTTCCGTGATTGGACCGATCAACAGCTATAAGCCGCTGGTGGGTCTTCTGGGAGCTTGGTGGTGGTTGGGTGAGCGGCCGGCAAGTCTGTCGTTATGGGGGATGTTGGTGATTCTGTCGGGGACTTGGTGCCTTTCGCAGGGTCGATCGAGAGATCGCGGCGCTACCCCGCCGCATGCGATCGCCTCAAGATTCGCATCGATCGTCCTGACTGCCGCTGCTAGTGTGTTCCTGAAAGAGGCGCTTTTGCGCGCTTCCTGGCTGGAGGTGCTCTGGGGATGGGCGTTGGGTAGTTCGGTCGTCGCGATGTCGATCGACATCCTGATGCGGAAGACTGGCCCACCGAGGCCGAGTGAATCGCTACCCACCGCTGGTGGATCGCTTGATCCCAAGCTGGCCCGGATCGCTCTTGTCTACGCAGTCCTTCAGGGATCGACGGTTCTTCTTTTCAGCCGGATTCCTGTCGGTCCGGCCCTGGCTCTCTTTCAGCTCAGCGGAATCCTTCAGGTCTTCCTCGGCTGGCGATTGTTCCGGGAGCCGCATCTTGGTTGGCGATTGTCGGCCAGTCTGGTGATGGCGGTGGGTGCCACTATGGTTCTTCTGGGAGAATCTCCTTTAGGGGCCTATAATCTAGATGGCTTGGAGGAAGCGCCAAAGTGAGACGGTAGCGGTGCGCTCGGGATTCAGCGTGTTTCGATGGGAGGCAGCGATTGGAATGAACTCAGGGGGTCGGGATTCCGGACAGAGCCCCAGGTTGACGCGATCGCTGACCGGTCAGATCGATGCCATCGCGGAGGATCTCCGTCGACGAGCACGCATGCGCATCCTGCAGCAGATCACTCTGGGGTTGCTGGCTGTGCTGGTTCTTTTTTCCCTACTGGAAGCCTGGGGTCGATGGCATGCGGCACCCTTGCGATGGCTTCAGTCGATCGCGGCATGGAGCGCCATCGGACTTCTTTTGATTCGCACCTTTCTGGTATCCAAGCGTTGGCGCGTACCTCGCGACCATCTGCTCCGTCAGATCGAAAGGCTGGTGGGGATCGAACCAGGGTGGCTGGCGAGTGTCGAGCGATGGCAGCAGGAGGTATCGTCGGGCGAGGCAGCCTGCGCACAGCGTGTGTCTGGCAGCGAGGCACTTAAGGCCGAGGCGGTGCGGCGCTTCCTGGATCGCTGGCCGACAGTTCGCAAAGAACAGATCTTGAAGGAAGACCGGAGTCGACGAGGCTGGTGGTTGCTGACCGCGTTGATCGGTCTGATCGGGTTGGGATGGATCCTGGTGCCTCAGGCGTTCAGCACGGCAGCCAGGCGAGTCTTCTTTCCATGGAACGCACCCCAGTGGCCTCGTCGTGTGCACCTGGCGTATCGCGATCTGCCGCTGGCGGTGCCGCCCGGTACACCGGTGTCGCTGCGGATCGAGAATCAGTCGGGACCCTTGCCCGAGGACCTCACACTGCAGTGGCGAAGTGCCTCCGGTGGCGCAGTGCAGAAGGTTCCGTGGAAAGCAGATGGGGCGCACGGTCTGGCCATGGTTCCTGGTTTCGAAGCGCCGATCGAAGTCCGCGCCGAAGGGGGTGACGATCGCGACATGGGGTGGCGTGCAATCCAGGTGGCAGCAGCTGCCAAACTCCGCCAGGCAAGTTTTTCCATCACGCCTCCTGACGGCGTCGAACCGCCCCCCGCACCCGATGCCAGCCAAATCCAACGCTGGACCGAAGGGACTCGCTACTTTTGGCAACTCGAATTCGATCGGCCCGTCGATTCGATTCGTTGGATCGACTTTCAGTGGCTGGAAAATGGATCTGTCACCGCGTCGCAGGCAGCACAGGGCCCACTTCCGCCGGTTCCCGATCCCCCTCGTTCAGATCCTTCGCAGCAACGGTTCCAATGGGGCACCGCCGAACAGCCGCTTACCGCAGATCGCGGGTTTCGGTTTCGTTTGGGTTGGCGATCGAAGGAAGGAGTCGAGTCGCAATCGGAAGATCTCTGGGAGGTCAGTGTTCTGCCTGATGACGCACCTCAATTGCTGGTGGTCGCGCCGGAGGAATCTGCGGAATATCCGTGGGACAGCCGCATCGCTTGGCGGGTCCAGGCCAGCGACGATCACGCGCTCGACCAATGGCGATTCGCATGGAGAGCGATTCGTGGCGAGGGGAACGAATCGAGGACGACGTGGGTACCGTTGGTTGAGGCGGGAGGGGCGGTGGCGCGCGCTCGAGCAGAAGTGGATTGGGAGGAAGGGTCGGTGGCGGAGCCGGACGAATGGCCTTCGGTGCGCACCGGAGCTCTGCCGTCGGTTGGTGCTCCCCAGGAGACCGACCGCGCAGGAGCCGTTTGGCATTGGGATATCCAGAGCCCCCGCTGGACCGAAAAGATGCTGGAGGAATTCGCATCGTGGCGGCGCTCCGATGGATCGCTGGAGATCCAGTGGTGGATGACCGCTTCCGATCGTCGCGGCCATTCCGTGCAGTCGGCCACACAGTCGGTAGTGCTGTTGGGTGAGGAGGGCTGGCAGTTAGCCGTCGCCCGTCAGCAGCAGAAGATGCTGCTTGGCGTCGACAGAGCGCTCGAAAACCTCAAGAGGCTGAAGCAGGCGACCGCGGCATGGAAGGAGAACCAGTCCGCAAACGATCAAGTTGATCCCGAGGTAACGTCCGAAAAGCTGGAGTCGATGGCTCGCGAAGCTCTTCAAACCTCCCAGTCGCTGGTCGCTGGTTCCCAATCGCCGATCGGCGTGGTGCGCGAGCATCTGCAGAGGCTGGCGGAGGCAGCGATGGAGGAAACGAAGCTGGTCGAGCCATGGGGGGGGTGGCTGGATCAATTGACCCAGTCGCAACAGGACTTGGCCAAGCAGGCGGAATCGCAGAGGGATTTTGGACGGCAACGGGCTGTCGATCGCAAGGACGGTCTCCCGCCAGATCAGTTCGATACGTGGCGATCCCAGCAGGAGGGATTGAAGCAGAAACTAGAGTCGATTCGCGATCAGATCTCCGCGAACCAGCAACAGGCCAGGAGTGGACAGATCATCGGGCAGTTGATGCGCGAGCAGGAGACTTTGATCGATAAGACGCGCCAAGCTGCTCAGCAACTCCAGGGTTCAGATGAGATCGACGCGGCCAGGAGTCTGTCATCCCAGCAGCGCGAGTTGGCAAGTCGACTGCAGAAGGTGGTGAGGCAACTGCCACCGGAGAAGTCGCTGACCGAGGCGCTCACGCCGATGCAGCAGGCAAGTGAATCGCTGCAGAGCAAACGATGGGATGAAGCGCTCAGTCAACAGCAGGAGGTGATGCAGCGACTTGCAGAGCAAACGTCGGAGAATAAGGCACCCTCGGTGGCGACGTCGGGAACGAACCTGTCGTCCGGTGAGGATCAGCAGGCGCAAGAAGAGTCGCTATCGGCATCCGAGAAGCTCAAGTCGCTGGGCAATGCACTCGGACAACTGGCCAACGGGCAGCGGGATCTGGTGCTGCAGAATCGCAGGTGGGTTTCGGAGAACGATGCCGAGCGGATGGAAGAGGAAGGACTGATGGTGCGAAGCCGGACGTTGGCTGACCGTCAACAAGAGCTTCGCAAGGAACTGGAATCTTGGCGAGAGAAGTTTCCATCGGATGGCTCGACCCTTGGCTGGATGCTGGAGAAGACGACGCAGCAGATGGAACGGGCACAGCTGGCGTTCCAGAGGGGGCAGCTGGAAGAGCCGGGGTTGCGGCTTGCGACCGATGCTTACGCCATGCTGGAGACGATCGAACGAACGTTGAATGAGTCGACTGAGATGGGGAAGGACAACGCAAGTGGCGAGATGTCACCAGGAAATGCACAGGATCCTGGGCGGCAGGAATCCGGCCAAAGCGAATCCGAAGCATCGGAGGCGAACCAGGGGAAGTCACCGATCGATCCATTGGAGCTGCGATTGATTCGCGCGGCGCAGCAGGCGATCGTCGCAAGAACCGAAGAGATCGATCGGAAGTCCCAGAGCGGTGCTCCGCTGACGACCAGCGAGATCCTCACGCTTCAGGAATTGTCTGGACAACAGGAAGAACTGGCCAAGCTTCTGGAAGGATGGCTGAAGCAAACGGAGGCAGGAAGATGATCGCCAGTCGGCGCACGAAAGCTTGTTTCGGATTCCGTTCCTTGGCGTTGGTATTTGCCGTATCGCTTGGCTCTGAGACAGTCCTACAGGATGACAACCTCGTCGCGCAAGGTCCTCAGCCACCTGTCACTTTGCCGAAAGAGCAGC
>JBIINB010000098.1:0-16996 GCA_044337705.1 Pirellulaceae bacterium | reverse complement strand
AGCTCAACAGGGGCAAGCTCAACAGGGGCAAGCTCAGCAGGGGCAAGCTCAGCAGGGGCAAGCTCAGCAGGGGCAGGGGAACCAGTCGGCGGCCCCCTCGAGTCCACCATCCGATGCGGGATCCGGCTGGCGAATACCTGAACTGCCCAATGTCTTTTCGTGGATGCGTCCTCTATTGATTGCTGCGTTATCTATCTTTCTGCTGATCTTTGCTGCAATGAATCTGAAACGTTTTTTCGCTTGGTGGGGATCTTTAAGCCAGTTCGAGGATGGGGACCAGATGCCGAGATCAGAGGCGGCTCCCCCGATGAAATCTTTTGCATCGTACGTCGATCCCTTTGCGTCGAATCTGCAGGGGTGGAACGAGAAGAAAATCGTCACGCATTCGTTTGAGGCGCTAGAGGCGTGGGGGCGTGAGCATGATGCGGCGCGTCAGTTGGATGAGACGGCCGAGTCTTATGCCGAGCGACTGGCAAGACGATTTCAGATGCCGGGTGGAACTGCCGAAACACTGGCGACTCAGTACAACCGGGTCCTGTTCGGCAAAGGAAAGCCCGCTCGATCGGAACTGGCCCCCTTGGCCAATCTTTGGCGTTGGATGCAAGGAACCAAATCGGCGGAAGCTATCCCCATCGCGGCTTCAAGGAATGCTCCCTGAGTGCATCTAGAAACAGCTTGGCCCAGATGGCATAGCCCTCTTCATTGAGGTGTAGCTTGTCCTCCACAAAGAGCTCCTCGCGCGGCTCTCCTCTACTGTCCAGAAAGAGGCGCTCCGTGGCGAGATAATGTGCATTGGGGTACTTCCCTGCCAGTTGTTCGAACTGCTGATTGACCTGCTGAATCCGGGGCCAATATTCAAATCGTGAGGGTGTAGGAGTCACTGCCACGATGAAAATGGACGCCTTGGGCTGTACGTGCCGAACGACACGCACCACGACCTCGGCCAGGCGCCCTGCGGTTTCGGGGGTGACATCCAGTTCCTTCCCCGTGATATCGTTGGCGATGAAAAGGAACACTGCCTGGAACTCTAGCCCGGCAAGCAAAGCAGGAGCGTGGATGGCCAAATCGCGATACCTGGCGCTGCCGTAACCTCGCCGCACGATTTTGTAGGGAGCGAGATCCTGGGGGCCATTATCCCAAAGGCGAAAACTAGAACTTCCCAGAAGCACGATCGCTTCGGGACCGCCATCCGACTGGTTGCCGCTTGCCAGCCGAGCGACATCTTCATCCCATTTCCTCGCCTCCTCCTGAAAAGGAATCAGCAACTCCTGCACCTGAGGATCAAGGTGCGGATTGGCCTGCTGCGCGGCGGCAAACCCTGGGAAAAATAGCCACATCAAAAGAATCGGTCGATTCAGGATGCCAAGCAAGGGGAGGTGACACATGGCCAATCATCTACAGGGAGGGGAGGGGAGGAAAGGAGCCGCATACCGCCACAGCGGACGAGTGGTTGGAGGACGAGTAGGCCTTAGGACGGCGCTTCAAGTTTCGGTTTCGGATGCCGTGGTGAATTCTCGCCATCGCAGGATTATCACGGCGCAAACCAGGAAAGCAAACGTCATCGCAAGTAGGATGGCGGTATGCCATAGCAGACTGCCCTGTCCGAAATACGCCTGAAAAACCACATTGTCCTGCGCCATAGATTCATCGAACCCCAGCCCCCGAACCAGAAGGCAGCGGAGCCGATGCTGGATGGTGATCAGGTTGATCGCGGCGGGGATGGTAGAGGCAGCGGCTTCGAAGAGGATGCCATAGATGATCCCCACCACCATAGCGCGTTTGGGAACGATCACACCGATCAGCAAGAAGACTGCGGCATAAGCAATACACGATAGGACCGCGAGGCTGTTTTGGACCACCAACATTCTCAGCACATCCTCACGGACCAGCACCAACGTGCTGAGCGTCGAGGCGATCAGGCCAACTGGGAGCGCCCAGGTCACAGCCGCGAGGTACTTTCCCAGCAGAACAGCGACGGGACCGTCCGGACGCACCGCAAGATAGACCCAGCTTCGCCCTTCCAGTTCCGACGCGATGGAGGGGGTAGCCCAGAGGAAAACCGCCATGATGCAGGCGATGGAGGGGGCGAGAGCAAAAATGGCGATGGCGGCCCCTTGCCAGGGAATCTCAAAACTTCCGGCAGTCCATCGCATCAGCAACAGAAGAGCTGGTGGGAAAAGCGCCAGTGTCGCCATCCAGGCCATTCTTGGCCAAGTCAACGCTCGGCGCCACTCAAACTGAAACACGGCGACAATACGTTCGATCAGGGTCGCGTTCATGCGATGCCTCGATGCAGTTTCATCAAGGAATGAAAGACATCCTGCAACGAATCGTCGGAGGAACGGACTTCGGAGATTTCCAAGGCGCCGCTAACCGACTGATCCGCCAGGAACTGAGCCAATTCGCGTCCGGACCCGGTCGTGGCGTGCAGTCGATCGGCTTCGACGCGAACGGAATCGACCAGACCACTGGCAACCAGCTGAGCGGCCAGTTTCCGCGGCTCGTTAAGCGCAAGCTCCACGGTCGCCGGAACGCTGGTCAGCAACCGACTGATTTCTTCGGTGGAACCGCTGGCCAGCAGGCGCCCACCAGAAATCAGTAGAAACGATCTGGTCAAAGACTCGATCTCGTGCAGCACATGGCTTGCGATCAGCAAGCTTCTGCCTTCGGCGATCCATTGCTGCAGCAGAGTCGTCATGGCGTGGCGTGCGATCGGGTCGAGACCGGAAAAGGCTTCGTCGAGAATCAGCAATTCGGGTTCGTGAGCGATCGCTTGCGCCAGCCGGGTGCGCTGTCGCATGCCTCGAGAAAAGGTGGAAATTTTTCGGTCCTGAACATCTGTCAGCTGCACCCGTGCCATGGCTCGACAGGCCATCTGACGAGCGTCTGAGGCGCGAAAGCCCTGCAACTGGGTCAGGTAGGTGACCCACTCTATCGCCGACACATCCGCGTACATTCCCTCACTGCCAGGGAGATAACCGAGCCGCCTGAGGAGCGCGGGGTCGCGAGGCGAATGCCCCAGCACCGTCAGCTTCCCTTTCGAAGGACGCAATTGGCCCGTAATCAGATTCAGCAGCGTCGACTTGCCGGCGCCGTTGGGCCCCAGGATTCCATGCGCCCCCTCTGGCACAGTGAGGGTCACATCGTTGACCCCGATGACGATGCCATAAAGTCGCGTAACCTGCTCCAGTGATAGCAGCATGATTGGCCTCCTCTCCTCAAGCTCGCATCGGCGCGGCGACGCGCCGAAACAACAGAATCAAGGAACCCACGGTGATCGCCAAGAGCAGCAGGATCGCAGGCCAGACCCACTGACTCGACTGCTGAAACCCGAAGACGTACGACTGGACCGCACCTAGTATCTGATAGGGACTTGTCAGCAATTCCCAGCCGGGCTGGTAGACCTCCCGCCTCGACTGAGCCTGAAAGGTTGGGATGGCCGTCAAGGAAGAATAGGCGACATGCCCCATCAGCCAGATGGCGAACCAGGAGAACGCGGCATAGCGGGATTCAAGCGTCATCGAGGAAATGGCCAGTGCGGCCAGCGTCGTTGGAATGATCAAACAGGCAGATGCCACCAGGATGCGCAAGGGCAGATCCCAGGTCATCCAGAAGACCGAAAGGGAAGGGGACAGCAGCAGCCCAACTAGGTACAGCAGCAAGGCGGGGCCAGTGGAGATCAGGAGCAGAAAAAAGGCGACGACTCCGAATTTCCCAAGAATGTATTCCCATCGATCGATCGGTCGGGAAAAGTAAATGAGGTAGGCGCGCGTGCGCAAGTCCTGGGAGATCAGCGGCGGAGCTACGATGCCGACCAGGATCACCATCAGGAATGCCTGAGTGTTGCGCAGCATGGTCAGCAGCAGGAACGACCAGACGCTGTGCCGCACCGTCTGAAACTGCTCGGGAGTTGGATCGGACGGAACACCGTCCAAAATCGATGCCATCGGCGTTCCTCGAGCCATCCCCCGCATGGCGCGTTCAAACATCGTCCAACTCTGTGGGTCCCTCCCTGACTGCTCAAAAAAGAAGATCGGGATGGAAAAGAAAACCAGGGGGAACAGCGCCGCCAGCAACAGCCTTTTCAGCCAAAGCGATTTCCAGGCCCGCTGCACACCTGTGGTGGTGATCGCCAGCCATCGTCGCCAGGGAGCCACGCGAGCTTCATTCCACGGTCGATAACCTGTGCTATGAATCGGCATGCTGAGCCCCCCCGGTGGCTGCCTGCACCGCTTCAAGAAAAATCATTTCCATCGAATTCCTGGCGGGCGTCATCGATCGAATCACGCATTGCGAATCGCGGGCTGCCGTCCAGATCCGCCGCTGCATCGCGTGCGTGTCCCCAGCGATTTCCCATCCCTCCGGCTGCAAAGGACGGAAGGTCAGTCCCTGCCTCTCCAGCGATTCGGTCCATGCGGAAACCGGCCCCGTGATGCGCACCGTCATCGCAGGCGACACAGGGCGCGACAACTCTTCCAGCGACTGCGACAGAACTACCCGCCCGGCCGCCAAGATCACCACATGGCTGCTGACGCTTTGGACATCCGGAAGGATGTGCGTGCACAACAGCACGCTCTTGCCATGGTCCCGAGCCAGAATTCGGATCCTACTGAGCATCGCGTCCCGCTCGTCGGGATCCAGCCCCGCCGTCGGTTCATCCAGGATCAAAAGCGGTGGGTCGTGCACCAGAGCTTGCGCGAATTTGAGCTTCTGGCGCATCCCAGTCGAGTAGGTTTCTACTGTGCGATACCGTTCCTGCCCCGCGCCGCAGAAATCGAGAATCTCGTGAGCTCGCCGCAGCCCCTCCAGGCGAGGCAGTGAATTGAGCCGAGCGGCAAACTGCACCGATTCGACACCGGTCAGACTGGGAATATAGCAATCGTCCTCCGGCATGAAGCCAACCTGCTGGCGAACCAACTTACCCTGGACCGATGCATCGAATCCCAGGACATTCACCTGCCCGCTGCTGGCGCGAAGCAACCCCAGCACGATCTTGATCAACGTACTCTTCCCCGCGCCATTGGGACCCAGCAGTCCAGTGATCCCAGCCGGGATGGTGGTGGTAATGTCGTGCAAGGCTCGCACCTTCCCAAAGGTCTTGGTGACCTGCTGGAATGCCATCACCTGGTCCGTTCGCGACAACGCTACCTCCCATCCATTCACCAGACGCCCACCACCAGACCGGTCGGCTGAATCGACAAACTTCCGCCTCTTATTCCCCCGCATTCTAACCGGCCCATCAAAGCGATGTCGGCCGGTCTAACTGTTCCCGGAAGGGGCACTTCGGATCGCCCCATTCGTTCTTGGGATTTTTCAGCTCCATCGGCCCCCAAAACCTTCCTTTTTTGAATGGTCTTCAGGCTTTGCAATGGACGGCGATCGAGCGAACCTATTAGACTAATCGTACGCAGATCGCATCTGTCCCGCCTGATTCTCCGACAGTGACCTGGGCGACCTAGGCCTTCAAAGTCCCTGCAAGGATCGCTTTCATGCACCACCCGCCATCACTCCTTGCCGCTTGGAACTGGACCGTCCGGAGGCTCCCCTTCCTGGCTGCTGTGCTGATGCTCAGCCATTGCCAAGCGGCCGACCCGTCTGCCCCTGAAGCGTCGGTCAGCTTCATTCACGACGTCGTTCCCGTGCTGACCAAGGCAGGCTGCAATGCCGGGATCTGCCATGCGAAAGCCGGCAACGGTCAGAATGGGTTCCAGCTGTCCCTGCTGGGCTTCGAGCCACAGGAGGATTACGACCATCTGGTCAAGGAGAGCCGCGGACGCAGGCTGTCGCTGGCTGCGCCGGAACAAAGCCTGCTGCTGCAGAAAGCAGCGGGCATAGTCCCGCACCGAGGAGGCGTCCGACTTCCCGTCGAATCCGATGGATACCATAAGCTGCTGGGTTGGATTCGCCAGGGAGCTCCATACGATGGCACCACAGCGCCCAAGCTTCAGTCGCTGGAGGTGCAGCCAGACCGTGGCGTCGCCGTCCGAGGCAGCTCCGTCCAGCTTCAGGTATGGGGTGTATTCTCCGATGGCTCCCGGCGCGACGTCACCCGCCTGGCCCTCTTTGAATCGAATGATCCTGCGATGGCCGAAGCCGCTCCCGATGGATCGGTGACCATCGGACAGATCCCTGGCAAGGTAGCGATCATGGTTCGCTTTGAAGGCCAGGTTGCGGTGCACCACGCGGCGGTGCCGCTGGGTGAGCCGGTGGTGGCGATTCCGCCAGTCCGCAACTTCATCGATCACCACCTGTTCCGCAATCTGCAGGAACTGGGGATCCCGGCGTCGCCAGTCTGCGACGATGCAACGTTCGTGCGACGTGTGGCGCTCGACCTTGCAGGCCGATTGCCTCGCCCCGAAGAACTCGATGCGTACTGGGCAACCCCTGAGGACCAGCGCCGCGACTGGTGGATTGAACGGCTTCTGGCCAGTGGCGAGTATGCCGATTTCTTTGCCAACAAGTGGACGGCGATGCTGAAAAATCGCCGCGATGACGCCAGTGACATCACCTCGAATTTTGCATTCTACAGCTGGTTGCGAGACAGTCTGCTGGCCAACAAACCCTACGACACCATGGTGCGAGAACTCCTGGCGGCGACCGGCACCGTCCTCGCCAATCCACCGGTCGCGTGGTACAAGCGGGTCAAAGATCCCAAGCAGCAGGTGGAGGATGTGGCCCAACTGTTCCTGGGAGTCCGCATGCAGTGCGCCCAGTGCCACCACCATCCTTTTGAACGATGGAGCCAGGAAGACTATTACCGCATGTCGGCCTTCTTCACTCAGGTGGGCCGCAAACCTACCTCGACGCGAGGCGAGGACAGTATCTTTCACAAGCGTGGGATCGCCACTGCAGTCCATGTAAAAACGGGAGCCAAATTGACCCCGGCCCCGCTTGGAAGCCCCCCGCTGCAACTGCCACCCGATGAGGACCCTCGACTGAAACTGGCCGACTGGATGCGGGATCCGGCCAATCCGTTCTTCGCCAAGTCACTGGTCAATCGCTACTGGAAACATTTCTTCCGCCGAGGCCTGATCGAACCCGAAGACGATATTCGCGACAGCAATCCCCCAAGCAACCCGGAACTGCTTCTCGCACTGGAATCCCATTTCCGCGACTCGGGATTCGACCTGAAAGATCTGGTGCGAACGATCGTTCGGTCGCATGCCTACCAATTGAGCTCGCAGCCCACCGGCGGCAATCTGGTCGATCAGCAGAATTATTCGAGATACTATCCCAGACGCCTGCAAGCGGAAGTCCTTCTGGATTCCGTCGATGACCTCACCGGCTCACGCACCGATTTCCCCAACCTGCCACCAGGGACCCGCGCGATCGCTCTTCCCGACAACAGCTACAACAACGCCTCCCCATTCCTTCGAGTCTTCGGACGGCCGGAAAATGAAAGTGTCTGCGAATGCGAACGGATTCAGACTTCCAGCCTCGCTCAGAGCCTCCATCTGATCAACGCCGGCGATGTCAAAGCGAAACTCCAGAATCCCCAAGGGCGGATCGAGCAGATTTTGAAGGATCAGACCCCCGTGGAACAGGCGGTGAGACTGCTCTACCGCTCGGCCTTCGCGCGCGATCCCAATGAGGGAGAACTTCGGACGGCGATCGATTATCTGCAAAACGTTCCGAACGATGCTGCTGGCAATCCGATCGATCCCGTCCGCGCAAAACGGGAAAACTACCAGGATCTAGTCTGGTCGCTGATCAACACCAAGGAATTTCTGTTCAACCACTGAGGATCCAGTCCGATGGCAGAGCGGCATTTTCTACCGAAAAGCAAGCTGTCCCCGCGGCTCCTTCAATGGACCGCCTTGGGAATACTGCTCCCCAGCCTTTTGCTTTCCCACGCAGCAGCTCAATCGGTCTGCCTTCCCCTGCCACGCTTGCTTTCGATCACTCCGATGGGAGGAAAGGTGGGCAGTGAGATCGAAGTGACGATTCAGAGCGAGCATGCAGAGCAGATCGAACAGCTTCGATTCCATCATCCCGGAATTGTCGCGACCGCGATCCAAGACCCGGCGACCGGGGAACTGCTTGAGGATCGATTCCGCGTCACCATCGCACCTGATGTCCCGCCAGGACTCTACGAGGCCCGAGTTGTTTGTCGTCTTGGAATCTCGGCGGCAAGGATCTTTTCGGTGGGAACTCTTCCTGAAATCATCGCGCCCGGTGCCAACCACTCCATCGCGGCCGCTAACCAGGTCGCGGTCAACACGATCGTCAGCGCCACCTGTACGGCAAGGGCAGTCGATCACTTTCGCTTTGAAGCCGTCGCAGGAACCCGCTACTGGATTCAGTGTGACGCCCGCGCGGTCGATTCCAAGCTGGATCCCGTCTTGATCGTGGCCGATGCGGAAGGACGCGACCTGATCGCCAGCCGATCGGGTGATCGCATCGACCTGACTGCAACCATCGATGGCCCCATGTTGATCAAGGTCCACGACCTGACATTCAAAGGGGGACCTGGTTACTTCTATCGCCTGGCGATCCAACCCCTCGACCCCCAGAACACCATCCCTCAAACCCCCTCGATCCAATCGGTGACCAGTTATAGCTGGCCCCCTGAGGGACTCCTCCAGGAAGCTCCTCTCCAGGAACAATCGCCGGAAGAGGCAGAAGGACCATCGCAGTTGATCCCACTCCCCTGCGACCTCGCCGGCTCGTTCTTTCCTGCAGCCGATGTCGATCTCTATGAGTTCGACGGCAAGAAGGGAGAGACATGGTGGATCGAAGTGGCTTCCGAGCGGCTGGGGAGACCGACCGATGCAGCGGTGCTGGTGCAACGCTGGGTGGCCAGTTCCGAGGGACAAGGCGAGTGGACCGACCTTTCGGAATTGTCCGATATCCCCAGCCCCATCAAGCCATCCTCCAATGGCTACGCCTACGATGGGCCTCCCTATGAGACAGGGTCGGCGGACGTTCTGGGGAAAGTCGATCTTCCAGAGGATGGACGGTATCGGCTGCAGGTTCGCGACCTCTTCGGAGGCACCCGCGACGACCGAAGAAATCGATATCGCCTAGTCGTCCGAAAGGCTCAGCCTGACTTCGCTCTGGTCGGTTGGGGCATGCACATGGAACTGAGAAATGGGGACCGAGCCGCCTTTTCGAAGCCGCTGGCTCTACGCCCCGGAGTCACCCAACCGGTGGAAGTCGCCGTCTTCCGGCGCGACGGATTTTCGGGGGAAATTGAACTGGCGATGGAGGGATTGCCACCGGGTGTCACCGCCCAGGGACTCAAAATTGCTGCGGGGAAAACCCGCGGCGTTCTCTTGGTCACCGCCTCTGGCGATGCCCCACGCGGGATCGCGGATGCCCAATGCTACGGGAAAGCAATCATCGATGGCGTCGAAGTCCGTCGTCCCCTCCGCATGGCTCAGATGGTCTGGCCCGTGGCGGATGCGTGGAGCGAAATTCCGGTGCCGCGATTGGTGGCCGATCTGCCTGTTTCGGTCTCCCCCTCCGAACCCTTCCCACTGACCCTGGAACCGCAGGAAGCCAAAGTCTACGAGGTGGTTGCCGGACAGAAAGTCGCGATTCCGATCAAGGTGACGCGGCGAGCCGAATTCTCTGGATCAACACTGCAGCTGAGGACGATGGGAGAAGGGTTCGAGCAGATGCCAAGGTGGGATTTGCCGATCCAGAGCGACCAGGTGGAAGCGGTCATCGACACGGGAGCATTGAAGATCCCACCGGGTGACCATGCTTTGGCATTTTACGGAGCAGCGGTGGCCAAGTACCGCTACAATCCAACCGACGTTGAGGGAAGCGAGCGGGTGCTGAAAGAAGCGCAGGAAGCAGCCAGCGCGGTCGGGCAGGAAGTTGAAAAACTCAATGCCCAGGCGAGTCAAGGCACCCCTGAGGCGAAGGAAGCGGCGATGAAACAGCTGCAGGAGTCGCAGAAGAAAAAAGAGATCGCGCAGCAACGGGTCCAAAAAATGACCGCCAGGCATCAGGCGGCGAAAGAAAAAGCCAATCCCAGAGATACAGCCGAGATCGTTGTGTCCCAACCGATACGTCTTCGAGTCAAGCCGGCGGAGCAGCCATGAACCAGCCAAATTCCATGCCGCATTGTCACTGCCCTGGTCCCAACGGAACGGGACCTCATGCCAGCGGCAGGCTACACAGTCCGCATACAAGCCGAAGAGCCTTTCTGCAGATGGGCCTAGCCGGCTTTGGCAGCCTTAGCCTCCCCGGGCTGCTTCGCCTCCGATCAGCACAAGCCGCCAGTCCGACCAAAGCGCCCACGGCCGTCATCATGGTCTGGCTTCCCGGAGGCTGCTCGCACCTGGATACCTACGATCCCAAACCGGACATCTCCAGCGACTACCGCGGCCCCTTCTCGACCATTGCGACAAAGATCCCCGGTGTCCGGTTCACCGATCTGCTACCCAGGCAGGCCGCCATCGCCGATAAAATCGCCGTGCTTCGATCGATGCGGCAAACGGCTGCCGGGCACCCCGCAGGTTCGATGCAAATGCTCTCCGGTGATCCAGACACGCGAGACAAACCCAAACCCAAGTATCCGGACTGGATGACCGTCACGAATTACCTGAGGTCGAAAGAGGGTCCGCGGCAGCATCCACTCCCGAGGTATGTCGGGGTCAATCCTCCTCTGGAGTACAACGGCCCCGCTTACGTCGGCGACGCCTACTCCCCCTTCACTGTTTCCGGAGATCCCAACGCCCCCAATTTCTCCGTGCCCAATATCGGTCTGAGCGACGCGGGTGAAGTCCGACGACTCGATCGACGCGCCCAGCTCCGCCGCAATCTGGACACCCTCCAGCGATCCTTCGACCGATACGGGGAACTCGATGCACTCGATCAGTTCGAGCAGCAGGCGATGTCGCTGCTGACCAGCCCCGAGACGCGCGAAGCCTTCGACCTGTCCAAAGAGGACGACGCCACACGCGATCGCTACGGCCGAAATGCCTGGGGCCAACAGCTCCTGATGGCTCGTCGCCTAGTGGAAGCGGGGGTCGAGGTGATGACCACCCAACTAAGCGGACCACTGTGCGGCCGCGTCGGCAACTGGGATGACCATGCGGTCAACCATCATGTGTTCGACGCCCTCCGTTTCCGCGCTGCCGCCTACGATCAGGCCGTCACCGCACTCATCGAGGATATCTACCAGCGCGGACTCGACCAACGAGTCCTGGTCGTCGTCACTGGGGAGTTTGGAAGAACTCCCAAAATCGAGTATTCGCCCAGCACCGGGGAAGGCAATGCAAGCGCCCCGGCAGGGACCATCCAGCCTGGTCGCGATCATTGGCCGCGAGGCTTCTCCAACATCTGGGCAGGCGGTGGGATCCGCACCGGTCAGGTGATCGGAGCGACCGACAGACTGGGAGAGGATGCGATCGAGCGGGTTTGTTCGGCAGGAGATTTTCTGGCGACGATCTATCATCATCTCGGGATCGATGCGGCCAATACCCTGATCACCGATTTCAACGGTCGCCCCACCCCCGTCGTCGATCATGGACGGCCGATCCCCGAACTCGTCCGTAGCTGAACCGCCTTTCGGTCTTTGGATGCCGGTTCGCGTCGTATCCAGCGCTTGCGGTAGCCACTGCCGCCAGCTGTTGGATCGATCTTATTGGATGACTACCCCAGCACTCCACCGCTTGGCAGCGGTGGCTACCTGAAGCTGGCTACCTGAAGCGGTGGCTACTTGAAGCGGTGGCTACCTGAAGCGGTGGCTACCTGAAGCGGTGGCTAACTGATGCGGTGGCTAACTGATGCGGTGGCTAACTGATGCGGTGGCTAACTGATGCGGTGGCTAATTTGCAACAGTGGCTACAGCGACCGGTGATTGGTCGAACCAACCTGCGATCAATCCAGGTGATCAGCACGAAGCTGGTAATAGACCCCCTGAAGACCGCTAATCGGCTTGAGATCCTGGGCCACCTGCAACGTACCGGCCAGCTTGATCTGTCGAGTCGAAGCTCGGACAGCAAGATCTCCGATCAGGGTGACTTCCACCATGTGGGTCAGCGGCGGCTGGCCACCAAAACAGCAAGTAGCCCAGTCAGGCACCAGCACAAAATTCTTCGCTGTTGCGGTCGATACCGAGGTGGGGTGGACGTAGCCCTTGAGGAAGATCTTCTGACCATCCAGCTTGAAGGCGTCCTGCGGTGGTACATCGGCAGCCCCCAATGGGCTTTTCAACGAAGAAAACGAGATCCGCTGATACCCTTCGGGGACCTCTGTCGCATAAACGTAGGCATGTCGAGCGGGCGCGGCCACCAAGAGAAGAGCGTTCAGCAACAGTCCCGCCCAAGCAATCGGACGTCCCGTCAACTCCAGAGGGAATTTCTTTAAGGAGCGAAAGGCAAGGAACCCCAAAAGGAGACCAACCAAGGGAAGCAGCAGCAACAGTGGCCAGACCAATGCCAACAACCCCAGCAGCCCCAGAAGGAGGCTGAAAATCGCCGCTTTCGAGACCGAACGATACTCGCTGTATGCCAGATCATCAGCTGGGGGAGTACTGAATACTTCCGAGCTTGCCTGCAGTCCGCTCATCGAAGCCATCCTTCCTTTCGAAAGACGCTCCGACCCCGTCGGAGCGAGTTATCGGTCCTGCATGGGCACCGGCGACGGCTTGGAAACCCCGGTACCGGAAATGACCAACCACATCGTCATCGCAAGAATCGCCACGCTAATGGCTCCTACGCTCCCAAGAAACAGTCGGTTCACTCCGGCGTTCCGCGGATCGTTGACGGGAGGAATTTCGCTCGTTTCCTGCAGGGAAAGCCCGGACGGCAGAGGAAGGTTGGCCGCCACACGATTTTCAACCGGCACCAGAGCGGCAGCGGAAAGGTTGTCCGATTTATTGGTTGGAGCAGGCTGCGAAAAAGACGCAGCGACGACATCGGGGGCCGCTACCGGTTCGACTCGGGATGAATCGTTGGTGGCGGGAGTTGGCTGGGGGATCGGGAAAAAGGTCTTTGCCCGCTGCACCGCCTTGGGGTCGATCTTCTCCAGCTCTTCCAGTTTCTTGGCCGCCTCCGGCAACGGGCAGGCACGCAGGTAATTGATTACCGGCACCCGTACCCAGCTGCTCTCCTCATTGGCCTCTTTGAACAGTTGGACCAGGCGATCCATCGGGGTCCAGTCTTCCCACCTCGCCAGATCGGGAATCACCAAGTCCGCCAACTCCGGCCGTTCCAGAATGTGGTGCATCGAAGTGACGATGTTTTTGCGATCCAGCACGCCACCTTCAGTGCCGTGGAAACGAAGAGCCATGATGGCGGAATAGGTGTCGGCGTAGGGGGAGTTTTTATTCTTCAGAAACAGCTCCTCCACCAGCGGCAGTCCAGCGTTACCTTTTAGAGTCAGGTAGCAGGCGATCATCGCGTCCAGCCCCGCCTTTTTCTCTCCATCTTCGCTTCGCATCCTTTCTTCCAAAACGTCGGTATCCTCCTCCTTGCCACAAACTCCCAGCAGCGTCAGATAGAGTCGTTTTCGATCTGGAGAGAGCGAATCGTCCTGGATCCATTCCAGCAATTGCTCGCGATTCATCAATGGCTTGAGCTGCTTGACCTCTTCATACGGAGTGATGGCGAATTCGTCGTAGGCATCGCGAGCCAACAGGGAGTCCGGATGCTCCAAATGCTTCAGGTAAAATTTCAGTCGTTCGACCGAGTCGGATGGCAACCCCGGAATCGCCTCCACGTAGGCCTGGGCTTCAGGCGACAGAGGCAGGGGGCTGGACCAAAGCAATTGGGCAGGATCCACACCCAGCAGCAAGAACTTTTTGTCGCTGCTGGCGGCGCCAAAATAGGTCGCCTGGATCACCTGACCGGCAGCGATCAGCTTGTCTCCTTTGAGCACCTTGAGAATCGTGAACTTCGCCTCGCCGTCGATTTCATTCGACTTGGCTGTCGGGTCGATCACCAATTGACCAATCGCCACGGCATCCATCGTCTCCATTTCCTGGCGGAGCGTCTGCTTGACGGCCGAGCAGAAAGGGCAGGCGATCAGATAGGATCCCCAGGCCATCAGTGCGAGCACCAGTGCTGGCCGCAGCCAGATAAATCCTGGGAACTTCCCGACAATGCCGTTTCGCGTGGAAGTCATGGCAAGAACCTCACGATGATCAAGATCCGAATGGGCAGCAATGGTAGAACGATCCGACGGACCGATGGGACCACTACAATACATTTAAACGTAACCGAAATGCTTCCGCCACACCAATCGGAGCCCGATCCCGGCCGATCGCCCGCTGCTTGCGGGAAAATCGCTACAACCGACAGGATCACTACATCGGGCTGGGTAGTCGATCGCCGCAGTTGATGCAGAATGGATCGCGAAGCTTTGTCACCATGGCCG
This sequence comes from Pirellulaceae bacterium, assembly GCA_044337705.1. GTDB lineage: Bacteria > Planctomycetota > Planctomycetia > Pirellulales > Pirellulaceae > JBEISR01. The sequence goes on along the minus strand of JBIINB010000098.1, from coordinate 2,662 downwards.
CTTGAGGCAGATTGACTTGCATTTCGAACAGTCGACCGGATCGCAAGAATCCCGGCGGCGCACAGGGGCCAGCGGCTGGCCTGCCTTTGATTTTTCAGAAATGGGGTGAGACGTGCGGGTGGTGGTAGTGGGTGGAGGGGTGATCGGCCTGAGCGTCGGGGCGGAGGTCGCCGAACAGGGGCATCAGGTGCTGGTGCTGGAACAGGACGTTCAGCAACTTGGGTCGTCACTGGGCAACGCTGGGATGATCGTCCCCAGCCATTTCATCCCTCTGGCAGCCCCCGGAATGATCGGCCTGGGCCTGAAGTGGATGTGGAACCCCGAGTCGCCTTTTGCGCTAAGACCACGTGCCGATTGGAAGCTATGGGATTGGGCATGGAAATTCTACCGCTCCGCCACAGCCGAGCATGTTCGGCGCTGTGGACCATTGCTCCGCGATCTCAATATGGCCAGTCGCGAACTCTACTGCCAACTGTCGCAGCGAGAGGAATTTGGCTTGGTGCGCCGGGGCCTGCTGATGCTCTGCAAGACCTACCATGCCTTGGAAGAAGAATCACAGGTCGCCAAGCAAGCCGAAGCGATGGGGATCCCCGCACAGATATTGTCTCCAGAAGCCCTGCGGAAACTCGATCCCGCCGTGACGATGGACGTCGCGGGAGGCGTCCACTTTCCAAATGACTGCCACCTGGCCCCTGATCGTTTCGTTGCATTCCAGCGGAAGCGACTGGAGCAGGCCGGCGGCAAGCTGGTCGAATCGGTGCGAGTCGATCGATGGGATGTCGATCGCAGGCGAGTGAGAGCCTGCCATGGCCAGGGGCAAAGTTTCGAAGCCGACGCCTTTGTCCTCAGCGGGGGCGCATGGTCGCCAAAGACGGCCGAGACGCTGCCGGTGAAGCTGCCGATGCAGGCAGGTAAAGGCTACAGCCTGACGCTTGATAAGCCAGTGGAGCTACCTCAGATCTGCTCGATCTTCACCGAAGCGAGGGTGGCAGTGACCCCGATGGGAGGTCGCCTTCGGTTTGGCGGGACGATGGAGATTTCAGGACTGGACAGTACGATCCGCCCAAGAAGGATTGAAGGGATTCTCAAATCGATCCCCAAATACTATCCAAAGTTCCAGCGAAGCCATTTCGAAGGCATTCAACCCTGGTACGGACTTCGGCCATGTTCTCCAGATGGCCTTCCCTACATCGGCCCGGTTTCCAGCCTCAGCAATTTTTGGGTGGCAACCGGTCACGCCATGATGGGGCTTAGTCTGGCGCCGATTACCGGCCGCCTGATCGCTCAATCGATCAATCGCCAACCCACATCGATCGACCTAGCGATGCTTTCCCCCGACCGCTATCGGTGAAGTGGGCAGCTACATGATCTCCGCGCCTCCAGGGTGTATGAATCTGGTTCAGGCCCGATTTTCCAGAAGAATCAGCAAGTAACCCGACGCGTCAGCGAGGGATTTCTTCGCCGACCTCTTACGGCGCCGAACGACCCTGGACAGACCAGGAGCTTCTCGAACTGAAAGGCCATCTACCGCTCCAGAAGAAGAGAGTAGAGCAGTAGAAAGTAGACCGAGCAGAGAAGAGAAAGTCGAACGGCCCAGAACGTTCAACGCCCCAGAAAAATTCTCACGGGCGGAGGCTCTACTGCCCTACTTTCTCGTCTCTACTCTCTATTTGACCGAGCCAAGCGCGATGATGAAGAAGTTCTTGCGATCCGCCTTGGTAAAGCGACCATTGCCTTCTGCAATGTTGGCGGAAATGGAAAGTGCGGCTCTGTTGAGTTGATCAACAAGGAACCCATAGCCACGAGAAAACTGCTCGGTGGTCGTGCAGACTTGATCAGCAAAGTCGACCGACTTCTGGTAAACCAGGAGCTTCTCGAACTGAAAGGCCATCTACCGCTCCAGAAGAAGAGAGTAGAGCAGTAGAAAGTAGACCGAGCAGAGAAGAGAAAGCCGAACTGCCCGGAACGTTCAACGCCCCAGAAAAATTCTCACAGGCGGAGGCTCTACTGCTCTACTTTCTCTTCTCTACTCTCTATTTTTTGCGGCTGTGCCGCAAAAAATCGGGGCGACTGGATTCGAACCAGCGACCTCTACGTCCCGAACGTAGCGAAAGTCGTTTTTTACAGGCTTTTTTTCAACGTTTGGACGGTTTTTTGTACCTTAGACGTCCATAAAACAATCCGATATACTACCCCCGCTGGTTCACAGGATCAAACCGAAAGGGGGGAGCCATGCCGAGGAACTACAAGCTGCGATGGGTCGCAAGCGAAAACCGATGGCGGAAAACGTATCGAGGCAAGCAGTTCTCACACAGTGGCGATGGGAAATGCAAGTCGTATGACGACGCATTGCAAGCGTACGTAGAGTGGAAAGCGGCGATCGACGCTGACCTGGGTCCCGAAAAGGCCCTCTCTGAAGTTGTCCACCAGCTCGATCGATATCAGGAACTGATCGCCTACAGTCTTCACGATACCCATGCGAGCCGGGGCCAGTGGGAAGCGATCGAACGGCTGAAGCAGGAGCTGAAGGAGAGGCACGCTGAGCGACAGGGGCGCGTCGAACGAGACGAAAAGTCAGGACGCAACACGCCACCGCTTGACCTCCAGTCTGTCGCACAGAAGCGGATCGCTGGGATCAACTTGACCTACGGCGACGCGACCC
>JBIINB010000001.1:0-130845 GCA_044337705.1 Pirellulaceae bacterium | reverse complement strand
GTGGTGCAACTCCAAAAAGAAGTTGCATCTCCTGGTCTCCAGCGCCTAGGAATAGGCAGCGTCCCCCGGACAGAATCCACTGACGCATCGCTTTCTGTTGAAGATCTTCCAGTGTTGCCCAGGATGACAGGGAAATAACGATCAGAGGGTACGCCGCCAGGTCGATCCAACGTGAAGGGATGCGCAAGGGAGTTGTCACCCACGGATCCGACTCCGTGATGACGAGTTGATTGACCTGTCCCCTTGGCTCCATCGAAGCATCTTTCAAGTTTCGAAGTTCGCCTAGCGGTTTGGCCCAACCGGTTTCTTGCTTCAGTTCCTTTTCCATCGCTTCCAGTTGCTGGGGGATTCCTTCCCATCCCAAGGATTCCCACCAGTGCGAATCGAGCACGAACAACTGCGATTGGTATTGAGGTGTAGAGGAACTTCCTTGAACCTGCCATCGATCGGTCCGAAGGCCTGACAGTCTTCTGCCCTGAACCGAACAGGAGATGCCCCAAGTGGTTTTTCGGCCAACGACTGGAATCGCAATCGACTTTTCCAAAGCCCCCTGGGGAAGGGTGAACTTCTGAGCTGTAGTTGCTGACGGCCCATACCGGCTGACATACAGTTCGATCTCCATCTCAATATCAGCGGGGAAAGGAAATCCATCCGACCTTTTGACCTGCACGACAAACGCCGCTTGGTCCATGGTCGATACGTCGTAGACCAGGACATCCAGCCCATCGGTTGGTCCCAGCTTGCGGTTGCTGATCAGCGTGGGGTTCGAAGGAGTGTTCACAATGGAAAAGTTGTTCGGTGGCTGGGCGTCCAGATTGCCTTGCAGTCCAAGAGCCAGCAATAAGCTGCCGCAGAGCAAGATCCATGGATACATCCTGCATGGCAGGGGAAAAGGCCTGACATGCTGACGATTACGAGTTGAGCAACCAACCGGCACCATAGTGCAACCTTTCCTAATCAGCCAAGTCGGTTTTTGAAGAGCGAACAACTGGGTCAGGGAGCCGTTCTTCGGCGAAAGGAGACTTCCTGGCGTCGTTTCTGACCTGGGAGGCTCCCAAGCCGGCAAAGAGAGCTGCCAAAAAACCGATCGCTGAAAGAGCGATCCAAGGGACCAATCCCGCCAGCAGAACCTGAACGGCGAAAGCTGCCCAGGCGCTCCCAGCGACGGACAATTGAAAGAGAGCCATCGCTACGGCCACAACGACGGTCATCGCCAGCAAATGTCGGATTGTCCAGGGGGATGGCGCGGAATTCATGGTTGCCTCTGTGGTCCGCTTCCAGTGACTTCGTTGGATCTCTGTTTGCACCTTCGTGTAGAGAGTTTGATTGTAAACCTTGGATGCCAAGGACGGGGCAAACGCCGCCATGGTGATCACTTTTTCTGCTCTGCGGAGCTCAGCTGTGGCCATCCGTAAGCATTGGTAGTCGCTATTACTCCGTCGGATACCGGCGAAACCTTTCGAAAAGCAGGAGAAATCTCGAGCCACGGGAAAGGATTTCTTGAGCTGACAGGCTTTTTCGCATTCAGTCCCTCATGGATCACTCCATAAGGGAACAGTGGATCCGTTTACACCTTCCTGTGTCTCAGTCTCATTTTGCTCCTGGTGTGATTTGCCGCCGTAAATGGGTATGCGCTTTCATGCTTCCGAGGAATGCCGCGAATGCATATGGACTTCGCACAATGGGCAAGATGAAAAGCTATCTCATCAGTCTATAAATCGGTTTTCGAAAAATCTTCGAAAAATAGGTCGATGTCCGACCGCTTGGTCCGCCGCTTGCATTGGTTTCGGTGCATAGCCGGTTGTCGAAGAGGATTCGGTCGCCGGGTTTTCGTCGAGGGCCGTTGGGCAATCGCACTGTTTTTATTTTGATCTCTTTTGTTCGTAGAGGAGTTTGGGATGTCGAAGGCTTGGAAAAACTTGGTGCGTCGTGAAGAAGGTGCCAGCTTGGTCGAGTACACCCTGCTGCTGGTTCTCATTGCGGTGGTTGCGATCACTGCGGTTTCGACTCTGGGGACGACGGTCAGCACCCAGATGAACAGCATCGAAGACAAGATTGACTGATCGATCTGGTCTGCTGGGAAGGTGAGTCACTCTGTCGGTGGCCCGCTGATACTTGGATATTTGCTACACAGTGAATTGTTTTATAGGAGTCGATGCCATGATGAATCGAGTGAAGAGTTTTCTGCGTCGTGAAGAAGGTGCCAGCTTGGTCGAGTACACCCTGCTGCTGGTTCTCATTGCGGTGGTTGCGATCACTGCGGTGTCGACCTTGGGAACGACGGTCAGCACCCAGATGAACAGCATCGAAGACAAGATCGACTGATCGATCTGGTCTGCCGGGAAGGTGAGTCACCCTGTCGGTGGCCCGCTGATACTTGGGTATTTGCTACACGGTGAATTGTTTTATAGGAGTCGATGCCATGATGAATCGAGTGAAGAGTTTTCTGCGTCGTGAAGAAGGTGCCAGCTTGGTCGAGTACACCCTGCTGTTGGTTCTCATTGCGGTTGTTGCGATCACTGCGGTGTCGACCTTGGGAACGACGGTCAGCACCCAGATGAACACCATCGAAGATAAAATTGACTAGTGTTTCGATGTGGTGTGGCTATGGGGCGCGGACACTGCATAAAGCGAATGCTTGAACCGAGGAGTCTGTGAACGCATCATTCTGGGAAGGCTTTGGGGTCTACCTGCTGGCAGTGTGGCTCTTGGTTCTTTCGGTTTATGATCTCATTTCCTATCGGCTTCCCAACATCGGGACTCTGCCATTGTTGTTTGTGGGTCTGGGTGTTGCTGGGTTCCGGTGGGGCTGGCCGGGTGTCGCATGGGCGCTCACCGGGGCTGTAGTTGGGGGAGGCTTGGGCATCCTGCCTTTCCTGCGTGGTGGGTTTGGAGCCGGTGACGTCAAGTTGCTGGCGGGCTGTGGTGCGATCGTGGGGCCGGTGGGGATTGTTTATGTTTTCTCTGCTGCTGTCGCCATGCTTGGTTTGTGGTCGTTGGTGATATGGATGCTGGGTCCTCCGATGGATGCGACATCTCTGGTGGTCCGGTGGGCTGGAGGAGATGAAGAGTCGGCGGTGGTTAAGGTGATTCGGGATCCGAATCGCCGATGGAAAGCGATTCCGTTCGGTCCGTTGTTGGCGCTTGCGATGGCTGGTTTCTGGTGGTGGGCCTAGTGGTCTGGTTGTCTGATCGATTCCGAGGAGGACGGTGTAGTGTTCAACGTCCGCAGCATTGTGGTCACACTTCTTGCGATCATCTGTGGTGGCATCGCCGTCATGGGGGCTCAGGGTTTAGTGGGAGGGAAATCGGTTGGAGGTGGGAAAACTCCGATGGTCAAGGTCCTCATCCTGAAGAAGGATCTGGAGCGGGGTGGGTTGATTGACGAGACTCTCGTCGACTTGGTCGACTGGCCTGAGGCGGCCTCTTCGGAGTTCATGCTGAAGGATATCAAGGCAGCCAGGGGTAGGCGGGCGAAGGCAGATCTTTTCGCCGGCGAACCGATTCTGGATGGGAAGTTAGCCGCGAAGGGGGAATATCTATCGCCGGGGGATCTGATTGGAGAGGGGATGCGCGCGATCTGCATTCAATTTCAAACCCCGGCAGCAGCGATGGCGGGGCTGATTTTCCCGAAAGACCGAGTCGATCTCTATATCGCGGAGCGTGCTGGTGGGGGGAGTGCGTCGCCAAAAAGCCGATTGCTCCTTGGGAACGTGGAGGTGTTTGCGATTGGTGACCAACTTGCAGTCCGGAAAGATAAGGATAAGGAGAAATCGAAGGATCTTCAGGTCACTTCGGTGACCTTTCATGTCTCCATAGAGGATGCAGCCATACTGGATGCGGCCAGGGTTGAAGGGCAGTTAAGTATTGGTTTGAGGAATCCAAGCGAGAAGCAGCTGGCGGTCGCGCCGGCAGTCTTTTCCCAGCCGGTGAACGAGCCAGTGCCGGCGATTGCTCCTGAAACGCCTAGCAAGGCGCCAGTCCGTAAATCGGCGGTGAAACCGGCAACACCTCGGCCGACCCTTTTTCTGCGAGGCAATGGATCCGAGCTATTCACACACTCTTGGGCAAATGGCCGATGAGTGATCTGGTTGCTTTAATAGGTTGCAATGAAGCATCGTTGGCGGCAACGTTAAAGCAGCAACTGGTGGAAAGGGGAATCCGGGTTGATGCAAGGCACGTGGTGCCTCTCAATGAGCTGTCTTCCGCAGCTGTCCTGGAATCTCCTGCATTGCTTTTTGCTGTGCTCGATGGCGAACTGACAGAGCATGTAACGATGCTCCGCGAATTATCGATGACCAGCTCGGCGTACCTAGTGGCCATCGGCCCATCGGATGATGCAAAGAGCGTAGTTCGTGCCATGCAGGCAGGGGTGCAGGACTATATCGACATTTTGCAATTGGAGAATGGGCTGAACGATGCCGTTGGGCGGTATCGCTCAAGGCGTCAAGGAGCCTCGCAGGAATCATCCGGTGGGATAATTTGGGGAGTGATCAGCGAGTCTGGAGGGGCTGGGTGCACATCGGTTGCATTGAATCTGGCTGCGTTGTTGGCCAGGAGGCAAGCCAACGGGTTGGTTTTGGATTTTGAGAGTGTCTGTGACATCTCGCTATACCTTGGAGTGCAGCCACGCCACACTCTGGACGATCTTGTGGCGAGTTGGTCCAAACTGGATGACAACCTTTATGGACGTATCTTGGCGCAGACGGAGCGAGGTTTCTCATTGCTGAAGGGAGGGGGGCACGCCAGCAATTTGTGCTTCGGAATCACCGAAGCCATGGTGCGCCGCGTCCTTTCCTTTGCGAGGCTTCGTCACCCATGGATCGTGATCGATATCGGGAGCATCGGGCATCTGGCCATGCGCGAAGCAGCGATGCGATGCACCCGTCTGGTGCTGGTGACTCGGCGCGAGTTTGTGGCACTCACCAAGGCTAAGGGTGTTTTGGACCAGCTTGCCGCTCTGGGGATCAAGGAGCACCAGATCGCAATTGTTGCCAACCATGACGGGGAGCCGGGGCAGTTGTCAGTCCGCGAGTCGGAGGAACTGCTGGGGCGAAAGATCGATCTTCGGCTCCCCTATGCATCGCGACCTCATTTGACAGCCATGCACAGTGGTGCCCCACTGGTCACCTCTCAGCCCTGGTCGATCTGGGCTTGGCGATTGATCGTGTGGTTGAGAAAAGAAGTTACGAGTTCCGTATTGAGGACCTAGGGGTTTTTGGCGCACGAATTGCACCGCGATGAAGGGGCTTTACGATTTTGATCTGAAGCGTGAGTGGAAGGGTTGCATGCGATGGCGTGGTTGTTGAGACCAAAAAAGAACGAAGCGGTAGGAGAGGAGTCTCGCAATGTCCAGCCAGCGGTAGCGGACGCTTCGGCAGCGGTAGAGTCGGTCGATGGGTCGACTGCAGTGCAGTCGTCTTCTGTGCCGATCGAAAGTCCGCCTTCAGCGGCAGGCGGAGTCGCAGGGGGAAAAGCCGCGGAGGAGATCGCGGAGTACATCGAAGACCCCAAGTTTGTAGCTCTCAAGCGCGAGTTGCATCAGGAGGTCATTGCACAGCTGGACCCGGTTGCTATCGGGAAGGCGACGCCCGAGCAGTTGAGGGCAGAGGTGCGTCGGCAGGCGGAGATTCTCTGTCGCAGCCGCAAAGACCTCCTGACGTCTTCGGAGCATGAGCGATTGATCAAGGAGGTGATGGACGAAGCGTTTGGGCTAGGGCCATTGGAGCAGTTGCTGTCGGACCCGGATATCTCGGACATCCTGATCAATGGTCCGAAGATGATCTACATCGAAAAGAAGGGGAGGTTGCAACGGACGCACGTGACCTTCCACGACGATCGCCATCTGGTGCAGATTGTTCAGCGCATTGCGGCGCAGATCGGTCGACGCGTCGACGAGATGAGTCCGATGGTCGATGCTCGCCTAGCAGATGGCAGTCGTTTGAATGCAGTGATCGCTCCAGTCGCTCTCGATGGCGCCCTTGTTTCCATCCGCCGATTCGGGGCCAAGCCGCTGCATCTTCAAAAGCTGGTCGACAATCAGTCGATCACGCAGGAAATGGTCGATTTTCTGATCGCCTGCGTCAAGGCTCGCGCAAACATCATCATCTCCGGAGGAACGGGAAGCGGAAAGACAACGCTGCTCAACAGTCTGTCACGTTACATTCCGGAGGACGAACGGGTGGCGACCATCGAAGATGCCGCCGAATTGCGACTGCAGCAGCCGCACGTGGTCCGGATGGAAACCCGCACGGCCAATCTGGAGGGGCTTGGTGAGATCACCACACGGGATCTGGTGCGTAACGCGCTGCGTATGCGACCTGACCGCATTCTGATCGGCGAGTGCCGCGGCGCCGAGGCGCTCGATATGCTCCAGGCGATGAATACGGGGCATGAAGGTAGCTTGACGACCATTCACGCCAACACGACGCGCGATGGTGTCAGCCGCTTGGAGATGATGGCCAGCATGGCCGGTTTCGACATGCCGATCTGGGTGATTCGCAAGCAGATCGCATCGGCCGTCAATATCATCCTTCAGGTTTCTAGGCTCAGCGGCGGGGTGCGGAAAGTGACGAGGATATCGGAGATCACCGGGATGGAGGGGGAGGTGATCAGCATGCAGGATATCTTTGAGTTTCGGCAGACGGGCCTGAACAGCGACCGCGTGGCGATCGGTCAGTTTGCTGCTACCGGTATCCGCCCATCGATCATCAACCGGATCCACTCCTACGGAATTGATCTTTCCAATGAGATGTTCGAAAAGCGCGTTCTCATGGATTGCAAAGGGAGGGTTTAGTGGAACTGAATCTCCTAAGTTTGCTTGCCTTCCTGTCAGGGTTTTTGCTGGTTGCGGGGATCAACTGGGCGTTGTCGGACATCGTTGATGATCGGCGGCGCAGGGCTAGAGAGAAACTTGCGGCCGAGTTGATCGAGCGTCAGGCGGATCGAGCCAGCGCGATGATGGTCAATCAGCAGGTCTACGAACAGGCCGCTGCTGGTACGTTGGATCCCGATGCCGGACTGAGCACGGCCAATCGAATCCGGCAGATGCTGCTGCAGGCTGGACTTCAGATGCGGTTGCAGCAATTGATTCTGCTGAGCCTGATTCTGATGGTGGCATCCGGATCGGTCGTCGGTTACCTGTCGCCCTGGCCTTGGGTATTCATTCCGGTGGGGCTTGTATTCGGGATTATTCCTTTCGTCGTGATCCGTTTTGTACGCAACCACCGTCGCAACAAGCTCAAGAAGCAGTTGCCAGAGGCATTCGAGATGATGGCCAGGGTGCTTCGAGCCGGTCAGACGATTTCGCAGGCGATGCGCGGGGTAGCTGAGCAGTTTCCTTCACCGATCGCAGAGGAGTTTTCTCTCTGCTGGGAACAGCAAAACCTTGGGCTTTCGCCCGAAGCTTCCTTTCGGGAACTTGGAAGAAGAACTGGCCTGCTGGAAATCAAGATTTTTGTTGTGGCTCTTTCGATCCACCGACAGACCGGGGGAAATCTTTCGGCATTGTTGATGAAGCTGTCCAATGTGATCCGCGAGCGAATGAAGCTGGAGGACAAGGTGGGTGCGTTGACGGCCGAAGGCCAGATGCAGGCTTATGTTTTGCTTGTTCTGCCATTTCTCGTCAGCGCTTTGGTCTATTTCATCCATCCCACGTACTTCGAGCCGATCCTGGGGCACCCTGAGTTATTTGTCGTCTTGCTGGCGATGCTGGGAGCCGGCTGGATGTGGATGCAGAAGATTATCCATTTCGATTTTTAGGAAGAGGGAGGTCGATAGATTTTGTTCGATATCACTGTCTTCTCCCGATGGCTTTACAACCCAGTCCTCTTGCTGCTGGCAGCGGTGGGGCTGTTGGCGGCTATTGTCCTGTTGATGATCACCAACAGTGAGGTATCGCTGGCTGGACGCAAATCCACGAAGGATGAAGAGGGGGAGCAGGAAACGGTTTTTGGAAAACGCTTGAAAGCTAGGGTGGAAAAGGATCAGAAAAAGGAGGAACTGAAGTTACGGCTGATCCATGCAGGGCTTTACAAGTTCGCTCACTCTCATGGATTCCGCATTCTTCAAGTGGTTCTGATCTTTGTTCCCGCTGCGCTCGGATGGCTTGTTGCAAATAAACTGGCGGTGAGCAGTCAACATGCACTATTGGCGGGGCTGGTCTGTGGAGTGGCCGGAAAGCTGGCGCCGTCATTCTGGTTGGACCATCTGAAAGCGAAGCGTCAGATGGTCATCCGTCGCTCCCTGCCGGACGCGTTGGATGTGGTGAACATCTGCCTGGAAGGGGGTATCAGCCTTCCGTCCGCGCTGGCACGCGTCTCCCAGGAACTGTCCTCTGCCCATCCGGAATTGGCGATTGAATTGGCGATTGTGGTCCGCGAGACGCGACTGGGCAGAAGTGTATCCGAATCGCTGAAGGCATGCGCCGACCGATTTGATCTGGAAGAACTTCGGACCATGGCCTCCGTGATTTCTCAGTCCGAGCGATTTGGCGCCAGCCTTTCGACTGCAATGACTGTCTTCGCTGATTCGATGCGTATCAAACGGATGACGATCGCAGAAACCAAGGCCCAGCAGGCTGTGATCAAGGTGATCTTTCCGACGCTGTTCTGTATTTTTCCGGTTCTCTATGCGGTACTGCTGGGGCCAGCGGCGTTGCGGGTGATGAATCTTTTTGCTGAGTAATTCTCCCATCGATGGAAGGGGAATGAGGAATGGTGCAGCGACTCTCAGTAAGGTGCGATGTTACCAGCGATCGTCGCAGGCGAACTGCCCAAGATCGCAAGGGGGCGGTTCTGGTTGAACTGGCGATCGCTCTTCCGCTGCTCCTGGCCGTCCTTGGAGGAACACTTGATCTTTGCCGGTTTGGCTACTACTTCATCGCGCTGGGGCACGCGGTGGGATCCGGAGCGAGGTATGCAACCAATCATCCTTTCAGTAGCACCACGCAGGCCTGGTGGCAGGAGAAGGTGATTCAGGTGGTCACCGATGAAATGTCAGGAGTTTCAAACTTCAACCCGTCCGATTTCGCGATGCCGGCACCGACCTACAGCGCGGCGTACTCGCAGAACGTCAAGGTGGTGCGTCTGGAAGCATCCTACACATTCCGCACGGTGGTCTCCTGGCCACTGCTTCCCAATGTCATGATTGCCAGGCGTGTACTTCTTGTTCCGATTGTGCGTTGAGCCGCGGAGGTGATCGATGGATACGCGTGGGGGACGGCATGGTGGGCGATCCGATCGGATTGCGAGCCGACGGGGCAGACGCAGGCGAGGTGCCGCGATTCTGGAGTTTGCCTTGGCGATCCCACTGTTCCTGATGGCGCTGTTGAGCATCGTTGACTTCGGCTTCATCAACCTCCGCCATCAGCGGTTGACGGATGCGACCTGCTACATCGCTCGTAAGGCGGCGGTGCGGGGACTCCTGTCCACTGACCCATGGGGGCCGGATCCCGTACTGGAGCTTGATCGATCCATTTCGGATATCAGTGCACTACCGATCGATGCGACGGACGGCGCCGTCATTTCTGCGATGTTCCTCGACCGACTTACCGGCATTCCAGCCGAAGACCTCTCGCTGAAAGTGGAATGGATCGATGGCGGGAACGATGTACGGAAGGACCACCGCGTCCGAGTCACTGCCGGTGTGCGATGCAGAACGGTTCTGAGTTTCGGACTCTTTGATCGGACCATTCAGTCGGTATCCTTGACGCCCATCTCCCATTAGGAAACGACAAAATGCATGCCGCAAAATTCTCTCGGGATTTTTACGAATTGGAGGGATATCGACGGGCAAGGGGCCGGAAAGCGACGCGTCAGGGGGTCATCCTGGTGCTTGTAGGGATGACTCTGGTGCTGGCGCTGAGCATGCTGGCGTTGGTTACCGACCTGGCAGTCAAGATGGGGCAGGCAAGGCATGGCCAGACGATCGCCGACTCGGTTGCACTCGTAGCCGCCAGAACCTACATGAAGACAGGGAATGCCACCCAGGCGCGCTATGATGCCATCCAGTTGGCGGCGCAGCATCCACAGGTGGAAGTACTGACCAATTCCGATATCCGGATTCCGCCGATGAACGGAAACTATCAGGGGAAAGACAACTACATCGAAGTAATCGTTCGACAACCGAAGAGCCAATTTTTTGGGTTCCTGGTAAGGAACGCCAGCGGCGAAAAAGTTGTTTCCCGTTCGGTGGCGGGGTTCATCGCGATGCCGTCCGGAGATGGCGTCTGTGCGCTGAACCCAACGGCCGTCCCGGGACTGAGCGTTTCTGGGCAGGGGCGTCTGTTCGTTGCAGGACGCATCGTTGTCAATTCGGAAGGAGGAGGGGTTGATGAGAACGGTCAGCAAGTCCTTACCGGCAACAACGGGGTTGCGGTTTCCGCCGGCAATTCGACCGACAATGGAATCTTCGCTTCCGACATGGCTGTTGTGGGAGGCGTGGACAATCCATCCAATATCAAGCCCTACGATCCCACGCTGCCCCCACCTTTGAGAGCCGGGCAGTTGCCCGAACCGGACCCCATGCTGGAACTCCCAACACCCATCACAACTCTCGGCGTCGATTCGAGACTGCGGGGATCGCCTAAGATCACCAATCTGAACGTCCAGGGGATGAATACAGATAAGGGAAACCAAAATCGGATCGCTACCGCCGGGGAATCGATCGCCGGTGGGCTGTACACCGCAGTGGCTGGTGCAGCCATTCTCCATCCAGGAATCTATGACGATATTTCGATTACCGGAGGGACAGTCTACTTCATCCCCGGCATCTATGTAATTCGTGCTCAGCAGAACAACCAGGACGTTCTGAAGATCACGGGTGGTAACGTAAAGGCAGAGGGCGTGCTGTTCTACAATACAGGCAGTACGTATAGCCCTACGACCGGTTGGCCAGACGCGAACGATCAGGACAATCCGATGCCCGCCTTAGATAGTGCGAAGTTCGGCCGTGTGACCTTCAACGCTTCTGTGACGATGAGCCCGATTGATACCGCACGGTTTGCCTACGCATCGCTTTATTCGGGGGCACCTGCTGTCAGCAGTAAGTTTGATGGCATGCTGTTTTTTCAGCGACGTCGAAATCCCAACGAGATCACCGTGACGGGCAACTCTGGTAACTCGTTGCTTTCCGGGACGCTTTACGCAAAATGGGGCGGCTTCAACCTCAGTGGACAAGGTGCCTACGACGCTCAGTTTATCGCAGGAAAAGTGACGACATCGGGGCAGGGGGATATCACGATCTCCAGCACCGGAGGGAAAAAGGGACGAGCTGCCAGAGTCTTTTTGGTTGAATGATCCTGTTGGCGGCTTTCCATCCGAAAGTATTGCGAAATAGGAGATTCATTAGAAGGGTTGCCCTTTTTGGCATGTGTTTCGGGCCTCTCAGGCTGGGCTATCGCGAGTCGATGGGGAGTTTTATCTCCTAGGATACGCAAAGCCTTTAAATCTCCTGTTTTGTGCAGGTGTCCGATCCTTCCTTTCAAATGCCTTGGTGGCATCGCAATCTGCAAGGAAAGTTGCTATCTTTCTTTTGTTGGGTATTACCGCATTCGGTATAATCCAGGTTCTATCAGTACGACAACATGGAAGTGAGAGTAGATGGCAGCGTCGAAGTGAGGTGACTTTTTTCTTTCTCCAGTTGCTGGGAACTGCCCACTCAGGATCCCCAATGACGACCATCTACACCCTTTGGTTTCCCGAGGAACTGTTCATCCAGTTGCGGCAGATGATGGCGTTGCGCACGAAAGTGACCATGGTCGCCTGCGAGTCTGAAGCAATGGCCTTGAGTCAGTCGCAAGAAGACAGGCTAGTGATTGTCTCGGGGATGCAATCGGGTGCGCCATCCGAGGAAAAGCTGTCGGCGGTTGGGAGGCTACATGCCGGCCGTGTGCCGGTGGCGGTGCTCACCGCATCTCACAATTATCATGCGGCATGGTTGGCCTGCGGGGCCAGCGTTTGTATTCCGATGCAGCAAGCGGTGATCCAGCTTCCGATCTGGCTGGATCGTTTTCAGCATGGGATACGTGGACCGATCGGAGCGGCGGAGGAGTCCCAGAGTGACTCGCTGTGGGAAGCAGCAGATCCCGGTTTTCTCGCAGACCGGAAGAGAGATTTGATGCAGGAGCTGGCTGGATCCGAAGGGTTGGAGCCCTTTGTGAGCCAGATTCAGGCTCTGGTAGGTCGACATGGACCAGTTTGTTTGGTGGGGGAGCGAGGGGTTGGGAAATCTCTAATCGCTAGATGGATTCACCAGCAGTCACCCTGGTCGATTCATCCGTTCATGGGCTCCTCGGCTGAGTTTCTGGATCCCGAGCGGAGTGAGAAGTCGATCTTTGGTGGGATTGTGGAGGATAGCAGCGGCTCGGATACGCAGCGCTACCTTATGGGATGGCTCGATTTTATCCAAGGTGGCACGTTGTACCTGGAGTCGTGTCAGCTACTGGCACCGGCGCTGCAGAAGCGAATGGCTGGGTGGTTGGAGCGTCAGAAGGATCTGTACAAGCGTGGCGCGCAGTCGGGGCACTTGGTTTTTGGATTGCGGGAGCAATCGGGGGTGTCTCCCTGGGAATTGATTGATTCGGAGTTGCTTTCATGGATGGGACCTGAGAGGGCGATCCGGATCCCGCCGTTGCGTGAGTTCGCCCCCCAGATCCCGACGATTGCGCGCACCGTCTTGTCGTGGCTTGCTGCTCGCCGAAACAAGCCGGTTCCGAGGTTGACCAAAACCGCGAAAAGATTGCTTGCTCAGTACCCGTGGCCCGGCAACTTAGCACAGCTGCAAGATGTGCTGGAGGCGACGCTGGACCATTGCGATCACCAGATCGAAGAAGTTCATCTTTCCCTTTGGCTGGATTTGGATGACGATGATTTAACCGATCACCCGGACGTCAAGAAATCGCATACGTTGGAGGCGGAGCCTGGAGCGGGTAGGGTGCCAGAGGGGAGGCATCGGCTGGACGAACTCGATTCAGGCGACTCGGCGATCCCCCCACCTCGTTTCTTGGCAGATCCAGTCAGACGGGAGGAATTTCAGCGGATTCATGATGCCTTGACTCGCTGCAAAGGGAATCGAAGTCGTGCCGCGAAGGAACTGGGTATCTCTCGAGTCACGCTCTACAAAAAACTTAGGTTTTTATGGCATGGTCGCCAGGGATGAAGGAACGGAGGCAGGGGAAAAGCCCTGCTGATCACCCCCCTTGGAGGTTTGGTGAAGCCTATCAATGGGGAGGTGAGTCAAATTCTACGAAGGACTTACGGTCGATCGATGTAAGGCTTCATGGACTGAAGGGAAGTCTGCCCTAGTCTGACAATCGGATGTGACGAAGCACAAGTAGAAGTCGCAGAAAAAGACTGGCAGGAAGTCGGTCGTTGCGGGCGCGATCAGCCACCCAGTTGGGCAACCACCTGAAGAAGTCCGTTCAGGTGCGCTAGTCTGGGGCCGTACTTGTCGACAAACTCCTGCAGCACGAATTCGCCATCCAGAAGTTCCTCCTGGTTTTCTGCGATTTCTTCGGTCATGCTTTCCAGGAATTGGGTTTGTACTCGAGAAAGCGTGTCGGCCGCTTTACGGCAGGCCTTGGCCAAATGAGGATTGGCTTCTTTCCACTGCTGGAGTTCGGTCTGCCGTTGCTTCTGCATTTGATTGGTGGAGGAGATAAGCTGTTCCAGAAGTTGGTTCTGTTTCTCCTGGTGCTGGATCATCTGTCGCATCAAGGCCACCAGTGTCGCGACCATCAGCGTGTCTTCCGGGCGTCCGGAATTGGCAGCACTTCCAGGTGCTTCGGCCGAGACGTCGATCCGGAACATCGGGGAAAGATTCTGGGGATCTTGCGACATTGCAGTGTCGGCTCCATGCCATCAGGAGGGGTAGGTGTACAAAAGTCGGGACTCAACCAAGGGGGTGGTGTCCCATAGCTCACCATTTTTTGGTCGATCTTATCATTATACGCTCCAAAAAATCCTGAGGAGTGGCGAATTTTCACTTTGTACCGCTTGAGCCGAAAGTAGGGTGTCCGGCGGTAACTTTTCAATGCCTCAAGGCCCACCGCGAAACTGCCGAATTGATGGTGCATTGCAGTTCGACTCCCCGACCTTTTCGTTGGGGGTTCCTGTTTCCGGAAGGTGAGAATCGCGTGGAATCCATCCCATCGGCCATCGGATTTCTAACTGTCCGCGTCCACCAGGATTTGGGATTTGTCGGAGGGCTGTTGGTGGTCAATCCCCTGGGTAGGCCTCTGGAGTTCTACTGCACTCTTCCCGTAAAGCCGACGCGTGCGCAGGAGATCCTGTACGGATCGACCTTGGAGGGGTATCTGTGTGGCGAGCAGATCGGGCGGGTCTTGCTGCAGAAGGCAAAATCCAAAATGGCGATGCTAGTAACCGACGCACCAGGGGCACTAGGAACCTGTCGGTATACCGATTTGCCGGTGGTTTGGATTGAAGTGCCGATCGCCGATCAGGGCTCGGATGGGGGGCGTCACTGGGCGAGACCTTCTGGGGTGCCTGCGGTTTCAGAACCGGTGACGATGGGTGGCTGGAAAGTGGTGGCTTTGGCCGAACGCCCCAATGATGCGTTGGAGGCGGCTGCCCGGTGGCAGCAGCTGGTGCCGACGATGGATCTTCCGGAGCCGTTTGGCAGGATCGAGGAAGCCTTAGGGGAGGCGAATCCATCGACGAAGGCGGCATGAGCGCGCCTGAGAGCAGGGGGGTTTAAGGCTTTCGATCGGCTGAGGCGTCGTCGTTCAGAAGGGACTTGGCTATGGAAGGCCTAGAGCTGTCGATGGATTTGGAAAACGGGGAAGCGGTTGAGGGGGCCGAGGCAAAGGGGGAACCTGCGGTCGCGTGTTGGAGTACCGAGCTAGAGCCGGTGCGAGCGGTTGCGATCCAGTGCGCATGGAATCGGGAGCCGTTGATTGGGGAGGCTCCTTCGCTGATCGACGGAGATGGCCCAGCCGTCCTTTCGATTCAAGTCCGCAGTCAAATCCCTCGTGCCATTGGATTCACCTTTCCGGAGATTGGACTACTGGCTGGTCAGGCCGCCGGTCCGGCCGTAGCGGCGACGAAAAACAATCCTGGCGCCGAAGCCAAGCAGGAAGAGCGACCCTGCAGTCCACCGTCCGAAGATGTCCCACCCCGCAGTCGCTGGACTCGCATTCGGCCACCGGGGGATTTGGTGAAACTCGAGGACCGTCTCTATTACCTTCTTCAGCCGCCGCTGGAGACGCTGGTCAGTTCGGCGAGGCTGACATTTCCGTTCGAGCCATTTCCTTATCAGATGGAGGGGATCGGATTTCTCTTCTCTCGCGGGGCCGCGATCCTCGCAGACGAAATGGGGCTCGGCAAGACCATGCAGGCGATCACCACAATTCGGATGCTGGTGATGGCAGGTGAGGTGGGGAAAGTCCTTTTGGTCTGTCCCAAACCGTTGGTGACCAATTGGGTGCGGGAGTTCCGGCTTTGGGCACCTGAAATTCCTTTGGCGGTCATCGAGGGTGATGCAGCCAAACGAAACTGGATTTGGCAGCAGGCCACAACCCCGGTCAAGATCGCCAATTATGAACTGATGATGCGGGATTGGGAGGCCATGCAGGAAAGCGGTGTGCAGTTTGACTTGATGGTCTTGGATGAGGCGCAGCGAATCAAAAACCGCAACAGTTCGACCAGTTCCATCATCCGTTCGGTTCCCAGGCAGCGGTCGTGGGCATTGACCGGTACACCCATTGAAAACTCTTCGGATGATCTGGTCAGCATCTTCGAATTTCTTTCGCCCGGTTTTCTTCATGATGGGATGAGCTTGAGGGAGATGGGGGAGGCAACGGGTGACTTTATTCTGCGGCGCACGAAAGACAAAGTGCTGACGGAGATGCCTCCCAAGATGTATCGGGATGCGATGCTGGAACTGACCGGAGACCAGTGGGCCAGCTACAAATCTGCCGAGGAAGAAGGGGTGATCCAATTGTCGGATATGGGAGATGCGCTGACCATCCAGCATGTTTTTGAGCTGGTGCTGAGGCTCAAGCAGATCTGCAATTTTGATCCTTTGACCAGTTCCAGTGCCAAGCTGGAGCGATTGGAGGCGGATCTGGAGGAGGTAGCGGCCAGTGGACAGAAGGCGATTGTCTTCAGCCAATGGGTCGACACGCTCGACAAAATCTCGGATCGGCTCCAGCGGTTTCAGCCACTTCATTACCATGGTCGCGTGCCTTCCAACAAAAGGGATGCAGTGATCGAGAGGTTTCGTTCAGACCCCAAGTGCCATGTGATCCTGATGAGCTATGGGGCGGGGGCTGTGGGGCTGAATTTGCAATTCTGCCGCTACGTTTTTCTGTTCGATCGATGGTGGAATCCTGCAGTGGAGGATCAGGCGATCAATCGAGCCCATCGGTTGGGAGCCGCCGGTACGGTGACGATCACTCGGATGACATCGATTCAGACGATCGAGCAGCGGATCCACCATGTGCTGGAGGAGAAGAGGTCCTTGGCGGAAACGCTTTTTGCGGAGGGAAACGGCCCTGCCAATCTGGGGCTGACTTCCGAGGAAATCTTTGGCTTGTTCCGGCTGAAGCGACCAGCGCGTGCAGCCTGAGAACCTCCGCTGCTGGGAAGGAATTTCAGATCCAGCTTCGAATCGACACTGCGTTTTCCTTTAGAATGGCGTGTCGGGTTGGCTGTGTGAGGGAGTTGCCCTTGCTACAGCTTTTGCCTCGCCGAATGGTTCCTGGGAGATCCCGGTACTTTGTCGCCCTCCACGCATTCGAACGATTCCACTGCTTCCAACTTGAGCGGTTGTTCGCCGGCAACAAGTGTTCGCGTTGCGACCGTCAGCGAAACGGGGATGCGTCGCAGCTACAACCAGGATTTCGTCTCCAGCGTGCTGGCCGAAACGCCAATTGCCTGGCGCCATCATGGCCATCTTTTCCTGGTCGCCGATGGCATGGGTGCGCACGCTGCAGGGGAAATCGCCAGTCGTCTGGCTGCCGAGACGGTGGGGCATTTTTACCTGAAGTCCAAACGCCACGATCCCGGTGCATCGATCGTCGATTCTTTCCACGAAGCCAATCGCGAAATCCACCGGAGAGGTCAGGCCAACCTTGATTTCCGAAACATGGGTACGACATGCAGCAGCCTAGTGCTGTTGCCGAAGGGGGCGCTGATTGGGCACGTCGGTGACTCCCGCGTCTATCGGCTGCGTGGATCGGTGTTGGAGCAACTGACATTTGACCATAGCTTGGTTTGGGAGTTGGAGGCATCGGGTGAATTAAGTGAAGCGGTGATTCGAGGGGGGGCGATTCCGAAGAATGTGATCACTCGTTCGCTGGGTCCCAACCCGTCGGTGCAGGTGGACCTTGAGGGCCCTTTTGACGTGCGGGAGGGAGATCAATTTCTCCTTTGCAGCGATGGACTTTCTGGTCAGGTATCCGATGAAGAGATGTCGCATCTCCTTCAGGTGCTCGATGTCGATCAGGCGGCTCGCGTTCTCGTCGATCTGGCCAATCTCCGAGGTGGACCGGACAACATTTCGGTGATCGTTGTCAAGGTGCAGGCGTTGCCGGAGGTGGATGAGCAATCGGCGCCGGTTCGAAACAGAGAGGCTGTCGGATCGGTCTGGTGGCAGCAGCCACTGCTGATCACTTCCGTGATCTGTTTTGTTTTCGCGGCCCTTTTAGCTGCCGTATCGCAATGGCCCCTGGCGATCATCGCTTCGGGGCTGGGCCTTGCAGGTCTTCTGTTCCAGTCGCTCCGCTGGCTGGGTCCGCCTACCGAAGAGCCACTGAAGGGGCAGCGATCGGGCCGGGCTCCTTACCGCATCTGCCGCACGGTCCCTGGGGAAGCGACCTTGCAACTGTTGCTCGACAAGCTTGAGGAACTTGGCGAGCTGAAGGAGAAGAATCGCTGGTCGATCGATTGGCCTGCCATTCCGCCACGGTCCAATAAAAGTCGCAACACGCCCCAGGCAAGATCACAGGCGGTGCGACAGGCAGCCCTTGCGATCCTTTCGATCATGACGCAGATTCGATCCCGCGGGGTACCCGCAAGCGATTCGGCGATAGACCTTTAGAGTGAGATACCGCCTGCTTTCTATGACCGCAGAAGGTCACTCCAGCGCGGGGCCTGGTGACTCTACGGTATACCATCCGAACAGCACATTGGCCGGTGGATAACGCCTGGACTCCCATTGCCAAGGAGCTGATGGCAGGTTGTGGTCGACTCGACGCTCCGGCGATTCGGCCACTAAGACCGATCCTGCTGGGGCAGCTTGTGCCCAGAGTTGGATCAGGCGTTCCATCTGGGCTGGGTCCGCATCCCACATGGGGTACGGGGGGCAAAAGAACACCACCCAAGGCTCGACCATCGGAGACGCTTCAGTCCCCTTGAGCCACCGTTCGGACCATGCAAAGGCATCAGCGGAAACGACTCGCAATCTCGAGGTCAGCAACAAGGTTCTGCCTGCCTGATCGATCGCTTTGGCCCTTCGGTGGTCCAGCTCCACCACCGTTGCACTGATCGCCCCCCTGGATAAGGACTCCATCGCCAGAATCCCAGTCCCGGCGAATAGATCGAAAACCCGGAACCCTTCCAGGCTCGGTCCGATGATGTTGAAAATCGCACCCCTGGTTTTATCCTTCATGGGCCGCGTCGCTTCGGAGACAAGAAACGGAATCGAACGGCCCCGCATTGAACCGGCGATAATCCGCACCGATCCCCGCAGGTTGGAGTTCGAAGGTTGCGGCGAGCGGCTTTTGCGTGGCATCCATAGCCTCCGAAGGGATTCGACGGCGATGGTTCTGTTTGCCGCATGGCAGCATTCTACGCGATTCACCGCTGGTGCGTTGTCCGTTCGCCGGTTTTCCACCTTCCGGCACTTCTTGGTCGAATCCTCCAAACTTCTCGTTGGGCTTCCAAGGCAATTGCCATCCAGGGTGGATGCGACGTACCATGAACCCCCTTGAGGGCTGTCCAGGTGACCGAACCGATGGGGCAGCTGGCGCGTATGGAAAATATCGCGTATGGAAAATATTGGGTCCGCCTTGCTCGACTTGCGGAAGAGGATGCTGCGAATGCAACCGGGAAAGAAAAACGAACTAGTCCGCAGCGGGATCCGCCTGGCGATGGATCAAGCTGGAAAGGCCAAAGCAATGATGGCCTTGGGAATCCCAGGGTTGCTTCTCGCTTGGATGACCAGCGGCATAGCACCGATGGCCTTCGGCCAAGATGCTGCCGCGACCGGTAATGAGCCACCCGCGATTGCACCCGATGCCGGTCAGGTTCCTGAGAGCGACAGCAGCCCTCTGGCGCAAGCCTACCGGGAGCAGTTGGCTGAATTGAAAAATCAGATGAAGAATCTTCGGCGGAAGATTGTCGAGCATCACACCGATCTGTCTGCCGATCGTGATTCCAAGTTGGAGGAATGGCAGAAGGTATCGCAGGCTACACGCGAGGCAAGTCAACGATTCCGAAAAGCGGCTATCGACCTGTATCGCAGTGATTCCCAGCGATACTCCACCGTCGGGGATCTCCTCTTTGGAATGCTCCAAGAGGAATGCGAAGCCGACCGATTCGATGGAATGAATGAAGTTGGTAAGGTGCTGGTGGAACAGAAGTATCCAAACCCCAATCTCGATGGCATCGCTGGACTGGCCGCTTTCGGAGAGCACGATTTTGAATTCTCCGAGCAGTGTTTGCGGCGAGCGATCCAGGGCGGGGTCGATACGGCGGTCCCTCCGCAAGTGCTTCAGTCGATCGAGCAACTGAAAGAGGATTGGAAGAAGGAACTGGAGTTGCGGGAAGCCGAAGCCCAGGCCGACGATCTGCCAAGAGTCCGCATCTCAACCACCAAAGGTGTGATCGTCCTGGAGCTTTTCGAAGATGATGCCCCGGAAACGGTCGCTAATTTCCTCTACCTTGCGAAGAATGGATTCTACGATGGGCGTCCGATCTTCCGGGTGCTCAAGCACTTCGTCGCGCAAACCGGTTGCGAACGAGGGGATGGAAGTGGTTCGGCGGGATATACGGTACGAGGTGAGATGAAGTCCCCGAGAGCCCGCAAGCATTTTCGCGGAAGCGTCGCTGTCGCGCTGGGATCCGATCCGGTCACACAGGCCACCGATTACGATTCCGGTTCTGCTCAATTCTTTTTCGACCTGCTCGCATCTCCCCCGATGAACGGTGAATACTGCGTCTTCGGCCGCGTCATCGAGGGAATGGAAGTGCTTGGGGAACTGACCAAGATCGATTTAAGCTCCAAGGATGCCAAAGAGGAGTATGCGGGGGTAAACCCCGACTCCATGGTGCGCGTCGAAATCGTGCGCCAACGGAATAGTTCCTACATCCCCAAGCCTTTGACTGGAAAACTTCCTTTCTGACCCCTAAAAAAGGTGAAGCCTTTGGGTTTTTGGCTGGTGGAAGAGTAAAATCGCCATAGGATCTCCACAGACCCTTTTTCGCATTCTCCCAGCCAGTGATCGCTATGTCACTTGATCGTCCGCCACTGAATCCAACCAAAGATCTGGGGGTTCCAACCAGCCCCGTGCGCAACCTGCCGATGCTGATCCTTCGCTTGGTCTTCATCGCGGTGGCTGCCGGAGTGGCAACTCTTTTTGTCCGCAGCAACAATCAAGGGCCTGAATGGATTCCTTACCCCATCTTCGGGGGAGTGATTCTGTTGGCCCTGTCGGTGATCGCAATTGACGTGTGGACGCCGCGCAAGCGAATCGAGGTGATTTCAGCGATTTACTTTGGCCTGCTGGTCGGCATTCTGCTGACCTACCTCCTTTCCGTCGCTTTGACCCCATTGCTGCAGGACAATCCCAATCAAGGGAACATTCAGTTGCTGCTGGCGGCGGTTTTATGCTACGGCTGTATCAGTCTCTTGATTCAAACCAAGGATGATTTTCGCTTTGTGATCCCTTATGTTGAATTCGCTCGCGATCTGAAGGGGAGGCGGCCATTGATCCTGGACACCAGCAGCGTGATCGATGGCCGACTGGCGGATCTGGCCGACACCGCCATTCTGGACAGTCAGTTGATCATGCCGCGATTTGTGCTGGTGGAACTGCAGGCCATCGCCGACAGTCAGGACCGGTTGAGGCGGGTTCGGGGGCGGCGCGGGCTGGATATCCTCAATCGGCTTCGGTCGCACGAGCGGATTGATTTTCAGATGTACGACCGCGATCTTCCTGAGTTTGCAGGCCAGTCGGTCGACATGAAGCTTGTGCTGCTGGCAAAGCAGATCGACGGGAAAATCGTCACCGGGGACTACAATCTCAACAAGGTAGCCAAGTTGCACAATGTCGACGTGATCAACCTGAATGAAATCGCAAACGCCCTGCGTCCTCAGTACATGCCTGGCGAGAGTTTTCAGGTGCGGGTGGTCAAGCCGGGGGAAGGGCACGATCAGGGGGTCGGATACCTTGATGACGGAACGATGGTGGTGGTGGAAGGGGGGCGCGACCGGATCGGATCGACAGTGCCCGTCATGGTGACGACCACCTACCAGACGAATGCGGGGCGGATGATTTTTACGAAAATCGATGAAGAGTCACGCGCCAGCACTTGAGCCGCCTACGGTGGTTTGGCAAATCGCGAAACTAGCTTTGATTCCTTTTTCAGGTTGGACGTGCACTCCATCGGTGCAAGTCTCTTTTGACGGACCAGAAGTCCGAGGAACCTCAAGATCGGTGTGACAAAGCGCTAACTGTTTCGCAGGCAGTAGAGCGCCTTGTTGGATCGCAGCAGGAGGTCCCCGCGATCGATCGCCGGCGTGGCATTGAATTCGCTGTCGTCGTTGGGAAGTCGGTTCTGGGCCAGCAGTTGGTAAGAATCTCCCAGACCGAATGCAAAGATGCCGTCCCAGCGACTCGGGACAAGCCAATGAGATTCTGCCAGGACTGGGGATGCGTAGACAGGCCTTCCACTGGCCTGAAGTCCCTCGACCCGCTGGCGATAAAGCTCCTTGCCATCGGAGGCGCGGATGCACCACGCGATTCCTCGGTCGTCCAGCCACATGAGTGCGTCCTGGTGTAGCAACGGAGTCGCCACATAGGAACTGGCGCGGCTTTGCCAAATGAAGGCATCTTTACTGAGTTCACCACGGCCACCGAGTTTCATTGCGAAGGAACCGGAGGAGCGGAATCCTCCAAAGCCATAGACAATCTGATCTCGCACCAGGACACTGGGACAGACATTTCCGGTCAAGCTGTGGGATGCATACCATCGCAGTTTTCCGTTGTTGGGGTTCAGTCCCCAGATTTCCCCTGGGGCGATGACGATCAATACATCCTGACCACCGGCATCTTTGGCGATCAAAGGAGTGCCGTAGGCCAGTTCCAGGATCCCGCCTTCGGCTCGCCAGCGGACCTTTCCCGTCTGAGACTCCAGCGCGATGATCGCGCGCTGCTCTTCCGATGCGTTCACGATCACCAGATCGTCGTAGAGGATCAAGCTGGCGGCAGAGCCCCAACGCCGATTGCTGGACTGGGTACCTACCGAAGTCTGCCACAGGCGATTGCCATCCAGGTCGACTGCGTGAACACCATCTTTCCCGAAGAATGCATAGACGCGTTGGCCATCGGTGGTCGGCGTACTGCTGGCGTAGCCGTGTTCGGTCAGATAGCCTTCGAAGGGATCTTCTGCGGTCTCGGAGGAAGCATCATAGCGCCACCGTTGGACTCCTGTCTTGCGATCGACGGCGATCAAGTGCCTTGAGAGCGATCGCAGATCGCCTGGAGCTTGCGGATTCTCCGCGTATCCAGAGTAACTGGTGACCAGAACCAGTTCATCCGTCATGACTGGGCTGGAGGATCCGGGGCCTGGAAGCGGGCATTGCCATGCGAGATGCCGATCGATATCCCAGCGAGGAGGGAGCGTTGTCGCGCCGACTCCGGCTCCTTGGTCGCCTCGAAAGCGATTCCACGCTTTGGGAGGATCTGCCAGGCATCGGGGAGAACCCTGGGGGAGGGGCAAGATCGATCCAGCGATGGCGTGGGAGAGGAAGGACCGACGCGAGGTACCGACCGATCGGAAATATTGCATGAGTGAGACTCACGGAAGAGGGCGAAAAAGATCGTTTTTCTTGATGACGACGGGGCGGTTTCCACGGCCTGGAAATTCCAGGTGAAGATCGAGAAGTGCGCCAGCGGCGAGGTCTTCTGGAAGCGATAGATCGGCTTCGATTTTCTTCCCATCTCGCCGAATTGCAGTTGCTTCAACGGGACCAACCTGCAACCAGGAAGGGGTGTCGGTTACTGTCGTTGCAAATGTCGATTCCAGAGTGACCGTGAGGGTGATGTTCGATCCAGCTTTTCCACTTCCAGGTTGGACCGATTCGATTTGCCAGCCGATGCGACTGGAGCCTTGTTGGTTGTCGACGATGGGGCCTCCTGCCATCGCGCGTCCGATCCCTCGATTGTTTGATGGCTCGGGAATCCCCCGGTAACCTCCGATGATGTAGGGAAACCGATTGGGCGTGACATGATAGTGGTAGCCACGTACTGGATCCTCGTGTCCATTGCAGACATCCAGCGCAGAGTCGCCCTGACAGTCGCGAGCATACTGCTGCTGGCTTTCGAAGGGGCCATGGATCGGGAATCCATCAAAGGCAAAGCCGAGGATCGGTGAGTGGTTGGCTCCGTCATCCTTGAATGGACTTTTCACGCAAGCTGGATACTTGTGGTAGTGATAGACACCACTTTGCTGTGGATGACCGCAGCATGAGTCGAGCCAGACTTCGGAGTACCCTTCGACCGCGTTCATCCCCCCAGCTTCGAATGGATTGAAAAAGACGACGCCATTGCTGGCCATACCGATCGGTCCCATAGGCAATCGGCTGATCGAATCGGCTTTCTTCGGTGTCAATGGCAGGCGAAAGACGAACTGCTGGACAAGAATGGAGTTGGGGTTCGAGTCATTGGGGAAGATTGCCGTGGGGTGATTCGGATAGCCCTGGCTTTCGATCAGCAGAAACTCCTCGTCGTGCGTGATGCGCACATTGGCGATTCCATCGTTGTTGGAATCCTGCTGGTGATAGGAAAACAGATCGCAAAGAAGGTCGCCGTCGCGATAGAGATAGACTGGAGGTTTCTCGGGAATCTTCCGCAGGTACCAACGTCCACCAATCGCCTCCGAGGGGTCGTCTAGGAGGCTGGGGTGCCCCTGAAGTCGCAGCGGATGCAGTGCCAGGGGCAGTGCGAGCCACCTTGGCAATTGCTGAAGAAGGATCCGTCGTTGCATGGCGTCTTTTGCTCCATCGTCCGCAGTAGCATCATGGTGCGGGTGTATGGTAGCCCAAACTGGGTTCCCTGATCCGGTCGATTGTAGAGCCAGCATCCTGAAGAGGAGATGAAGGTTGGTTTTCCTCCGATCCTGGCGGCACTACCACGCCAATTCGCAACAACGGAAGGCAGCTGGACTGGAGCTTTCCGGGCCATTTTGGCGAGGTCTGAGCCCGAGCAAAGGAGGCTGGAAGGTTGGGACCGGAAAGTGGTTTTCCTGGAATACGGTCGACGCCGTCGGGTACGGATCAATCGACAACCGCATCGACAGCGGCATCGGCAGGAAGAGAGGGTCAAACCGTCTGAAGATCGGCATCTTGCTGCTGAAAGCGATTGCGCCAGTAGGGGACGGGACAGACCAGCAGTTTGCCTGTCCCACGATAGTGGTAGGAAGGGCCGTCGCCACTGAGCCAATGGGCGATGAGCGATTTGGCGGCTCGACCGATTGTGAAGCGGATGCCGTTGGTTCTGGCGATCACATAGTCGCTGGAAACCACCACGTGTTCGTCGTGAAGTTCCACCACCTCGATGGGGCCGGGTGTAGCGATGACGATCTTGCCATTGCCTCTTGCCGCCGTCTGCCACCACAGCAACCCCTCATCCGCCCAGAATGCGGTCAGCATTTTCTCGCGCCGCAACGTCAGCTTGATTGACTCCTCGGATGCCCAGAAGGTGCCATCGCGGAAAATCCAGGTGTCGTCTTCTGTCGCCTCCAGCACCTCAAAACCTCCGAGGCTTGGTTTCAGGTGGACTTCACCGGTTCCCTCAAACCTGGGGCGCCAGGGCGATTCTTTCGCGATCAGCGAGATCCATAGATCCATAAAGCGAGGCAACGGCCATGTCATGGCGACCTGGCCATCGATCCGGTTGAGGTTTCCTTTGCGAGTCCGAATCGATTCATTCTCGAGGATCGTGCGGACCCAGCGCGTCCCCTCCGAGGACTCGATCTCAAACTTCGCCATAGTCTCACCCCCTTTCGCATCCTTTCCCTGCCGCTGGCCCAGTTGGTAGGCTGCTATCCTAGCAAACCGAAAGGCCCTTAGGGGGGCCCTGGAGCCAAGCGAATATCACCAATCCAGCGTCTCCTCGATGGCGCGACGATACTCCTCTTCGTCGTAATCGAGCAGCTGTTGGCACTGTTTGAGTGTCATCATGCGGTTGGGAGACAGCGTTCCGGTGCTGCTGGCACAGAAGAACATCGCCTGGAGCATTTCCTTGCGTCGCTGAAGATTCCATTGTCTGTAGCTCTGCTGCAGCCATCCAAGGGAGTGGATGCCGGCGGTCTGGACCCATCCGCACCAAGCCCCCAGTTCGTCCCGGGAGAGCGGTTCGCCGGTCAGTTTTTGATAAGCGATTCTTGCTGCGCGTATCTCCGATTCTTCGACCTTCCCATCATCGCATAGGACCGCAGCGATCCATACACACAGTTCCTCTTCCGAACTGAACTGGGTGACGGCCCGTTCTGGATGTTGCTGGTTGTCCCCCAGCACATGGGGAGCAAACAGATTCTTGCAGTGACTGCATTGGATCGAATCGACCACCGATCCTAGAGGCAGGACCGGCACCAGGTAGAGCGTAAGGTAGGTGCGGCATTGTCGCCACCGGTAGGGTTGCGAGAATTTGCAATGAGGGCATTCAAAGTGCCCTCTTTCCTTCGTGGAGCACCAGTTCCAAGTTCCGATAAGCACCATCAGGGTACCTGCCTCTGGCTTGTCACGATTCGTTCGAATGATGCAGTGGAATCCAGCTGAGCGAAGGGGAACCAGAGAAGCAGTGGTCGACGTCGCTTCCCGAATGCCTTGGCCTTTGATGGTAGTCGCCCGACGCATGCACACCATCGGCCTCGCGTCTCCAGACCATCGGGCGACGGCTGGGGTCCACCTTGCACTGGACCATTTCGGGCAGGGGCATCGAGGAGTCGATCGCGGGCAGGTTGAGGTTCCAGAGACCGTTACCATGCGTAGGTCTGGAGTAGATCTGGCTCAGCAATTGGCTAGCGCGGATTGCAGACGATGGCCAGTCGAGATCGACCGATGGATGGCGGTACTGGGAGATGGCTATGGCTGGGTATCCATGGAGCGCAGCTTCGCGGGCAGCCGCAACGGTGCCGCTTTCCCAGATATCCGAGCCGAGATTGGCGCCAGCATTGATTCCCGAGATCACCCAGTCCGGCTGCAACTGCAATGCCCCCAGGGCGACGCGAACGCAATCCGCCGGTGAACCTTGCAATCGATATCGATTCGGCGCGTCCTCCCATAGCTTCATCGGTCCACCTGCCGTCACGCTGTGACCACAATGGCTCCAGCAGCGATCGGGGGCCACCACGGTGACCCGAACGGCCAGTTGTGTCAGCCTGTTGACCAGTTGCTGGAGTCCGAGAGCTTCGTAACCGTCGTCGTTTGTCAGGAGCAGATGCATCCGTTACTGGTCCTCCCATTCCATGATCGTATCGGCGATCGATTCGATGTCCGTCTGATAGCGTCGCAAGATTGAGTGATGGATCAAGATCGTCTCTGAAGCGGCTCGCGACGCATGGACCAGCGGCTGCCAGCGACGACATCGGCTGTCGGAGCGTCTGCCAAAGCCGGCGAATCCTTCTCCCAAGCGAATTCCCTTCCTAGCAAGAAAATCGCCAAGGGAGCGACGAGCATCGGCCAATTGCTTGTCGTCCTCTGCCAGCAGTCGAGCTCCCCAATGGTAGAAGGCCGGGGAGTCGTCCGGGAAGCGGCGGGCCAGTTGCAGGCGTCGCGATTGCCGAAGCCGCGACTCCAAACGCTCGACCGCCTCCCATCGCTGAGCATGGAGTCGATCGAGCGATTCCAGCTGTGGAGAGAGGACCACCGCCTGAAGGTTGCTCATCGGGTACGCATCGCTCCCCTGCCCCACAATAGTTCGAATGCGCTGTGCGATTCGGGCATCTTCCGTCGCTACGGCACCGCCCCGACCGGATGTGACCAGTTTGCTTCCACCAAAACTCCACGTCGCCACATCCCCATAGCTGCCTGCGGATCGGCCCCCATCCACCGCCCCCTGCGCTTGGCAGGCATCTTCGATCACCCACAGTCCACGTTGTTTGGCCAGTTCGGTCCGCAGCTTCATTCCCGCTGTCGTGCCATGCAGGTGGGAGATAATCACTGCCTTGACGCTGCGGGGATGGCTTGCTGCCAGCGATTCCGGGCTGATCCGCCATCCTTCGTATTCCAGGTCGACCAGCACGGGTCTGGCCCCCACCCTCTCGATGGCGCGAAAATTCCCCGGATAGTCATATCCTGCAAGCAGCACCTCGTCTCCCACACCCACCGGCAGGGCTCGCAATGCCAACTCCATCGCCACCGTTCCGCTGGCGCAAAGGTGCACATGGGCACCCCCCAGTCGCTCGCTCAGCATTCCGCTCAATCGCTCCAGTGGCTGCCCCTCGTAATCCCCCCAACTGCCGGAACGAAAGGACTCCTCGAGCGCCGCTAGGATCGCCTGGGCCGTCGAACTCTCCAGGTCAAAGGGAAATCGACTCCAGCTCATATTGGCTAGCATTCCTTCGGGGCAGAAGTGCGATTGTCTTGAGGGATCGCAATTGTTAGCGTTCCGCCGATGGGGATGGTGGGCATCATGCGATTCAGTTCAGGAACGAGGGAAGATGCTTGGCGAGCGCGTTTCCGAGACGTTTCGCGTGCGCGTTGAGCCTGAGCGGCTGCTTGGCGACAGGTGGAGATCGCTTCTCTTTCTACTGTTGATTGTAGTCTCTACAAGCCTTGGGGCGGGTTGCTCATCAGTCAAGTACGCCAGGGTTCGCGATAACCCGCTCAATCCCTTGGCGGGTCCGCTTGGCCTCCTCTCACGGTCCGGCCCCAAGGTGACCGAGCGGACCGAATCTTTGCTTCGGCGTTATGCGTTGAAAGAGCTGTACGAAGGGCAGCCGGAGGAATGCCTGGAGAGGTTGGTGGAGTTGGCGGGGAGTGAGCCGGCAGCCGAGACGACCTACGCGGTCGCGGAGCTCAGTTACATCCTTGGCAAGCGTGCCGAGCGGTTGCATCAGGCCGGTTCGGCGATCGACTACTATAGTGTCTGTTGCTCCCATGCATACGTTTATCTTTTTTCAGGCCAGTTGGATCCGGTTCGCAATCCGTACGATCCACAGTTTCGAGGCGCCTGCGATCTCTATAACGGAGCTCTGGAATCGACATTGCGACTGGTGCTTCAACACAATCCGATCCGACCAGGGGCCAGCTATCAGGTTCACAGCGGCAAGTTTTCCTACGACGTCATGGTGGTCTCGCGTGGTGCCTGGCGTGAAGAGGATTTCGCGGGGATGGAATTCTGCAGCGATTACCAGATTGAGATGCTGGATAATCGCAATGAGACGTACGGGATCGGTGTGCCCCTGATTGTCCGCCGCAGTCGTCCCACCGCCGAGGATCCCGCAGCCAGCTACTACCCCCAAGGACTCGCTTTTCCCATCACTGCCGTACTACGAGTGGTCCCCTTGGATGGTGGCGATCTGTCGCTTCATGGGGAGCGACATCAGTGCGTTTTGGAACTTCACGACCCGATGGAGGAATCGGACATCTTCCTGGCCGACCGCAGGGTACCATTGCAAACCGACCTGAGCACACCCTTGGCAGTGTTCCTGGACAACGAAGAGTTTCAGGAACAGACCGATAGCACCTTTGGCCTCTTATTTTCCAATTTGGCGCAGGAAAATCGTGGTCTTTTCATGCTGGAGCCATTCGATCCCAATCGCATTCCTGTTCTGATGGTGCATGGGCTCTGGTCGAGTCCTTTCACCTGGATGCCAATGTTCAATGATCTGCGCAGTTTTCCCGATCTTCGCCGAAATTACCAGTTCTGGTTCTATCACTATCCAACCGGCCAGCCCCTGTGGATCAGCGCCGCGCAGCTGCGCGAAGATCTGGCGATCCTTCGACAGCAGTTGGACCCTCGTCGGGAATGCTCCAAGCTGGATCAAATGGTGCTGGTGGGGCACAGCATGGGCGGCCTGATCAGTCACTTGCAGACGATGGATAGTCGAGAATCATTCTGGCGAGTGCTCAGCGATGCCCCTTTTGAATCGCTCGAAGGCACACAGGAAGAGATAGAGGGACTAGCCAGTCAGATCTTTTTCGAACCGAATCCATCGATCCGACGAGTCGTTACGATTGGGTCGCCCCATCGTGGCAGCGAGTATGCCAACGACTACACCCGTTGGCTGGCCCGCAAAGTGATCAGCCTGCCATCGACCATGACGGATCGAGGCCACAGCATCGCAAGGAAGAATGGGGCGATACTCAGAAACTCCGACCTGCTCACCACAGCAACCAGCATCGATTCGCTGAGTCAAGATTCGCCATTTTTTCCCGCCTACCTTCAGGCGACGCGAAGTCCATCAACAAGGTATCACAACATCCTTGGATTGGCTCAGCCGCGACGGTTGTTCCAGCGGTTGACCCAGGACAGCGATGGTGTGGTGACACTGGCCAGCGGCCATTTGGAGTATGCCGAAAGCGAGATTGTCGTCGAAGCGATGCATCAGAATATCCATCGGACACCGCGTGCGATCCTGGAGGTTCGTAGGATTCTGAACCTCCACCTGGCCACACTGCGGGGCTCCGAAACCGCTGCCGGCCAAGCATCCGGATTCCCCTCCCATCCGCAGGAAGCCTCCCAGCCTGAACAGGTTCCCGCCCCAACGGCTGCCGATCTTTTCTTTCGATTGCCAGGCACTTCCACGCCGTGGCCCGGCGCCACCTCCACTACCGATCTCCTGCCGCCCGAGCGGAATTTGCTGTTCGGAAGGGGGCAAGGCGAGCCGGTATCACCGCAGCGCAGCCTCCTCTCCGCGCCCCAGGATTCATCTGTTGGTCCGTGAAGAGAAACGGCCGTCGAGCTTTCCCAGCTTAAAAATCGCAAGGGTTGCAATTGCCGCCATGCCTTTCACCCCTCCAGCCAGCAAACGACCAAATCATACTTGACTGATTGGGTCAAATTAATCTAGATTAAAGGAATTCGCAGTGTTGCCGGTGCCGATGAAATGGTGTCCAAGGCCGCGCCGAGGAAAGTTGCGGCGGGTTGATGCCAACTCGGGATCGAATTTTTAGGGGGCCCAAGGCTGCCATGGATACGGGGCTTGCAGGGAGCAACAAGGAACCGGACGCCGGGCTGTTGGATGAATTGGCGGACATCAGTCGGCAGTTGGAAGCTGCCCCGGCGGAGCGGATTCTGGAGTGGGCCTGGAATAGGTTTTCCGACCGATTCACCTTCGCAACCGCTTTTGGACCGGAGGGGATGGTGGTCTTGCACTACCTAGCCAAAGTGGCGCCTGCAGTGCGTGTCGTCAATATCGATACAGGCTACCAATTCCCTGAGACGCTGCAATTGCGGGACCGCGTTTTGGATCGGTATGGAATCGAGGTGGAGCTGTTGCGGCCGGATATGTCGGTGGAGGCATATGAGGCGGCCAACGGCGGCCCTGTTTATTCCAAGGATCCCAATCGATGCTGTGGCGAACGCAAACTGGCTGTGCTATATCGAGCGGCCAGCGGGATGTTGGCCTGGGCCAGCGCCATTCGCAGGCAGCAGAGCCCGGATCGGGCGGTGGTACCGATCGTTGGCTGGGATCGGAAGTTTGGGCTGGTGAAAGTCAGTCCCCTGGCCACCTGGACCAAACAGCAGGTTTGGAAGCTGATTACGGACGAGCAGATTCCCTACAACCCGTTGCATGATCGAGGCTATCCAAGCATTGGGTGTTGGCCCTGCACCCGTTCGGTTTTACCGGGTGAGGATGAACGAGCCGGTCGGTGGAGTGGTTTTGAGAAGAAGGAGTGTGGGCTGCATACGCAGGGGTAGTTGTCGGGGGAGTCGGGAGGAGCCAAGGCTATGGGCTGTTTCTCCGATTGCATGGAATCTGTTTCCAGAGGGATGGGAATCGATGATCGTTCCGATCAAAGTCCACTATGCGACCTTGGCGCTCTACGCGCTGGCCGATCGCTCCCCAAAGGACGATCCGCTCTCCCTGCGCAGCATCTCAGAACTGTATGACATTCCCCTTCCTTTTCTGACTCAGATTGTCCAGCAACTGCGAGCTGCAGGCTTGGTGATCAGCACTCGCGGCCCAGCCGGTGGTTTTCGACTGGCCAAATCTGCATCTGGGATCCGGTTGGTCGACGTGGCGGAAGCCGTGGGTTTCCAGCCTGACCTGCAAGGAGAACGATTGGGGAGCTCTCCGGCGCAGCAGTTGCTTGCCGGCCAGTGGCTGCAAATCGAGCGAGACGTGTTTCGCTCCTTGGAAGAAACAACACTTCACGATCTGCTGTTGCAGCGAGCGCCGGTAGCGACCATGTTTTACATTTAGAGTCGTAAAGTCGGTCGATCTGAGAGAGCGATGCGTGATACAATTCGGCTGGGGTCGTGTTGCGGCTTCCTCGGGGTGCCGAGTTGTTGGTGTGCGCGGGGGGCAAGCCCATGAGTTTCCGTTGGATGCTGGTGATCGCGATCTCTCTCCTCCCGGTGGCTGGACAGGCGCAGTTGTCAGCGATTCCCGCTTCCAATAAGAATGCCAAGAGCACATCGGATTGGATAGAGCAGTTGTCTGCCGCCAGTTTCGGGGCCAGGCAGATGGCTAGGATCCAATTGCTGCGGCAGCAAAGGAATGGGTTGCCGGAGCTGGAGGCTGCACTGCAGCAAGCCGACGCGGATCTTTCCTGGCAGCTGATTTCGATCCTTAGCGACCTAGCTGCCGATCCCAATGCAGGTCCGGGCCCAGAAGCTCTTGCTGTCTTGCAACGCACAGCCAAGTCCCCTCGCAGCCATCTGGCCGAGTTGGCTAGGCGATCCCTGGAATCGCTTGGATATCAGCAGCGTTTGGTGGTGGAGCGGGAGTTGGTGCAGATGGGCGCCTTTGCCGGCTACGCCAACATCCAGGTGATCACCGTCGCCAATCAGGAGCTGTTTCATCTCCGCATCGATGAGGATTTCACAGGGAAAGCGGAAGACTTGCGGCGTCTGCAGTGGTTGCATGGAATTGAGATGCTGATCTTCGAAGGCGAGCAAGTCGATCGTCAGTGGTTGCTGCAAGCCTCCAAGATGCCGAACCTAAGAATCCTCCAACTGCGCAGGACGCGTCTGAACCAGGAGGACCTGAAGCAGCTTCATCAGTTCCCTCGGCTGGAAACGCTGGAGCTGATCTATTCGCCGATCGGGGATGAGTCGATCGATACGCTGGTGGAGTTGCCAGTTTGGGGGAACCTACGCCTTTTCGGCACCAGAATCAGCGCCGACGGATTCTCTCAGCTTGCCGAGAAGCTGACCGACATCGAATTGGTATTTGGACGTGGAGGGTATCTCGGTGTTTCCATTCGCGATCTCAACGGCGTAGTCATCAGCGAGACGATTCCGGGAGGAGCTGCGCAGCAAGCGGGGTTGATTCCCGACGATCGGTTGCTGGCGATCAACCAGCAACCGCTTCTACGTTTCGAAGATCTCCGAAAGGAGTTGTCGAAGTTCGCTCCAGGGGATTCGATTGAAGTCCTGTACGAGCGAACGGATCTTGGGACTGGTAGGGTAGTCCAGGATACAGCGCTGGTCATCCTTGGGGAGCAGCCATAAGTCAGCGGTCTCCGTTTGCTCGGCGATGGCCTGGCGCGTACCAACCTGTTTGCCATCAAACAATGCAAGATCCACATAGCATTCCGAACCTCGCTACTTCGATCGCCAAGCGATGCAAGCATTGGCGTCCGCTCCTCAAGTGAATCTCACTTGGGAGGCGGTTTGGGTGGCCCGGCAGGTGGAGTGGCAGGAGCGATGGCCGGGCCGGCGGAAGAGGCAACTTGGGGATTGGTTGCGTTGGCGGGTGCTTCGGCGCTGGCCGTGGTGACCGGCTCTAGTGGAGCTCCCATCTCCCCCAGTGCCTCAGCAAACAAATGCCGCTCTCGTAACGGAATCCCGGTTTGGGCGTCCTCGCTGATGGAATCTTCCGCAGTCCCCTGATACAGCCGGCGCCCCGCAAAACGGGGCGCTTTGTAAATCGTGCCTTGCTGGATAGGTCCGACTCCCAGGACCCATGTGTCCCGTGCATTGCTGTTGGACTGTTCGATACCGGACTGCCATACGGCCTCGTGGGTGTCTCGCCGAAATGCAAACACCGCGACCTTCGCGGCACCCGACTTCAGTTCGCGCTTGGCGATCGATATCTCAGGAATGGTGGGTAATGGGCTGACTCCATTGACGAAGGTCGAGGCGCTGTTGAGAGCATTGTTGGCGGGGATACCGTAGGTGACACTGTGCCCGTCAGTCCCTAAGGCACCGATGCGGACTTCCGCCACCAACTCGGCGTCCTCCTTTTTGTCCTCAATGAAGCAGCCCGCCGCGATCATCTGTTGGCGAATGCTGCTCACTACATAATCCGCGCTGATCAGATTCTGCGGGCCGAGCATGGGATTCGGCATTCCAGGAACGCTGCGAGCGGAGGCGAGGTAAGAGGTGTCCAGGTAGATCCGATGCCCGGCCAACGGGCGAAAATCAATTTTAGATACAGCGCTGTCAACCGCATCGGACATCAAGAGCTGTTCGGTTGCCGTGTACGATTTGGTCGTTCCACACCCGACGCACATCGCCAGTATCAGCCAGGCCACGGCGTTCCGAGATCGCCTTCGAGACCAGACGGTGGGGGTGGAGGAGCGAATCATAGTGCCAGGGGTTAGTTTTCGATGCGGGAGGTGGGACGCGAAGGGCGAGGGCGCCTGCAAGCACTCGTGAGCGCGAACGATACCTAAAAACACCCTCGGGACGCAAGTTCGCTACTAATGCGAACTGGGGAGTTGGGGGGCTTGGGCGAGAAAGGCCCCTGGGTGGCGACCGATCTTGTAAGTTCGGTATCGACCGATCCGTTTCCTAGCAGTTCGACCTTCGTGAGAACGCCACTTCGTTCGAAAGCAGGCATTGGTCCAGGCCAAAGCCCTTCATCCAATATCCCGGTGCCTGGCTTGGGAATAAAAAAAGGCTGCCTCGCGGGAGGCAGCCTTGCATTTGACAGCGATTGCAAGTCGAGCGATTAACGCTTCGAGAACTGGACACCACGGCGGGCACCACGGAGACCGTACTTCTTGCGTTCCTTCATGCGGGAATCGCGAGTCAGGAAGCCGTCGTCTCGAAGAGGCTGGAAGAAGTCTTGGTTCATTCCAACCAGGGCCCGCGCCAAGCCCATGCGCACCGCACCTGCCTGACCCATCGTGCCACCACCGGAAACGCGAATCAGAACGTCCACCGATTCCGTTTGGCCAACGCGATCCAGGGTCTCCTGAACTTGCCGTCGTTCTTTGTCGGTGGTGAAGTACTCGTCGAAGGGGCGACCATTGACGACGATCTTTCCCTTACCTGGGCGAATTCGGACTCGTGCGATGCTGGTCTTGCGACGTCCGGTGCCCAAAGCGTCTCCGTTGACGCGATCTCTCTTCTGAATGACCATGCTGAGAACCAATTCCCGTAATCAAAGATCAAAAAATGTTTCTACGATTAAGAATCCAAACGAAGTCAGGACTTTGCTCCCGCATCGAATGGTTCGGGTTGCTGGGCCTGGTGAGGATGTTCTGGGCCTGCGTAAACCTTGAGTTTCTCAAGCATCTTGCGCCCCAAGGCATTTTTGGGAAGCATTCGCTTGACAGCAAAAATCACCAAATCCTCAGGCTTCCGCTCCAGTCGCTCCTGGTAGCTTTCCATCTTCTGACGAGGATAGCCATTGTACCAAGCATAATGGCGAACCGACAGTTTCTTGCCGGTCATCACCACCTTCTCAGCATTGACCACAACCACGTAGTCCCCGGTGTCGACATGGGGCGTGTAGGTGGGGCGGTGCTTGCCCATGAGGATCATCGCCAGTTTGCTGGCCAGTCGCCCCAAGACCTGGTCGTTTGCATCGACCACGAACCAGTTCTTTTCCAGTTCCCCTGGCTTGGCCATGTACGATTTGGTCTTCGCTACCACGTCTTTCACCTCGAAATCATACGTCGCAAATCAATTCTACGGATGGACGACCCCGCCATCCCGGCGGGCCGCAAGGAATCCAGGATTTTAGCCCTCCCGGTGATAGCCTGCAAGCCGAATTGGCACTTTTGTGACCCAGGCGACTCTGAGTCTGCCACGCTTTTCCTTGCGACTTCCAAACGACATCGTTTCACCGCTCCGTAGTCTGCTCATCGGATTGAACGCCAGCAAAAATTCATCAGGAAAGCATGAAAGAGGATAGTATGCATTTCCGTAGTATTGGGGGGTGTCGAAAGCTGCTGCTAAGGGGGCTAAGCCAATTGGGTTTTCTAACGCTGGCGGATTTCGGAACGCAAATGATGCAACCGGATGCGCGGAGGGTTGGCCGTCAGCCCCCTTTTGCAGGCCTATTTTTATCCTTGCGTTATCATGACCGAGCCGGGGCTTGGAGCCCTAAGGCACAGACGCTGTCCATTTGGTGCCGCGATCACACAAGGTTGGGACTGTAAGTGCAAAGCGATCATGAAGCACCGGGGCAGTCGACGATCCGCAGCCAAGGTACAGACGAATCCCTAAATGGTCTGGTGGGGCGACTATGGGTACGTGGGCGTTTGGGTGATCGTTGCTATGGTTACCCTCAAGTTTTTCGGGCTGGGGGCTGATTGGCGAACCGTTCGAAATGATGAACTGGTGAATTCTCCGGAAGAGAGGGGGGCAACATGGCCAGCGGAGCGTTGTTGATCCTGGGGATGCATCGCAGTGGTACCAGCAGTTTGGCCGGTTCTCTGGAACATTATGGCCTGCAACTGGGCGAAGTCAGTCACTTCAACCCTAGCAATCGAAAGGGGAATCGAGAGCATCCTGTTGTGATGTCACTGAATGACCGGGTTCTTGCTGCCAGCGGAGGCTCCTGGGATAACCCTCCAGAACGAATCGATTGGGATGATTCCCTGATTCTTTTGCGCGACGAACTGATCGGAAGATTGCGCGATGCATCTTCGGGACTATGGGGATTCAAGGATCCGAGAACTCTTCTGACCTTCCCTTTCTGGATGTCAGGCATAAAGGATTGCTTGTTGGTTGGAACCGTTCGGCATCCTTTGGCGGTTGCTAAATCCATGGAAGTACGAGGCGGTATGCCGCGTCCTAAAGGGCTGTTTCTGTGGCGCACCTACAATCAAAGGATGCTGGAGATCTGGCATCAAACCCCTTTCCCTGTCGTCAGCTTCGATGAATCTCCGGAGGAGTATCAGCAGTCGGTTCTCTTGCTGGCAAAGGAATTCGGTCTTTCGAATCCAGTGGATAGCCGGCAGTTTTTTGATGACTCCTTGAGGCATCATCTGTCAGAGGGGCTGGACGGTGAGGTAACGCAGTCGGACTGGGTGATGTACCAACGTCTGATTTCCATCTATCGATCTTGGAGGGATCGGGCTGAACGCGCGCAGTAGTTCCAGGTTCCCGGCCAACGAGCGATTCCTGGACGCCGTCCAAGTCCAATCAGCATTTGTTTCAGGCGAGCGGTGAAAAACCATTTCAACATTCAAGTGCGAACAGGTATATAGGATCCCAAGTCCATCTTTACAGCCAAGCCGTTCGCTGGATTCTTTTTTGTAGCGCCTATTTTGTAGCGGTGCGCCGCCCGCTCCATGGCTTCAAAATAGGAGTATCTCGCCGCAGCCGACCGGTTTTGCTGTGGTGTCCCTGGAACCGGACGATCCACCGTCGTCTGGAACGCTAACGCATTTCGGCTCGAGGAGTTGGAGGAAGCCCCGCGAGACGCCTGTGCATAGCGGCAAAGACTGATTGGGATAAGAGGAGCGATTATCCGCGGAGGTAGCGGGAGGCGATCGCTTCAAGTTGATCGGCGATCTTCTGTGGCGAGGCACCGAAGCGGCGGTGGTAAAGAGGCTGTGTTGATGGAACGTCGCATGGCGGACCGAATCGGAGGCAGGCTAGGTAGATATGATCGATCGACTGGCGATGGAATTGAAAGAGCAGGTTGTGAACGCGCTGGTCGCGATGGGGGCGGTCGACACCAAGGGTGATCACCAGTTTCCTGGCAAACGTTTTTCCAAAGTACATCAGCAGATGAAATGCACTTCCTGCCTCTCCAGCGATCACACGGGCTTCCGCCAGAATCCGCACTTGCTCTTCCATCGGTAGCTGTTCAGGATAAACGATTTGCCAGCCTCGGTTTTTCAAAATGCTTTCAAAGGTATCTTCCTCGAGAACATGGCGGTAGTTTGTGGGCAATCGAGATCGACTCAGGTAGATTCGATTCTGGGAGTTGGGCTGTGAAGCCAAGTGAATGGCTGCCGCCTGAAAGTCCCGGGTGAGCTGAAAAGTACGGTTCACCACCTGGCGGCTTGCTTCCAGTTGATGCTCTGCCATGAAGCGACGGTTGACCATGCTGGGGAGTGGCACGATCGCTTGGCGGCAGGCTACTGGAGACCGAAGGGAGTTGGTTGTTCGCAACTGCTTTTCAGGGACGTCGATAATCTTTGCCAGGCAGGGCAAGATTTCCGATTCGCTGGAGGCACCCGTATCGACAAGTGGAGGTTGAGGTGCATTCAGCGGTCTCTCTGCGTATTTGCGATCGGGAAAGAAAACCGTGGTATTGCTTTCCAGTTGCAGATCGGGCCGAACGTTTGCGTCGAGAAATGGCCAGTACCATGCTGCACCCTCGGTGAGCAAATGGCCGAAGTGAGAAAGGCGTGCGAAGGGAAGGAAGATGATCCTATCCAGTACCTCCTCCACCGAATTGAGTTCCGAAGATGGGATCGTAGCGGGTTTGCCAAAGGGGATATCGATCTTCTTCTCGGGGCCTCGTTCCAGGTAGGTGCCGCGAATCGGTTCGCCGCTTTGGTCAAGAAGCCCGGTTCCTTCGGGGGTCAGGAAACAGTTGTAGAGAACTCGGACTCCTTTCGGTTCCGGGGACGAGGCGGGCCGAAGTTTTTCGCCCTCGTATTGCCGACAAGCGAACCAGGGTCCAATGGGAAACATAAGCAACTCCAAAGCTTTGTTTTTTCCTCGGTCCAATCGAAAGAAAATCCGATGGGATCAGCGATGCAGCAGAAGGTTCATTGCTGGTGGCCGAGCTGTTTCGGGAGCGGTTTCGGACCGATGAGAGTCTGGTTGGGCAGTGTTTTCACAGGACGAAAAGTGGCCGTACGGCCCGTCGTCTGGTTGCTAGCGGCCGAGTCGCTCCGCTACAGGTCTCTCATGCTATCCGCTTCTTCTGTCCACTTCATCAATCTGTTTCCCCGACACTGATTCCTTTCTGCCGATCTCTTCAATCTGGCTTCATGGGGCGCTTGGTTGGATGAACGGGAACTGGACAGTAAGCCCTTCTTGGCCCTTTTGATAACCACTCGGCCGATTGTCTGGTTCCATCCTTCATCGATGGACATTCTCATTCAATGGTTTCGGGACGCCACAGCAATTCTCGTGGCTCCCTTGGAGAGGCTGAAGGAAGTCCCGTGCTTGCATGGTGAGGCGAATTACTCCGTGTGCCGTGGCGATGGTTTCCGGCAGGTCGGCGAGCGTCATGCAGGGGGGCTCGATCGGAGTCTTCTTTGGCATCCTACACCCGACAAAGTTCCACAGCTTCCCGCAGGCCGGTCATCGGATCGCGTGTCGGTAAGAATTCGTGCGCGAGAAAGCCGTCGAAGCCACTTTCTGCGATCGCTGCCGCGATGGGAGGGTAGTTGATTTCCTGCGAGTTGTCCATTTCGTGCCGACCAGGGTTTCCTGCCGTATGGTAATGCCCGAAGTACTTGTGGTTTCTCTGGATCGAACGAATGATGTCCCCTTCCATGATCTGCATGTGATAGATGTCGTACAGCAATTTGAAGTGATCGGAGCCAACCATATCGACCAGCTCGATGCCCCAGTCCGAGCGATCGCACATGTAGTCGGCGTGATCTACTCGACTGTTGAGCAGTTCCATATTCAAGATGACATTGTGTTTCTCCGCGACGGGAACTATCTGCTTCAGGGCAGTAGCACAATTCTTCATGCCCGTTTTGCGATCGATGCCACGGGCATTTCCCGAAAAGCAGATAACGTTGCGCCACCCTTCTTTGGACGTAGCTTCGATTCTCTCTTGTAGGATTTTCAGGCAGCTTTCGTGGAATTTAGGTTCGCATAGGCCATCGGCCAGCCCGTGAGACTGCACCATCGTGCAGACCAGTCCATGCTTCTTGACCGTTGCAAAATCTTCAGGGCCCAGGAGATCGATTCCGGAGAGTCCCATTTGGACCGCTTGTTGGCAGAGTTCGTCCAGCGACTGTTTCGGAAAGCACCAACGACATACCGACTGGCGAATTCTGCCGGCCTTACCTTCGGAGGGCTGGGCAAGTTTGGCTGATGCCTGGGACACAAGGGTGGTGGTGGTCGATGCGGCCACGGCGACTGCCACGAAGTCTCTACGCTTCATCTTGGATGCCTCAGTCCTTGGGGTATTCAGTCGTTGGGTTATTCAGTCAGCAGTAAAAAGGAGCGATTTGGTGTTTCCAGGGTCCGCCCCCGGCGATCGTCCGAGAATGCGAGTTGCGGACGGGAGATTGAGGGGGAGCTTCATGTCCCCGCTTTCCAGCCGCCGCGATCCTTCCTTGCAAGTCCTCTGATTGGATGTCGATCCCAAGCCAAGAGCGACTGCTTCCAAAGTATCTCCAACAGCTTAGCAGAAGAGAGCCCTGCTACCAACTTGCTCCGATGGTGAGTTTGCTTTGGAGGCGGAAGGGTTCGGCACGTAGGAGGAAGTAGCGGACGAATGCGGAACCTTATCGCGTCCGCACGACGCGATCGGCGATAATTTGCCGCGCCGCATATTGGGGCAGGTAGCCCCTGGCGCCATAAAGCACCACATGCTGGTCGACGTACCTTCGAAGATTCAGCCCGGGCGCGGGGTAGACATAGGCGATGAGAGCTCCTGAGCTTTCCGTGATGGCAAACTCCGGCTGGTCGGCTCGCGTGCGATGGACCTCCCTCAACCAGCCTGATGCGTCGCCGGGGAGCGATGCAGTCCCGGTCGAGTTGGATAGGACACCGGCATCTGGCGAGGGGGATGCGGTCTGGCCGTAGAGCGTTTTGACTCGCAGGCGTTCAAATTCCTCGATCCTCTCCAGCAATCGCTTCGCTTCGGCCTGCTCCATGGAACTGCCGCCTCGCTCGATCCTCTCGCGACTCCACCGGTGAAGCTCCCGAAAATCCCATTGCTCGGTCGGCAGCGAAACCTCCTGCGTCAATCTCAGGAAAGCCTCGCGGTAATCTGGCAGTGCAAACGGATTGGTTTCCATCGCAGGCTGCTGCGGCAGCTGCGCGCCCGCCAACTGCACAATATCCTGCTGCGGTCCTGAGCCTATTGCCGTCGGATCCACCGGCCCCATTCTTCCGTCGGGGGTGATGTCGCGGGATGGATCGGTCCAGCCGAGTATTCCATCAGGCGTTGTCAGAAGGGAATCATCGCCCGGGAGGAGGCCCGAATCGATGTTGGAGTCGATCATCTGTTGGAGGTACTCGCCGCGATAACGCCGAGTAGGACGCGGTAGCCGATCGATTCTGGAATCAATGGGGATGCCGGATGTTCCGGAGGCCGAGCGGGATCCGTGGGGCAACGGCGCGTATCTGCTACTGGTATGGTTCAAGTGAGGACCTGCGAATTGACTTGGGCCTTCGTGAGGAAACGGACCCATGGAATGCCCGAAGTCCGCCATGCCCGGTGCGGCACAGGCGTTGCAACCGCAGGCACCAGTAGCCCACGGGCCATGGCCCTCGACGACCTCTCCTTCGGCGATGGAGAAGCCGATCAGGCCAAGAATGCCATTGAGTGGGCGAACAAGAATGCGTGCGGGATGGCTGCTAGTAGCGCTCCAGCCGGCGAAATGCGGGTCGATGCCAACCCCTGGATGCGGATCAGA
The DNA here is from genome assembly GCA_044337705.1 of Pirellulaceae bacterium. GTDB lineage: Bacteria > Planctomycetota > Planctomycetia > Pirellulales > Pirellulaceae > JBEISR01. The sequence goes on along the minus strand of JBIINB010000001.1, from coordinate 89,682 downwards.
TACCACCACAGAATCACCGCCCATCCCTGGTGGTCCAGGCTCCCATGACTGATCGACGATCCACTCCCCTTCGGACAGCGGAATATCCCCGCTATCACCCGGTAGCTCGCCCAGCACGAACTCCTGTGGCGCCGCTTGGCTCTCCGAGATCGCTTCCATCGCCTCTCCGGGTTCCATCACCTTCTCGGGCTCGATCTCTTCGACCAGCAGTGACTCCTGTCGCGAAGGAGGCGCTGGAGCGGCGCTCAGCTCCAAAGGCTCCTGGAAGTCGGCGATGGTGATCGATCGTTCGGTGCGCGCGTTGGAACCGGAAGCAGGTACGACGGCTGGTGTTCGAGCCGTGAAGGCGGATTGGATGGATGGGTTTGCTGTTGAAACGGGGCGAGGGGGATTCGGACTCAACAGGGAAGATCGCAACCAGCGGAACTCGCCGGGTGGTGGAGCGATGCGGTACCAGAGCGTCTTTTCACCACCTTGGCATTGGCGTGTCGCTTCCCCCAGAATTTCCACCTGCTGGCCAGGGACCAGCTCCACCTGCCACTGCCACTGGTCAGCCATCGGCTGTTGGGATCCGATCCAGGCCGGGATTCCGCTCTGGACAATCTCAGCTTTCTTTCCTCCTGGAAGCAGGTAGGCGTGTTTGGCTTCTATCCAGCTGAAAGACCCAGCAGGTGGCCGGATTGCGGACCAACCGCTCTCCAATGACTGATAGACTTCGACCGGAGCGCCTCGATCCAGACGCTGGGTAGCGTAGCCTTGATCCTCCGGCGCTGAACGGCATTCGGAAGCCTCCTGAAGGTAGGCGGTCATCGCCGAGTTGGGGCGTGCCGCTGAGGCCTCCTTGACCCCTTGAGATTGGGCAGAAGGCAGGTTGCTCCATGCGACCATGAAAACCAGGATGAAGCATCTTGTGGTAAGCCGATCGAACGAGTCTCGAAGGGGGCGACGCATGACACTCCACTCCTGTGTGGCCGTTGGTATCGGCTCTCTTGGTCCTCTTGTACGCTTCATTCGCTCCCCTCCGATATCGATACGGCTGGAATGACCCAAGCATCCGGGCGCAAGCCCCAGGGCGATTCGCTCCAGGAATTCCTGCAGGTGGTATCCCAGAATGTGGCAGGTGACCAAGTGGGCTCGGCCGTCGCCATCGAATGCAGTTGGTTGAAGGCTTCCACGCAGATGTCTTGATCTGCATCGGCCGGCAAGGCAACAACTATCCGAGCGTTGTTGGGGAAGAGTGCAGAATCGAGCGGTCTCTTCGGGTCCAAGGAATTGCCGGCGAGAGTGACTTGCGGAACGGGGGCGGTGTTGGCAGTGGAGGTGATTGCTGTCGCTCTGGCCGCTTCAAGTTGGCTACCGGGTATGCCTCTGCTATCCAAATGGCGGACTGGTCCAGCCATGGATGCGGATGGCAGCTTCGGGAGGGCCATCTTGGCACCTTCACGGCGCGAAGGCTTCTTCATGGCTTGCATGGCTGGTCCGATGCAGAACAGAAGCACTGCAGCGGCCAGGAGGCTCCTGGAACGCTGATAGGAGGTTCGCGGGGTAATTCGTCTTCCCAGCAACCAATCGGCGTCGATCCATAGTTCATTGTGGCCAGAGTTTCTAGTCACCGTAGTTGCATCCCAGGGTTGTTCATCCTTGAACATCCGCCGAGGTGCCCTTGTCCCAGTCTCCGATCCTGCATCGATGCAGGCAACTCGGGAGGGGGCATCCACGGCGAGCCCTTGTGAGAAAAGGGCTGCGGGGATCATCTAGAATACAGCCCCCCAGCTCAAGGGCATCTGGGCCAAAATGGAAGACACATGATGCTCTCCTTGATGCTAGCAATCTTGCCGCTTATTAGGAGAAACCTGGTGCGGACCGAAGGAGAGTTGGGTGTCGGAAGAAGTTTCGATCCGCCGACTCTGGCGGATCGCTCGTCCGCCTCAGGTCAAATCCGAATCGAAGACACGGACCTGCTTCCAGGTCGGTTTCTGTTCTTCGATGAACTTGAGATGACGAGGTGCCGTCTGGTAGTCGTCATGAGCTTGGCGGCTTTCGAAGACCACGTGCAGCGCGACGTCGAACTGGCGATCATTGACGGGCCTCGCCAGATCGGGGGTGAGTGTTCCGACAGAAAAGTGTGTAGTCCCAGGATGATTGGATAAATCTTCATGGCACGCCCTGACAAGGCGTTGGATGTTCTCTTGCGAGGGGTCGTGAAGCGAGAAAAACACCATATGACCAAGTCCACGTTTTTCCACGATTTCTCCTCTGGTAACGATGGTTGCATCAGGCGACAGGCAGATCTGGCAGCTGCGAGAGTAGCCTGCTCCGCTCGCCATTCAGCAGATCATTATCCGAAACTGAGAATGCCGGTGCTATCGCCAAACTGATTTGCCTCAAGGCCCGCCTGTTTTAGCATCCAAAGATAAAGATTGCACAGGGGGGTATTTTCCGCGAATCGATAATGGCCAGCCGCTGGTGCTTTTCCGGAGCCGCCACCAGCCATCACGATGGGCAGATCGTTGTGATTGTGTCGATCGCCATCCGAGATGCCGCTACCGTAGATCACCATGCTGTGATCGAGCAAGGTGGCGTCCCCCTCAGGAATCGAGGCGAGGAGATCCAGAAGGTAGGCCAGCTTGGTGACATGGTACGTGTTGATCTTCTCGATCTTCTTCTGCTTCTCCTGGTCCTTTCCGTGGTGGGACAGATCGTGATGACCTTCCGGAGCACCAATCTCCGGGTAGCCGCGATTGCTCCCTTCATTGGCGAACATGAACGTCATGACGCGGGTGGCATCGGCCTGGAGTGCAAGGGCCATCATGTCCATCATCAAGCGGCAGTGCTCGTCCCATTCCCTGGGGACCCCCGCTGGTCTGGGGTAGTTGGGAATTCCATCTTCACCGATCTTCAGTTTGTCCCCTCGCACCAAGCGATTCTCGACGTCTCGCACGGCGTACAGGTATTCATCCAGCTTCCTCTGGTCGGAGATTCCCAGTTGACTTTGCAGCCGCTTGGCATCGTCCATGGCGAAATCAAGAACACTTTTACGGCGTTGGATTTTGTCTCCTTTGGCCGCCGAAGCCAGCGACTTCTCCCCTGTTCCAAAGATCCGATCGAAGAGTGCGGAGGGATCGATTTCCTTGGAAAGAGGGCTGTTCGCGTTGCGCCACGAGAGGTTGCTGGAGTAAGCGCAGCTGTAGCCGCTATCACAATTGCCGGACTGCGCGCTGCCTTCCAGTCCCAGTTCCAAAGAGGCGAAACGCGTCTTCTTCCCCAGTGCTTCGGCAGCTACCTGGTCGACCGAGATGGAGTTCTGGATGTCGGCACCATCGGTCTTCTTGGGATGTGCGCCGGTGAGGAAAGCAGCGCCGCTACGGGCGTGATCGCCTCCACCATCTCCATGGGCATGAGCGCCGTCCAGAGTCAGCCCCGTGAAGACGCTCAGCTGTTTTCTATGTTTCTGCAGCGGCGAGAGGATGGGGCTGAGCGAGTAATCGGCACCTTCGGTGCTGGGCGTCCAGGACGCCATGTGGGCACCGTTGGGAACATTGAGAAAAATCATCCGAAAGGTATCGGGCGCGGTTGAATTGGATGCGACAAGCCGTCGGGACTGCATCGCTTCCAGCCATGGCAGTCCTAAAGCAACCCCCGCACCTCGCAGCATCATCCGTCGCGAAATTCTACGGCGCATCATTATTGCCTTTCCCCTTGCTTGAGAAACGGATCGCTCAAGACGATTTCCCGAACCAGTCGGCTGAAGCGGTACTCATCGGATTTTACACGAGCGCTGATTTGGTCCACGGCGCAGCGGTCAAAGTATTCCATGCCACGACCTGTTGCATAGGTGAGCATTTTTTCGGTGAGGCAGCGCAGGAAAGCATCGCCCTGTTCTTTTTTCAGATGCTGGATCAGTTCTCCCGCGTTGCGTACGACGGCACCGTTTGGAAGCTGTCCCGAAGCGTCGATCGGGGCTCCCTCCTCCGTCGTCCGCCATCTGCCTGTAGCATCGTAGTTTTCCAAGGCGAACCCGAGAGGGTCCATCAACTGGTGGCAACCTGCGCAGGCAGGATCGACGCGATGCTGCTCCATCCTCTGTCGGAGCGTTCCCTGCAGAGGTCCTTTTTCCAGTTCCGGCACACCCGGTGGGGCTGCCGGGGGAGCCTGATTGAGCAGATTGTCGAGAATCCACTTGCCGCGCTTTACCGGGCTGGTCCGCGTGGGATTGCTGGTCACTGCCAGAATCGCTCCCTGTGTCAGAAGTCCTCGGCGGGGAAGATCGCGAACCGACACCTTGCGGAATTGATCCCCTTGGACCCCGGGGATGCCATAGTACTGCGCCAATTCCTCGTTGACGTAAGTGAAATCAGCATCCAGGAGAGTCAGCACGCTTTGATCTTCTCGCATCACCCCGGCGACGAAAGTCAGCGTCTCCCGCTGTAGCAGGGAGCGGATCTGATCGTTCCACTGAGGGAAGCGTTGCGGGTCTGGCCGAAATTGATCCAGCTTGCGAAGCGTCAGCCACTGGCCTGCGAAATTCTCGACCATGGCGCTCGAGCGACGATCCTGGAGCATCCGCATCGTCTCTTGCTCGAGGATCTCCTTGCGAAGCAACTCTCCCGAAAGGGCTCGCTGCAGCAAGGGATCGTCGGGCATGGAACTCCAGAGGAAGTAACTGAGCCGTGTTGCCAGTTCAAAGGCATCGATGGAAGCGTATTCCGAATTCCCCTCCGGTGGCCGCCGTTGCTCCACCTTGAACACGAAATGAGGGGACACCAAGATGGCCTGAAGTGCTGAAGCGATTCCTTCTTCCAGCGACCCTCCGTCGTCGGTGATCGACTGCACAATGGCGACCAGGCGATCGAGCTGCTGGGGATCGACTGGCCGGCGAAAAGCGCGGCTTGCCAGCGGCCTGAGAATGGTCCTGGCCGCCTCAGCGACCGAGCCGGCCGCTTCTTCATCCGTCGTCATGATGCGACGGTGGCTTTCCGGCAGTTCCTCTGGCGGGACTGCCGGCGGAGGCTTGCGACCGAGGATCTCGCAGTCGTCGATATAGAGGTTCCGGTCTTTGGCCGGCTGCCCGTCTTTGGCTTCCACGTAGAAGTCGTTGGTGAACTGCACCGCAAAGCGATGGCTGCCTGCCTTCAGTCGCACGGTAAAGCTCGCCCATTCCGGATTTTGACGAGCCGCTCGCGTCTCCAGTTGCTCGACAGGCTTGTCATCGACGAAGAAAGTCAGGCGCGCCCCCTCGTCTCCCGCATGGTCGCCAGCCAGCAGCAGTTTGACGGTGTAAAGGCCAGGGAACGGAACGGTCTCTTCCCAGCGGGCGGTGCCCTGGCTGTAGAACATCACTCGAGGGCCTTCTGCCTTGCCACCACCTTCCACCTGCCATCGGCTACCAGGCTTTAATTCGGCCTTCATCCCTCCCTCTGGAATTCGGAGAACCTGCCCCGTGATCGACTCGGCCGCCTCCAGGTATTTTTCGAGGAGCAATGGGGGAAGCGTTAAAACATCACCGATGTTGTCGAAACCATATCCGACGTCATCACCCGGGAAGTCTTTCGCGGGTTCGTAGTCGACTCCAAGAAGATCTCGGACGGTGTTTCGATATTCGACACGATTGAGCCTTCGGAGGGTGACTGCACCCGGATTGGGCGTTTTTCCACAGTCGATCTCCGTCACCACTTCGGAGATCCAGTTGGCCAGAAGCTTTCTTTCGGTATCGGAAAGTTCAGGGCCATCTTTCGGTGGCATATCGCCGATGCGAATGCGCTGTTCAGCCTTTTTCCACAGCGATCTTTCCTTGATCAACTGCGGATGGCTTTGGAAATGCTGGAGCGCTAAGCCTCCCGCCGGTTCGTTTCCCTGATGGCAATCGATGCAGGCACGCTGAACCAGTGGCAAAATGACCTTTTGAAATTCTTCCTCACGTTTCTGTGGGTCGACGGCCAATGCGAAAGAATGCGCCATGCTGATGGCGAAGAAGACGGCGACCTGAATTCCATGCGATCGCGGGATCATCGATACAACCATTGAGCGACCTCGCACCAACCAAGATTTCTGGTAGGACGCACAGCAAGTCCGGGAGATATCCTCTGGATTGTACGACAGCGACCGGGGGACTACTCTCGAGGCCCGAGCGCTATCGACGCCTTCCCGACCCGGTGGACCCTCTGTCCGTGTCGGGTATTTGTGCGACCTCTCCCAATTGGACGCCATACCAAAGTATACACCCACGATTCGACCATCGCATCGGCTCTTTTTTCGGTCGAGTCGATCCGGCGGGCTGACGGTTGGTACACTGAAAATATCGACAGTTGGGGCCGTTAACCGACAAACGGGGTATCGGTTCACCACCAGCTATTCAATAGCTTCCCGGAGCGACCAGAGATGACACAGGAAAGTTTTCGGCAGCGGCGATGTGTCGCCTGTGAGGGGCTGACCTCACCGATGGGGGAGGACGAGGTACGGCGGCAGCTCGATTCATTTCCCGGCTGGCAACTCGACCCAACCGGCAAAAAAATCTCAAAGTCCTATCGATTTCCCAACTTCAACGAAGCGTTTGAGTTTCTGAAGAAAGTGGCCGATGTCGCGGAATTGGAACAGCATCATCCGGACATGCACTTGGAGAGGTACCGTCACGTTGTGATCGATCTGTGGACCCACGCGATCGGTGGCCTGAGCGAGAACGATTGGATTGTGGCTGCCAAGATCGATCAGATTTTGGAAGTAACGGGTCGCTGACCAATGCGGATCGCAACCATTGGCGGGGGGATATCCGGGCTGGCTGCTGCTTGGCACCTGCAGCAACAAAGTGCTGCCGAGCTATCGCTCTGGGAGTCACAGCAGCATTGGGGAGGATGCATCCGGACCGAGCGAGTGGGGGACTGGCTTTTGGAGCTGGGGCCCGACAACTTCGCGACGATGATTCCAGACGCGATGGAGTGGTGTCGCCAAATGGGGTTGGAGTCGGATTTTATCCGGCCCAATGTGGAACATCGTCTTGCCAGGGTCGTGCATCGAGGCAAATTGCAGCCTATACCGCAGGGCTTTTCACTGCTTCAGCCGACACGGCTGGATGCCATTGCCGCCAGTCGCTTGCTAACCCTGGCAGGGAAATGGCGGCTGGTCCGGGAATGGTGGGTACCGCGCCGCACCGACGGCCAGGAGGAGAGTTTGGAGCAGTTTGCGGTTCGCCGTTTGGGAAGGGAGGTTTTTGAAAGGCTGGTGGAGCCGATTGTAGCGGGGATCTTTACGGCAGACTCCAAACAGTTGAGCATGCAAGCGGCTCTGCCGCAGTTTGTGGAGATGGAACGGCGTCACGGAGGATTGCTGAGGGCAGCATGGGCCGCGAGGCGAGAACGCCGAGGGCAGGGAGAAACTGATTCCGGTTCATCCCGCAGAGCCCACGGGGCTCGCTACGACCAGTTTGTGGCGCCTCGTGAGGGGATGAGCTGGTGGGTGGATCAGATCACATCGCAATTAGATCAGACATCGCTTCATCGCCAAACGTCCATCCACCGTTTGATCCATGACGAAGGGCGATGGAACTTGCTTGGGCCGAATGGCCAGTTGCTGGCAATGGCAGACCAGGTGATCGTCGCGTGCGGCGCACCGGCTGCCAGCCGCTTGCTTCAGGCTCAGGATCCCCAGTTGGCTCAGGAATTGGCCGCTATTCCTTATGCTTCCTCGGCGGTTGGCCTTTTCGTGGTTCGTCGCAGTGAGATTGCAACGAAGGACCTCTGCTTTGGAATCGTCGTGCCGGCAGTGGAGAAACGCGCTGTTCTGGCGATCAGCATGACCAGTGAAAAGTACCCTGGGCGCGTGCCTGAGGATTGCTGCCTGCTGAGGGTTTTCATGGGCGGGGCGCTTCGGGCCGATTTGCTGGCCCTTGATGACTCTCGGCTACTGGAGCTGGCTTGGCGGGAAGTGCAGCAGTTGCTGCGGCTCCAGTCGCCGCCGCTCCATCGCCAGATGGTTCGATGGCATCATGCGATGCCACAGTATTGCCTTGGCCATCTGGATAGGTTGCAGCGAATCGAGGCGCGGCGAGCGCAGATTCCGGGGCTCTATCTGACAGGAAATGCCTTTGATGGGGTAGGCATCCCACAGTGCATCCGCCATGCCAAGCGCGTTGTCGCACAAATGATCGCTACCCTTCCGGACCGACTCAAGAAAAGCCGTTGATCTGAAGTGTCAGGTAATCTCAGGAAGCGGCGGCGAAAGCGGTCTCCTTGGGAACTTCAAAGGGTACCAAGGCACCCAGAACCCTTTCGAAGTTCCCATCCAGCGGTGCTTCAAAGGAGATAGGCGTCTGGTGCTTAGGATGGATCATTTCGATCCGGGTGGCGGAAAGAAGCAGTTGATCGTTCCCCAGGTGATCCGCGAAGTGGCGGTTGTGGCGGCTATCGCCGTGCCGCTTGTCGCCGATGATGGGGTGAGCGATATGCTGGAGGTGCCTGCGGATCTGGTGCCATCGGCCTGTCCGCGGTTCAATCTTCAGAAAGCAGTAACGACTGGTGGCAAAGGGTGCAAATCCCCAAGGGGCTTCAAACCACCGAGTCGCTTGGTAATGAGTGCAGGCGGTCTGTAGCGGATGGCAGTCCAGCGTGTATCCAGCGGCCTCCTCACCAAACCGCTCGCGAAGCGGGATTTCGATCGTCCCCTCTTCCGTAAGATAACCCCGAACCAAAGCCACATACTGTTTTCGAATGGTTCTTCTGGTGAATTGATCGACCAGATAGGCTGCTGACTTTTTGTCGAGAGCAAAAACTAGGACGCCCGAGGTGGGTCGATCGAGTCGATGGACGGGAAAGAGCCGCTTTCCGATTTGATCTCGCACCTGCTGCAACAGAACCGGATCGTCTTTGGCCATCTGCGGGACCCGGTGCACCAGCCAACCGGCCGGCTTGTGCACGGCAACCAGCCATGGATCCTCATATAGAATTTCGATCGACCGGCTCTCGCTGGCGTCGTCTCGTTCCTGCAAATCTTCCTCTGGCTGAAGTGGCTCCGTCATCCGCTGGCTCCTCTGCTCCAATTGGGGACGGCAGTCCCTGTGCGATTGGCTCTCGCCGATGCCGACAAGATCCACCAAAGATCGAGGGTGGAAAACATCTTGGCGAGGCCAGCAAGTACCGGTGATAAACAGGCTGGCAGCAAGCATCCAATTGGCCCCGCCACCGGAATATCCGGAGGAATTCGAGCACTCAACCTAGTCGCTCATCGTAGCAGTTCCAAGGGGTCCCTCCGGGAGACTGGTGACATAAGGGAGCGAAGCTGGCGTCCTGAAAGTGGCTGTTCGTAGCGGTTGGAAGAGGGGGAGAACCCGGGGCGACCAAAGAATCTGATGTTATACTAAGGAATGTCCATGTGAACGCTGTGATGGGTGTTTGCGAACAGTCCTTGTCGGTGGTTTCGCTGGGTGACCTGGCCTTCGGGATTGGACATGGTCACCGAGATTGATAGTTGCGATCTGCAGGATTCAACGCCGAACGACGGTGCGTGATGAACGATCGATCCGAATCGAATCCAGACGAAACTCCATGGCATTTGCAGTCCGAGGAGTCCGGGGCAGCCCCGTGCGGCGAGGAATCGATTCAGCTTTCCTCTGACGCGTTGTTGGATGCCGTGGTGCTTCGAGAGAGCAGTGGATATGAAGGCTGTTTGGAGGGAGTATCCCCAGCGGAGCGGATCCCGATTCTTGTTCGGCTGATCGAGTCGGATTTGGCCAGTTACTTTCGTCCGAACCGACATAAGGTTGCGATTCCCGACGAAGACCAGAGAGTCGAGCCGCGATTGGACCTACTGCTGCACCGGTATCCTGAGTTGCAGGAAGATCCGCAGGTTCTGATGGGATTGGCTGTCAGCGAGTATACGATTCGTCTGCATGCGGGAACTCCATTGGAATTGGTGCATTACGAGCGATTGTTTCCGAAGTTGGCAAATCGCCTGATCCCGATGCTCCAACGCATCAGCGAATTCAACATCTATCGCTTGATGAAAGACTCCACGATCGCTCGGATCGATACCAAGAAGAAGACGGAATGCGAGTTCGACGAGCAGCCGGAGGAGTTGTGGAAGCTTCCAAAGCAACTGGGGGTCTATCATCTGGTGAGCCTTCATGGGGCTGGCGGGATGGGGTCGGTCTACCGCGCGATCGATTTGCGTACCGGCGCGCTGGTGGCGGTCAAGGTGACGCGGCGTCAGGACGCCTGGAGCAGTTATCGGTTCTTCCAGGAGTTCCAGACCCTTTCTTCCTTGGAGCATCCGAATCTGGTTCGGTTGCACGAGGCATTTTCTGTTGGAAGTTATCGTTGCTTTTCGATGGATCTGGTTCGAGGCCAGACGTTGTCGCGCTGGTGGATGCGCGCGAGGAAGCTGCCTCAACGATTCGATCTTCTTCGAGGCATACTCGATCAACTGGCTGGAAGCATCCATCATTTGCATCAACATGATGTTGTGCATGGCGATATCAAGCCGGCCAATATCCTCGTGTCACGAGGTGGGCATCTGACACTGCTGGATTTTGGCCTTGCAAGCTTTTTGTCCGACCGATCTCTGGAAGGGGTGATTGCCCTTGGCAAAACAACGGCGGGGACTGTTGGCACCACGGCTCCCGAGGTGCTCGCCGGTCAAACCGGAACCAAGGGAAGTGATTGGTTCAGTTTTGCAGCGATGACATTGGATTTAATGCAAACCTTGCCTCCTTCTGAGTTTTCGGCGGCGTGTCCGGGGACGCCTAGGGACCGGGAAGGGGTGGTGACTTCGGTAGGGTGGTATTCCGCGCTGTGGGATCTGTGCCAACAAACGGTCAAGGCTACCCCCGTCGACCGGCCAGACGCCGAAGCGTTCTTGAAATGCCTCCAGTCTGGCTTGTCCAGGCCATCTCCATACGCCAATCCTGTTCCGCCGCCACCTCGGGTCTGGTTGCCCAGATCTACCGATGCGATGGAGCAGGGATGGTGGGAGCGAATGGATGCAGATCGCGCGTTAGGGGGATGGGTGCTGGCCGCTCAGGGGCCGCAGGGCTCAGGGAAAAGTTTCTGGATCAAGCGATGGCAAGAACGTCTTGAGGCTGATGGTTTTCAGGTGGTGGCTCTTCGCTGCAATCGACGAGATCGTACAGCTGGAGCGCTCCTGCACCAGTGGAGACAGCGGTGCGTGCAGATCGGTCTTCCCCTGGAGTCCGATCAGTCGCCCTCGCCCATGGACGCCACGGATCGTCTTCTCGAGCCGAATGCCACCGAGGAACAAAAGCATGGAGCGAGGCTGGCACAGAAGCTTGCAGCCGCCTGGAGGCGACTGACCGAATCGCGAGCCCTGGTGATCGCGATCGATCAGATGGAGTGGATCGATCCGATCAGTCGGTATGGGCTGGAGTCTTTTGTATCGCAGCGAGGATTGGGCGCCGGGGGGATGCTGCTTGCCTGTCGAGATCGATGCGCGCATCTGGACTCCATCTGGAATGCTCTGAGGCACGGGGCACAACCCGTTCCTGCGGGACGACTGCTACGACTGGCGATGCCGCCGGTGGCGCCGCAATGGATAAGGTCCTGGATCCAGCAATGGCTGACAAGATTTCAGGGATACAGTCTGGATGCAGAGCTATGGAGCGATGCCGTGTCGCGACTAGCTGAGGGGTATCCAGGCCGGGCTGAACAGTTGGTTCGATGGGAGACTCCCAGGCGCGACTGGACAGCCGATCAATGGAATCAGTCTTTCGATCGCCTGAACCGCTCGACATTCGGGCAATACCAGTATCATTCGCTAGCCTCCGACTACCGCCACGCGCTTCAGTATCTTGCCGCTTCCTGGTCGCCGCTGGAGTTCCAGCAGTTGCAGATGGTGACTCGCTTTCCCCCGGAACATCTGGCCCGCATTCTGGATGGGTTAGCGCCAAACTGGTTGGAGTGGTCGGAAGATTTTTCTATGGGGGGAATCCGAATTGCCAGCGATGCCTTGCGCGTCTTGGTGATGGACAGTACCGATTCAGAGCTGATGAAGAAGAGGCATCACCGGCTGGCAGCCGTCGTGGCTCGCGAGACACCGCCTCAATGGGACTCCCTGATCTATCATTATCGCCAGTTGGAGCAGCCGGTTCTGGTGTCGGCCACCCTCTTCCAGGCGGCGCAGTCTGCCTTTCATCAAGGCGACCTGGTCCAGGCAGCTCAGTGGGCTCGCCAAATCGATTGGCGCCTTCTCCCCACCCGTCTGGCCAAGGATGCGGTCGAACTTTGCCGTGTGTGCGACATACCAGCACCCAGATAAGCCGCTACCTGCGATTCCCTTTGGCGGATCGGCATGCGGCCGAACCCTATTGCGATGCTAGCAATCGACCGTCAGCAAGTCTTGTTGAGGGGACGGCTGGGGTACTGGGGTCGACCTGAGCGTTGGGTATAAGTTAAGGTGCTGCAAGATGGCTGCAGGGAGGTAGTCAGGGTAGCTTCAGGGAAGAGGTAGTATCAGTGATCGCTCGGGATCTGCAGGGTGCCCTGGAAATCGTTCAGCTGGTGAAGAAGTTTGGTGCGAGGACTGCCCTGCAAGGGTTGGATCTTTCGATTGCTGCTGGCGAGTCGGTGGCGATACTAGGGCCCAATGGCGCCGGAAAGACGACACTGATCCGGTGCTTATCGGGTCGAAGTCGATTGGATGGCGGGTCGATCCGGCTTTTCGGAAAATCGCTCCGTTCCCACAGCTCCACCCAGAAACTGGGGGTGGTTCCCCAGGAGCTTGCGATCTACGGCGACCTGACACTGCTACAGAATCTGCAGACTTTCGGGAGGTTGCATGGTTTGCAGGGGAGTCAGCTGCGGCATCGTCTGGAATGGGCTTTGGAGTGGATTGGTCTGAGCGACCGAAGGCATCATCTGGTAGGTAGCTTTTCGGGCGGCATGAAGCGTCGCGTCAATATCGCCTGCGGTGTGATGCATCGCCCTGAACTATTGGTCCTGGATGAACCGACGGTGGGTGTTGATCCCCAGAGCCGACAGCGCATCTTTCAGATGCTGCAGGATCTTCATGCCGACGGCACCGCACTGCTTTTGACGACGCATCACCTGGAAGAGGCTCAGCAGCAGTGCGCACGCATCGTCATCCTGGACGACGGAAAAATCATTGCCGATGGATCTCTACAGCAGTTGATCGACCAGACGATTGGGAGCCAGTGCCAGGTGGACGTTACCATCGAGGGGGAACTCCGCAATGCGCCTCGCCATTGGATTTGGAACACACAGACCCGACGATGGACGGCGAATATTCAGGATATCAGTGGCGATCTTCCGAGATTGCTTGGCGAGATCCGGATGCTAGGGGGCAGGGTGGGAGAGTTGCGGACGCACGCCCCTAGCCTTCAGGATGTCTTTCTGCATTTGACCGGAAGGATGCTGAGGGAATGATAGCGACCGTACTTCGGATCAGCCTTCTGAGGCTGCTGCATAATCGTCCTGAACTGGTGCTGACCTTTGTTGTGCCGGTGCTGTTCTTCAGCGTTTTTGCGCTCATTTTCGGGCATCGAGACGCAGGTGGTTCGGCCCGCCTTCGCATAGCGTTCGTCGATGAACCACAGACCCCGCAGTCGCGGCGTTGGATGGAGAAGATCCTCGAATCCAAGGCCGTGCGGCCTGTCCCGGGAATCGACATTACCGCTGGACAGTCAGATGGCCTCCCGGTCCTCTCCAGCACGGAAGCTGCCCAGTGGATTCGACTGGGGCGCGCTGACGCGATCTTTCGCATAGGACTCCAAGAAGAATATGCCTCTGGAGCCTCGCTCCGAGTGCAGGTACTGACCGATTCGTTTGATCCCATCACATCCAACATCGCTGCCGCATTGGCGCAGAGTTCGCTGATGGAGCTGATGTCGTTGGGAACCACCGATGGTGTAAGAGGGATTGGGGGCGGGGGGATGACGCCTTCCCGTTTGGCGATGGAGGGGGCCACAGCGAACGCTCGTTCAGAAGGCCTGCCCGGTGGGGCTTCCTCTTACGGTTCACCGGCTACCGCGTCGCTTGCGGTGTGGAGTGAACCATCGGGATCGGTATCGGCCAAGTTTTCCGATCATGGAAATGGAATCCATGCCATGCCGTCCGAAGAAACCGCCTTGGCAACTCATCTTCAGCACCAGGGGACAACGCTGGAAAGTGATCCTGCGGCATCTGCGATCGCTTCCAACATGCCGATGCCCGATGGTCGTTTGATGGACCGATGGTCGAGCGGCCTTGGGACACAAGGCCAGAGCCTTCCATCGGTCCCCATGAGTCTGCCAGAGGTGGAGGTGGTCGACGTTCTGGGCAATGGTAAGGCAAATCCGATTGTCGCGATGTACGCAGCGGGGATTGCCGTGATGTTTCTTCTTTTCAGCGCGACCGCCGGCAGTGGTGCTTTGCTGGAGGAACGGGAGCAGGGAACGCTCGATCGCCTATTGGGAAGTCGAATGACGATCGATCAGCTGCTGCTGGGCAAATGGCTGTTCCTCATGGGCCTTGGCCTTTTGCAGACAACCGTCATGTTCGCCTGGGGGCAGTGCGTCTTTGGTGTCGATCTGATCGGTCACTGGGATGGTTTTCTGGCGATGACGACCGTCACCGCAGGCGCAGCCGCCAGTCTCGCATTGCTACTGGCGACGCTGTGCCATTCCCGGAATCAGCTCAACTGGATTTCCGTCGTACTGATCCTATCGATGAGTGCTCTTGGCGGGAGCATGGTACCGAGGTATGTGATGAGCCAGACCATGCGGGAGATAGGCATGGTGACGTTCAACGCCTGGGCTCTGGAAGGTTACAACAAGGTCTTTTGGCGAGATCTTCCTGTCAGTCAGTTGGGGATGGAGCTGGCTGTGTTGACGGCTAGTGGATTCCTGATGCTCCTAGCAGCTCGGCTGGCTGCCCAGCGATGGGAGCGAAGCTGATCGGCCGGTTAGGCCAGTAGCCTGTCGAAAATGGTTGCTCTATTGAGGCTCCATTGTCTGTCCGCTCAGTCCGCTGGCAGGGTATCCGGAAAACTGAAATCATCGCTGCGGTGGTGGGTCCCCTGAGCCGCCTCGATTTTTTGCCAAAATACGGTCCAGCAGGCTTGGGCTGATGCGATTGGCACACAGCAGGAGATTGCCTGCGGCACTTAGCACCACGTCCCTTTTGCGCTGGCGGATGGCTGCCATCAGGCAGTTGGCAACGCGATCGGCACTCGCTTGGCCGATCGATCGACTGGTCGTACCAGAGGGTGTATCGATCAGTCGATCGAAGAACTCCGTGCGCGTGGTGGAGGGATGAACCAGGATTACCTCGACTCCCAGTGGACGCCATTCGACGCGAACCGATTCACACCAGCCCCGCAGCGCGAATTTCGCCGCGCAGTATTCGCTTTTGTCTGGAACTGCACGATGTGCCAGCACCGAGCCGACTGCCAGCACGAATGGCTGATGGCCATCCTGCAGCAGGGGGAAGATTTCCCGCGTCAGGTCGGTCACCGCAAAAAAATCGACCTCCATCACCTTTCTAGCACGTTCCGCTGGTGCTTCCAGAAACGGACCGATGGCGCCCGCGCCGGCGTTGTGGACCAGGCCATCCAGGCTCCCCCAATGCTCGCGGATCCATTCCTGCCATCGCTTGCGATCTGCCGGTTGCGTCACATCGCCAGAGAGAATCGCCAGCTGGCCGTCTCGATCCAACCGGATCGGATCGGCTTCCTTCTGGAGCTGTGCGAGTCGTTCCTGGCGGCGAGCGGTGGCGAGGACCAGGGCGCCCTCCTGTGCGAGACGCAGGGAGAGCGATCGGCCGATGCCGCTGCTGGCTCCTGTCACCAGGATCCGCTTTCCATTCAGGCTTCGCCGTGCCACTGCTGATCGCCCCCTAATGAGTCGATTGCGACGGGACTTGCAGTTTTGGGTACCAAGTGCAGTCGCAAGCCGCCGGCCTATCGATCGTTCACTCCATTAAGGACTCAAACTCATCCAGAAGCGAATCGAACTTCCTGAGCGCCGCTTCGATCGGGGCTGGCTTCTCCATGTCCACTCCGGCGTCTCGCAGCAGGTCTAGGGGATCCTTGGAGCAGCCTCCTCGAAGGAACTCAAGGTAGTCATCGAGTTCTTTCTTCCCTCCCTGCAGAATCCGCTCTGTCAGCGCGATGGCGGCCGACAGTCCCGTAGCGTACTTGTAGACGTAGAAAGCATTATAGAAATGGGGGATGCGGAAGCACTCCAGCGAAAGCTGCGGGTCGATCGCGAATTTGGAACCGAGATAGTCCTCGAGAAGAGTGCGGTAGATGGTGCGCATCGAATCCGCCGTCAAAGGCTGGCCCTGCTCGGCAGTCGCGTGCGTTCGCTCTTCAAATTCGGCAAACATCGTCTGACGTACGATGGTGGCACGGATGCTGTCCAAGTCGTGATTGATCAGGTAGGCCCGCTCCAGCCGATTGGTTGCATGCTGCTGCAAGTGGTGCGAAAGCAATTGTTCATTCACGGTGCTGGCCACTTCAGCGACAAAAATACGATAGGAGAAGTAGGTGTAGGGCTGCGCCTTTGCGGAATAGTGGCTGTGCATCGAATGGCCGGCTTCGTGAGCCAGCGTGAAGATGTCATCAAAGACATCTTCCTTGTAGTTCATCAGGATATAGGGATTGGCGTCGTAGACTCCATAGCTGAACGCCCCGCTTTGCTTCCCTGCGTTCGGGTAGCGATCGCACCATCCTGACTGCAACCCTTTTGCAAGCCGTTCACCATAGTCGGCTCCGAGCGGTTGCAGAGCTTTCAGGATCATGGAGACGGCTTGGTCCCAGGATGTCTTCTTCTTGGCAGCTTCGACCACCGGGACATAGGTGTCGTAAAAATGGATCTGCTTGAGACCCATCAGCCGTCTTCGAAGATCGAAGTAACGATGGACCGAGGGGAGGTGAGCCCTCACGGTGGAGATCAGGTTTCGATAGACGGAGATCGGTACCTGATCCGGAAAGAGCGATGCCTCCAAGGCGCTGGGGAATCGCCTGGCACGAGCTCGAAAGATGTCGCCGTGGAGGCTGCCGGCGAGTGTCGAGGCGAGTGTGTTCTGCAGGCGGTCGATCTGATCGTAGTAGGTGTGAAATGCCTGCTTGCGCACTTCGCGATCAGGACTGTAGAGGAAGGAAATGAAGGTCGCATGCGACAATTCTCTTTCCTTGCCCCGTTCGTCGCGGAGCGTGCCGAATTTCATGTCTGCGTCATGCAATTGGCGGAAGGTGAGGGAGGCCGTGGCCGCAACCTGCCCCTGCATCGCCATCAGTTGCTCTTCCTTCTGCGACAAGGTGTGTTTCTTGGTTCGCAGGATTCTCTGCAGCATCAAACGGTAGGGACGCAGCTTGGGGTGCTTTAGCCATTGTTTGAGCGTGGTAGCTGGGATCTTCAGGATTTCCGGCTGAATGAAACTGGCCGCTTCGCCGGCTGACACCGCCACCGCCCGAAACCGTCCTTTCAGCCGCTGGGCTGCGTCGTCCCCCTGGTCCTCCGATGCTCGTAGCGCCGCGTAGGCTCCTAAGCGATCTGCCAGACGATCCACCCTTTGGTCATGGTCCAGGCAGGCGGCCAATTGCGAAGGCGACTCTTTGAGCTTCCCTCGGTAGTTGGAAAACCGCTGGATGGATCGTTCCAACTTCGCCAGATCCAGTTCCCATTGCGATTCGTCTGCGTACAGACTGCTGAGGTCCCAGCAATCGCTCGATGCCACCTCGCTCCGCTTAGGAAGCTGCTGCTTCGATTTGGCCATATTCCCGTCTTCCTGAATACTTCGTGTTGATGGCAACCGGGGTCGCTTCCATGGGTGGGGCTGTTGGCGACTTACGAGTCGTCTCGCTGGGGTGGCGAGGTTGAGTTAGATCTCCGGGTCCATTTCCCGAGGTGCACCCAGTGCATCTTCCGCCAGTTCCTTTTTGTGTCTGATTTCATGCGAGATGAACATCACCCCAGCAACCGCGGCCGGAATCAGATAGTAGATGACGCGATACACCAGCAGGGCGCTGGTCACCGCGACTTTGACCGGTTCACCATCGGCATGATCGCTGGATGCCAGCATCGATAGGACAACCGTCTCCAGGACTCCCAGTCCGCCCGGCACATGAAGGAAGACGACGACGATCATGGCCGCCAAGTAGCTGACCAGTACGGTGCTGTAGTTGACGACTCCCGAAGGAAGCAGGAGATAGAGCACTAGGGATGCAAGCACGAAATCTGCGGCCGAGACCAACAGTTGCACCAGGGACATCTTGAAGGGGGGAAGAACAAACGTCTGCTTACCAATACGGATCGGCCTACGGATGAAGATCGTCGCGAGTACGTAGATTCCCACACAGACCAGAAAAAGGTATCCCAGGGTGTGCAGCGGAAATGGCATAGCGTCTTCGTAGGCCGTGGGCAGCTGCACGGGAAGCATCGCAAAGGAGATCCCGGCAAGTAAAAACATCCCCAGCCAGAAAGTGACCGAAAGAATCGAAACAAAGGCGACCACTTCGGAAAAACGAAATCCCCAGTTGGTATACAGTCGAAAGCGGATCGCTGTTCCACCCAAGATCCATCCGAAGACATTGCTGAGCGCATAGCCCATCACCGCGCCCTGCATGATCTTGGAGATCGACAGTTTCTTTTTCAGATACGTGACCGAAATCCAGTCATACCCGGTAAGCACCACAAAGTTGATGCAGGTCACCAGCACCGCCAGGGCGATCTGCCACGGAGGGATCCGCTGGATTCCCTCCCAGATCTGCCCCCAGGTGATTCCACCCAGCTTTTTCTTGAAGAGCATGCCCGCCACCACCACGATTGCAATCATGCTGGTGTACTTGAAGGCCTCGCCCGCGAACCCCCAGTTTGGGCGATTCAGGCGGCTGCTCTCCGAATCTTCAACGTTTGCCATGAACAACCATCGTCTGTCGCTCCATCGCGAGCCCTGGAGACAACCTCCAGGCAAAGCTCAGGCGATTCATCTTCTTAGCTTTCGTCATTCTGTCCACTCCCCTTGGATCCCCATCGCTTGTTCCCAAGGGTTTCCTGCGTTGAACCGTCTACGACAACAGCTCCATCCTGGGAGAATTCCCGAGTTCAGGGGGAAGAAAACTGGATCCAGCTTTCCAGTGTTCCATCTGGGGTGACTCCCCATACCTTAGCCGCTCTCGGATCAACAATCCCCAGGCGATCCCCTTTCCAAAAAACGGCTACAGGGTGGTCTAGCCCCTGGCCGTCGATGGCTTTGTCGGGGGCACTGCCGACAGAGATTTTCCAAATCGCCTTTCCGTAACCGTCAGCGACAAAGGCATTTCCTAGCGGATCGACAGCGACTTGGCTTGGGAACGAGAAGGGGCGACCGGAGTTGACGACTTCCAGCTTCCCGTCAGGAGTTGCCTTGAGCAACTGATCTTTTCCCTGGGAGACGATCCAGAGGTTGCCATTGGAATCACTGCTGACCCCTCGCGGGTTGCAATCCAGAAATTTTTCGGCGGTGCCTCCCTGTGGAAGCTTCCAGAGAAACCGAGTCTCCAAATCAGCGACGTACAATGTCCCATCGGGACCGAAAGCAAGATCGTTGGGGATCCCGATGGCTCCCCCAGTTAAAGGCTCTGGCTTTCCTTCGCCGCTGATTCGGTAGACGTCGCGGGTGGCCGAGTCGCCGACGAACAACTGGCCATCAGGGCCGAGGGCAATGCAACGCGGCGCGTTGAGCGGTTGTCGGAACTGTTTCGAGCCCTGGATGGCAATCTCCAGTTGCCCATCGACCGACTTCCAGACTCCCGGAAGGTTTCGATCGACAATCCAAATGGTCGATTCGTCAGCGACCGCATCCAACGGGTAGGGTGCTAATTTCGCCGCGGGAGATTCCTGAGCCAGCAGGGGATTGACCCAGGCGATCCACAGCATCCACGCTATGCACACGATCCGACCCAAATGATTGACCATCGCAGGTGCATCCTCTTCAGCACAGCCCCAATCCTGGATCCCCAATTTCTGTGCCCTTAATGTACTTCCCAAAGGCAGGCGTGGGAATTAGCGAAAGGGGTGTGGTTGCAGTTCCAGCGTGCTGAAGTGCTGGAGCCGATCTGGAAAACCGTCAGGTCCCGGAGGGCGTTATTCCCGAAGAAGTCTGTAGCAATTGGGCGACTTCCCGAAAGACTGCAGCACAGTCCAGCGAGAAGCGGGGGTTTTCTCCCGGTGTCTTGGTCATACGTCGCGCGGTCGATTCCCAGCAGTCGGCGTAAAGCCCCATCGCCATCGGGGCATCGGACAGCCCTTCCGTAGCGGTGAGAATCGCTTCCGCTGCTTCAATCAAACGTCGATCGTATTCTCCTTCCGGGAGATCGCTCGGCTCCTTGTCCGCCAAGCTCTTAAGTCCGGCCATTCCTCGCCGCCATGACTCGGAGCGTCGTGCTTCTTCGGCCTCCCGGTCTGCCTCCGCAACCACATGCGTCAAAATCCACTCGGTCGCTTTCCTGGCTCGATCGATCTGTCCTGCGTCGAGATCTTTTCGAACCTGCAGGATTGCTTTAGACCAGCGGGGTAGCGTCTGCTGGAGGCTTGAGGCACCCTCCTTGGCTTGGACTGGAGAACTCCCTGTTTGGCTGCTGGGACTGTCGATCACGATCTCCGGAAGTTTGGAGACCCGCTCACTTGTCCTCCCGCTGTTTGATGGAAGATCGATGTTGCGTAGTCGGTTGCTGGCGGCTGTTTCCGTGGGAAGCCGGAGCGGGTTTTCTGAGAAAGCTGTTTCGGGTATCCCCTGCTGGCCTCGAGAAACCAGCGTGCCCAGAGGAACCTGGCGGTCGTCCAGATCGCTGGATCCGGTACCAAGCCGTTCCCACGGTTCCAGGGCTTGGCCTTTGGAAGGTAGACGATTCCATGAGTCGTCAGCTGAAGGTGTAGGGCTTGCCGAAAGATATCGCGTCGAAAGCCCCTTACTGCGAAGGAACTCGGCTGCCGTCTTGGGCGATGGCAGCTCTTCGACTCGGCCTTCCGAGGGCTTGCCTGGTTCGTAAGGTCGCCACCCGTTTGGGCTCGGTCCGATGCTCTGGGGTTCCAATCGCAGTCCTCCGTCGGTCGGTGGCTGCGCGATGGGGGGAGAGCTATTGGCTGAACGAGGCAACTTGGCCGATGGCGGCGAGGGACTGGCGCGGTGCGCCCAGGGGGATCCGGGAAGCTGCCCCTGAGGGTTGCGGCTTGGCGTTTCTGACCGTTCCAGGATTTCCTGTCTACCTTGAGCTGGCAGCTGTTGGCAGGGGATGCTCCAGATCCCCATCGCCAGGAGACTCTTGCATAGACCGAAACGTGTCATGGCTGCGGTTCCTTGGTGGTCCCGAACGATCGGGCCTACGGGGTCATCAATGCCTCGCCCAACCCATCCTGCTCCTATCCGGAAAATCGGAATCGCAGGTACGATCGACACAACAGGAGGCTTTGTTTTCCGGCCGATCCGTTGGGTGCCGGCGGTGTATCTGGCACAGGAGATACGGCAGGCATTCTTGGAGCAACAGGAAGAAACGCTAGGGATAACGCAGGCGTCACAAACTAACACCCAGCACTATCAGCCATGGACGGCAACAAGAATTGCCGAAAAATCAGGCCAATATCTAGAGCAGACCTTTGGGTCGCTCAGGATTCGGTCCCGCGATTCAAGAAAAAATGAGGGCGGAGGGACTCGAACCCTCGACCCACGGATTAAAAGTCCGTTGCTCTACCGACTGAGCTACGCCCTCATGGATGGACGGGCTGAAACAACCCGTCGAAGTCTTGGCTACTGTAGCATTGACCGGCAACTGTGCAACTGGGTTCACCAACTGTTTTTTACAAATCCTCTGAAGAGGACTGGTGGTGCGGGGGTGGAGCAGTCGCAGCAGATGCATCGTCTCGGCTGCTTCTTTTCCCGACGGCCCGGTGTTCCACATAGGCCAGTACCAAGGCGATGTCGGCGGGCGTAATCCCGCTGATTCGGCTAGCCTGATCCAGATTTCTAGGGCGAATCTGCTGGAACTTCTGACGAGCTTCGTTGCGGAGGCTGGTGATGGAGGAGTAGTCCATATCGACGGGGATGCGTTTTTCCATCATGCGATGCTGTCGATCGATCTGGATCTGTTGCCGGGAAACGTAGCCCGAATATTTGCAATCCCTCTCGACCTGCTCGGCAACCTCCAGCGGGACGTCGGCAAGTTGCGGAAACAACCCAACCAGATCGCTCCAGAGAACCTCCGGGCGTTTCAGATACTTGTCGGCTGGGATGTCTCCGACTCGCAGGCCGGCCAACTGCCGCTCGGCTTTTCCCACCCGCTCCAATTTTTGCTGCAGGCGCTCCCAGCGTTCAGAGGAAATCAGCCCATGTTTTTGGGCTATGGGAGTCAAGCGGCGGTCGGCGTTATCGTGACGCAGCAGCATCCGATGTTCGGCACGGCTGGTGAACATGCGATAGGGTTCATCGACACTGCGGGTCACTAGGTCGTCGATAAGGACACCGATGTAGGCTTCATCCCGTCCAAACACCAGCCCTTCTCCCCCTCGCAGTCGAATAGCAGCGCTGGCACCGGCTACCAGTCCCTGCGCCGCAGCTTCTTCATAGCCGGTTGTGCCATTGATCTGTCCGGCGAAGTAGAGACCGTGGACCGCTTTTGTCTCCAGCCAGGGGAAAAGCTGATCTGGCGGGCAGTAGTCATATTCGACGGCATAGCCATAGCGAAGAATGGTGGCTTTGGCGAGAGCCGGGATCATCCGAAAAACTCGATCCTGTACGTCGCGTGGCAGGCTGGTGGAGATGCCGTTGACGTAGACTTCCAGCGTTTCGTAACCCTCTGGTTCCAGAAACAGCTGGTGTGTTTCCTTGTCGGCAAAGCGAACCACCTTGTCTTCGATGGACGGGCAGTATCGGGGGCCTCGCGACTGAATCTGCCCTGTGTACATCGGGGCACGGTGCAGATTCTGGCGAATCAGGTCGTGGACATCTGGATTTGTGTGGGTGATCCAGCAGGGGAGCTGCTCGCGATCGATCGAGTCGTTGAGGAAGGAGAAGGGTTTGGGGTCGGAGTCACCTGGCTGGATGGTCGCCTGATCATAGTCGATGGTACGAGCATTGAGTCGTGGAGGCGTACCGGTCTTGAACCGTTCGACGCGAAATCCCAGCGACCTCAGCGACTGACTAATCCCTGCTGTGGTCCCCTCCCCTGCTCTTCCTCCTGCGGTCTTTGCTTCCCCTGTGTGCATCACGGCTTGTAAAAACGTGCCGGTGGTCAGAATGACGGCATCCGCCTGGTAGATGGCGTCGCCGCGGACTTGAACTCCGCGCACGGTCGGCCCTTGTTCCAGATGTTCCACCCAAAGGCCCTCGACCAGCTCCTGCCGAAGATCGATGCCAGTGCATCGCTCGATCCGATGCTTGATGTCGATCTGATAGCGACGTTTGTCGGCTTGAGCACGGGGGCTGTGCATCGCCGGACCTTTGCTGAGATTCAGCATCCGGTACTGCAGTCCAGTAGCATCGATCGTTTCGCCCATCAATCCGCCGCAGGCGTCGATCTCACGGACAATCTGTCCCTTAGCGACACCCCCAATCGCTGGATTGCAGCTCATCTGCCCCACGGTGTCCAGGTTCGACGTCAGGAGGGCGACGCGGGCTCCAGCGCGAGCGGCGGCAGCGGCGGCTTCTGTGCCGGCATGGCCAGCACCGACCACGATGATGTCATAACGATATCGGCAAGCAGCTTCTGGGATCATGGAATCCTCAAAATCAGGAACGCCCCCACTCCACCGTCACACCCCTGCGGCAAACGTTGAACTCACGGAGGCGCTACATGGAACTGAATTATCAGGTCCATGGTCGCACCGAGTCACTCGGTGGGCCTCTGTCCAGCAAGCGGCCAGGATCCCGGTGAGGTCGCACCGATTTTAACGCCCCTCTTTTCCGACAAAATGCCAATCCATCAACTTCGACTTGATTCTTCGGCGGTAATCCTGGGGCACACTTGCAACGCAGGGTGGGGGCGGCGGCGACCGGGATCGAGGAGCGACGCGGATCGCCTTTGGTAGTAGTCGCCTACCCAGCCGATCGTCGCACCGGAAGGAAGTGGTCATGTTTCAAGACGTGTTGGCCGGATCCGATCCATCCCGATTTAGGCGGGCTTGGGCTAGCTTGTTTCTAGCGCTGCAGCCCGGCGCTCTGCTGTGGGCTGTCGAGGAACCGGAGCCCGCCAGCTATTACTGCCGAACTTCTTCGTTCACTCTGCCGTTTCGTGTTGCGGATGCGACGCGCGCCGGAGAGGTGTTTCGGTTGGAAGTTTCCACCGACCAAGGAAAATCTTGGGGGTTCGTTGACGAATCGGCGCGAGATCGCCATGCATTTCAGTACCGAGCCCCCGGGGACGGGGAGTTCCTGTTCCGTGTTCGTGCGGCGGAAGATTCCGCCAAGAGGCCATTGGCGACGATGGAGGTGGTCGTCGATACCCAGTTGCCACGAGGGCGAGTCCTTCTGGATACCGATTCTCAGGGGAGGATGGTAGCCGACCTTTCCGTGGAAGACCCCAATCTCGATTGCGATTCGGTAAGGCTGGAATACCGGCTGGCACCTGAGGACGCCTGGATTTCGGTTCCGATCGAAGGGCCTTCTGGGGAATCAGGCAACCTATGGCAGGGAGAAGCTAAATGGGATATCCCCGCGCAGTCGCGGTCGATTTGGGTAAGGTTGACCGCGCGCGACTTGGCAGGAAATCTCTTGGAGGTGCTTCGTTACCCGCAGTTGCCCAGGACAGCCGCCGGAGGTAGCCCTTGGATTCTGGCAAGTCAGCGAACCCGCGTGGTACAGCGGCCCGCAAACGGACTGACCGATCCTCGCGATGGACTTTCCTGGGGAGCTGATTCATCCAAACGTGCCGAAGCGACGGGAGCATTGATGCGGCGCAGCCCTGCTGAGGTCGCGTCCGGGCCAACAGCAGCCGACGCGTTGCTACCTCAGGTGCAGGCGAAGGAATCAAGTGAAGCTGCCGCTGCGATAACGTTCCCTGCCCTTCCAATCTCCGAATCGGAAGTTGCGGTCGCAGGAACTCCTTCATCTGGATTTCCCCCTGCGGTGGTTCCAGGGCCAGTCGGGGCACCCACGACCGGCTCCGTATCCCCTTTTGGTCCATCGATGTTTCGCCTGGATGCAACTCCACCTTCCCCCGCTGGTGACTCATCCAAAGTCTTTGCCCCGACGGAGAGGACTCCCGAGGGACGCTTTGTCTTCAAGGAGATGGTTGAGTTTGCGCCGGCAAATGAAGCCCAGTTGAATCCGCAAGGAATCGCCACGGCGACTCCTTGGTCTACCCCCGGGAATGCTTCCTCCATGCCAAGTCCGGAGGGGGCGAAGGGAGTTGCCAATCGCCCCAGTTCACGGGTGCTTTCCGATCGCGCCTACCATGTGGCATCGCGCGCCTTTGAAGTCGACTATGATCTCCGCGCCCATGCCGCCGTGGGTGTCGCCACGGTGGAATTGTGGGGGACGCTGGATCAGGGGGCGACATGGGAGAAATGGGGTGAGGACCCCGACAAGAAAAGCCCGATGGAGATCCGGGTTCTGGAAGAAGGGCTGTTCGGCTTCCGAATGGTTGTGGTAGGAGGGCATGGTCTGGCGACACGACGCCCTGCCCCAGGCGATTCGGCTGATGTCTGGATCCAGGTTGATACCACTCGGCCAACGGTACGCTTTCTGTCTGCTCAATTCGGTACTGGAGATGAAACGGGAGCCTTGGTGCTCCGCTACAAGGCAGAGGACGAGTACCTGACCGATCTTCCGATCAAGATTTTGATGGGACCAACCGCCGAAGGACCTTGGGTGACGGTCTCCGCCGATCAGCCGGTCAGAGATAGTTTCCTCCTTCGCGGTGATCCATCGATGCCACCCAGCGTCTACCTGCGCGTCGAAGCGGTCGATCGCGCCGGAAATGTCGGGGGGCACACTCTGGATGCTCCAGTGGATCTGGATGGCTTGGTGCCTCAGGGAAGGATTCAAGGAGTCCGCGCGATCGAACCACCCGCATCGAATCCGTAAAGCGGGGCTGGCCTCTTTTCTCCAGCCGATCGGTCCCATTGCCCTTCGCTCGGCCTGGCGGTCCAAAACCGCGCTGCCGCAGATAGGGGCTTGTGGACTGGCGGAGCTCGTTTGGTCGATCGCTATACTAACGAAGTATTTGGTTGCTCAGACCATCACTTCGTCTTCGATCGGTAACCTGCAGATATGTTGCTCTCCTCCGGTATGACTCGAACCCTTCGCCTCTGGCCTCTTGTCGTCTTGGTGCTTACCGTCGGGGGGCAGGCACCGGTGTTTCGCTCTGTTGGCGCGCAAGAAGCCTCTGGGAAGGTGGGGCCATCGGCTGGCGGGAAGGTCGCGCCGGATTCCAACGAGGAGAAGACAAGCTCTGCTGCTGTTCCTCGCAGCAAACTGCAAGTGCAGAAGGACCTTGTTTTTCATGAAGTTGCGGATGAGGAAGTGGCGGCCGACTTCTACCGGCCATCCGGGGAGAAGGTGGTACCACTGGTGGTGATGATCCACGGAGGAGGCTGGATCTCGGGCGACAAATGGAATGTGCTCGATCATGCCAAGGAGCTGGCAAGAAACGGCATGGCGGTGCTGGCGATCAATTACCGACTCGCTCCCGACCATCGCTATCCAGCGCAACTGGAGGACTGTCGCAAAGCTTTGGCCTGGGCCGCACAGCGGGCCAGCGATTGGTCGGTCGATTGTGAACGGGTGGGGCTGTGGGGTTACTCGGCCGGTGGGCAGCTGGCGGCGATGCTCGCCACCGATTCTCCCGAGACGCACCCGGTCAAGATCCGCTGTTTGGTTGCAGGTGGGGCTCCAAGTGATTTGACTTACATCCCCGAGCAAAGCAATGTCCTTGCGATGGTCTTTGGGGGATCGCGGAAAGAGCTGCCGGAGGTTTACAAAAACGCTTCTCCGATCTACCGGCTGAATGCCAACTGCCCACCGGCCTTATTATTTCACGGCACCAAAGATCTTTTGGTCCCATTCGATGCGTCGGTTCGATTCCAGAAGCGGGCCAAGGAAGTTGGGGTGGAATGCCAATTGATTCCGATCGAAGGCCAAGGGCACTTGGTCACCTTTCTCCATCCGAAAGGCCGAAACTCTGCGATCGAGTTCCTGTCAAAGCATCTCCAGGCAGAACCCAACCCATGATGGGGAAGGCTGGAGCGATTCCCCGGTAGGCTTTTGCAATCTCAAAAAGAGTGGAGTGTTGCTTTGGTGCCAGTCGGTCATGAAAGTCGAGCTCGATCTAGCCGTTGTTCATGATCCAGAAGCCACATCTTGGTGGGAATTCCATCGCCTGCTGAGTAACCGGTCAGGGCGCTCCCCGCACCCACCACGCGATGGCATGGAATGACCAAAGGGATTGGGTTGGTTGCCATAGCCCTGCCTGCCGCTCTAGCAGCCTTAGGGTAGCCTGCGTGCGTTGCCAACTGCTGGTAGGTCCATTTGCTTCCAGGTTTGATGTGAAAGCAGACGCGGCGGATCGAAGTCTGGAAGAGTGTCCATCCGGTCGGATCGAGTTCGTCCCAGGGAATACCGAAATCCCCCGACGCGAAAAACCGATCAATCGCATAGCGCCACAACTTTTCTCGGGTCCAGCAACTTGGCAGCAGGGTGAGATCGATCCCCTCTGGGGACTGGGATCGAACAAGGCGAACTTGAGCCAGACCCTTGCTGGACCAGCCGCCTGCAACCACCCAGTCTCGATACTCCACTTGGGTCCATGCGAGCGAATGAGCCGAATGGCAGCCAGATCGCATCGGTAGGTCCTTCCGGGATTGGAGGCTTCTCTGCGTTTCCATCGGCGCAAGTGCAACGGAGCATTGTATGTTACTTTGACAGTTTTTTTACCGATGACTAGACTTGTGGACCGTCCGACTGCAAGTTCCAAGTCAAAAGCCAACAGTTCGAGCCTAGAAAGCGATTGTTCATGACCGACTATGCCGAATTGGCTGACGACTTCTACATCAACATGCAGTTGCAGACGGCTCTCGACCTTCCCCAACAGCGCGACGCAGCGACCCATTTCTTTGAACAGGTGCAGCGTCGCTACCCTAAGATGCGCACCTTGGTGACTCGAGAAAAGGAAACCTTTCTGGAGGAAGACAAGGAGCTTCGGTCGTATCGCTGGGTCAGCCTCGACGCCAGGCGAATCAGCAGCGGGATGGTCAATCCATCGGATATCGATGAGGCGATTACTCAGCATCGACAGGTGCTGTCGGTGCTTCCTTATTCCTTGGCTGTCAGTCATCTGGACTGCGAAAGTTTGAATCTCGTTTTCGGCTTTGACTACACCTACCGTGGCAATCACAACCAGTTGCTGATTCAGACACTGGGGCTTCCCGATGCTCTGCAGGCACTGGCAGATATTCCTGGGGCCCAGTGCATGGGGTACGAACCAAGCATTCAGATCTCGCTGGATCCGGAGCTGCGAACTCAGTGCCGCATCAGCTTCGAAACCCGGAGTACGCCAAGCCATATCCGAAGTCGGGACTATCCGGACGAGCAGCTGAGCGTCTATTTCGCTTTGCGAAGAATAGACAGCCTTCAATCTGGAGAAAGCTTTGAAGCCGAATTCGATCGCCTGGGGGTGCTGGGACGCAGGATTCTTGACGATTACATCGTCGAAAACGTCCTGCAGCCGCTGCAGCAGGCTATCGCTCTGCAGTAGAGCTTGTCGGATGACTAAAATTCCAGAGTCGCCATTGGATCGCACGCGAAGGCCGCCGCCGATTGCACTTGGATCTGCCGATAGCACTCTATCGACTCGATCGGCTGGGTACATCTGAGGCAGGATGGGGATTACTGGAGCCATCACCAAATGGAAGACGCCTTGGATACAGCGGCTCCCTTGGAGATTGAGTGCTCGGATCTGGAAGTGCGTTTCTCGGCACATGCTCCCGTACTGGACCGCCTGAACTGCAGATTTCCTGCAGGGCAGATCGTCGTGCTGCTCGGCCGAAGCGGCTGTGGGAAAAGCACCTTGTTGCGGTGCGTTGCTGGGCTTCAAAAGCCGACTGCTGGACGAGTAAGTATTTCTCCTGTCAGGAATAAGGGCCAGGGCCATTCGGGGCAATCGGTGATCGATTCAAGGCCGAGGATGTCTTTCGTTTTTCAGGAGGCAACCTTGCTGCCCTGGAGATCGGCGATCGAAAATGTCCTCCTACCTTCCGAGCTGGACAGGGGGCTAACAGGAGTTGGGGGGGGAGAGGCCAGACGACTGGCATCTGCACGACTGGAAGAGGTGGGGCTGGAGGCGAAGGAGCATCAGAAACTGCCGCGCCAGCTATCCGGTGGGATGAAGATGCGGGTTGCGTTGGCGCGAGCCCTGATGAACGATCCGGATATCCTTTTGCTCGATGAACCATTTGCAGCGCTCGACGACATCCTCCGAAATCGGCTCAACGAGTTGCTGCTGCAGCTTTGGAGCCATCGCCCCAGGACGATTCTTTTCGTGACACACAATATTTCCGAAGCGATCTTTCTCAGCCATCAGATCGCCATCATGCACCAGGGCAGAATCTTCCAGCAATGGGTGAATCCTCTACCGTTTCCCAGGGAGCATCGACTGCGCGCCACTCCGGAGTTTTCTCACTGTTATGGAGTGGTATCGTCGGCGTTGGAGTCGCTTGCATGAGAGATTTTCGAGGAACGGATAACACTACCTCCCTCATAGCGAGACGCTGGATTCGATCGGCTTTGCCGCCGATCATCGTGTTCCTTCTGGTGGTCGGGCTTTGGCAGTGGACCGTCGATTTCTGGAAGCTGAAACCCATCGTGCTCCCGGCACCGGCGGCCGTTTGGAAAGCGGCGACCGAGAAGGAGTCGGTATTGGTTCAGGGGATGCTGGCGACAGGGGCGGCAGCCGGACTGGGTCTGGTTTCCAGCGTGGTCCTAGGATCGATTCTGGCGATTCTATTCAGTCAATTCCGTTGGCTGAGGCTTTCGATTTATCCCTATGTCATCTTCCTACAGACTGTTCCGATTGTCGCGATCGCACCCTTGCTGATCATCTGGTCCGGAAACAATATGAGGACGATCGTGATCATCGCAACGATCATCAGCGTGTTTCCCATCATCGCCAATGTCACCGCAGGGCTGCTTTCCATTGATCGCAATTGGATCGACCTGTTTCGAATGCACGAGGCGTCCCGCTGGCAAACCCTGGCAAAGCTACGGATTCCTGCCGCGATTCCGCATCTTCTGGTAGGGATGCGAATCTCATCAGGATTGGCTGTCATCGGTGCGATCATCGGAGAGTTCTTTGTCGGCAACGCCACAAGCTATGATGGGTTGGGGTCGTTGATGACGCAGTGGCAAAGTCAGCAACGGACTGCCCACCTGTTTGCAGCTCTTGTGTCGAGCACCCTTCTGGGGATCGCTTTTTTTCTTATCGTTCACCTGCTAGGTCGCACCGTTTTTCGACGCTGGACTATGGCGGTGAATCTGGAATCGTACGAGCCCTGATGGCGGAAGGATGCGAGATGAAGTCGTACCACCGGATTCTGATCGGTATTGGACTTTTGATGCTGCTGATCGGTTGTTCTGCTGAGCAATCCACCAGCGGTCCCGCTTCGAAAGAAGCTCCTGCAAACCCGAGGATTAAGCTGGTACTCAATTGGTACCCCGAGGCAGAGCATGGCGGATTCTATGCGGCGCTGGTGCACGGGATCTATAAGAGTCATGGCATCGATGTGGAGATAGTGCCGGGAGGCAAAGGCGTTTCGGTGGCTCCCGAACTCGAACTGGGGCGAGCTCAGTTTGGCATCGGAAATGCAGACGATGTCCTCATGGCTCGATCGGCGGATTCGTCGATGGTGGCACTGATGGCGCCGCTGCAGGATGGGCCTCGCTGCATCATGGTGCGCGAGGACTCAGATATCACCAGCTTTCAGACACTGAAGAACGTCAAGCTTCAGATTGATTCTGGAAGGCCCTATGTGCCATTCCTTAAGAGCAAATCGCTGCTGGATTCTTCCGTGCAAATCGTTCCCTACTATGGGACGGTGGCCGAGCTTGTCTCCGGACCCGGGGTTGCCCAGCAGGCCTACAGTTTTAGTGAGCCGCTGCTGGCCGAGCAGCAGGGAGTGAAGGTGCGGAATCTGATGCTTTCCGAGATCGGATACAACCCCTACGCATGTTGTCTGGTGGCAACCGAAGAGTATGTGCAGCGCAATCCCGAGCTGGTGCAGAAGATGGTGGTTGCCAGTATCGAAGGGTGGCAGAAGTACCTCGAATCACCACAAGAGACGAACGCGTACATTTTGAAGCAGAACGAGAAGATGACTGCTGAAGCGCTCGCTTATGGTGTCGAAAAGCTAAAGGCCCTCTGCATCCCAGAGGGATTTTCTAGAGATCGGATCGGACAGATGACGCTCTCTCGGTGGCAAACCCTACGGGACCAACTGGTCTCTCTCGAATTGATCGATGGGGCCAAGGCGGTCGCCGAGCGATGTTTTAACGATCGTTTTCTGCAACGCGCCCAGGAGGCAGGAGAGACCGTACAACCATGACAGGAATTCACAAGACCCTTAGATCGGCTTGCCTTTTGTGACCGCTTTTAGGATCCATTTTTTTCAGGTGGCTAACCGTAGGAACTCCCCGTGGAGATTTTCGCCGGTGCAGGCGTGAGGAGGATAAGGTACGATAGGTGGAGTTGGGTGATTTTAGGGTAGGATCCGTGTGGGAGATGGCGGATGTGGACACTATCGGACCGCGGAGTGAAGCTCTGCGATCGACAGACGCGACGCCAATGGCTTCAGATCGGTGGAATCGGATCCTTGGGGGTTAGTCTTCCGATGCTCTGGGAGGCTCAATGCCGGTCTGCTGTTGCATCGGGTTCCTTCGGCCGCGCGAAGCACTGCATTGTTCTTTTTCTCTTGGGTGGGCCTCCGCAGCACGAGACTTGGGACCCCAAGCCGGACGCACCATTGGAGATTCGAGGGGAAGAGCCGAGCATTGCTACGGCCACTCCCGGGCTGAGGGTTGGCCAATGGATGCCGCGCACCGCTAGGTTGACCGAATCGATCGCTGTTCTGCGAGCCATGGCGACGGACGATAACGCGCATTCCTCCAGTGGATACTGGATGCTCACCGGCGTTCCGCATGCACCGACGAACATGGAGAATGCACTGCCAGGTGCGCCCAATCATTGGCCTACTCTTGCTGCAACCGTTCGCCATCTGCGAGGGGATCAGACCGATCTGCCCGGGGCGATCCGATTACCGGAGGAGATTTGGAATACAGGACGCATCGTTTGGCCAGGTCAGGATGCTGGCTGGTTGGGATCCCATGCGGATCCTTGGCTTCTGACTTGTGATCCCAATGCATCCGATTTCCAAATCGCCGATGTATCGCTTCGAGCGGATGTGCCGCTGGAACGGATGGCGGCACGTCGGTCGCTTCTGGATCAGATGAATCAGGCTTTGAATGCGGGACCGATGGAAGCAGCGAGATCACGGTGGAGCAATCTGCAGCACCAAGCAGCCAACCTTCTGCAGGGAGGGAAGGCGAAGAATGCCTTCGCATTGGATCAGGAAGCTGACTCGGTCCGCGATCGTTACGGAAGGAATCGTTTTGGGCAAAGCGTTCTTTTGGCAAGGCGATTGATTGAGGCAGGAGTTTCTTTGGTGCAGGTGAACTGGACGCGAGGAGCAGACGATCCCGATGTAGCCCCTGCCTGGGATACCCATGCCAACAACAGCAAGCGACTGAAGGAGGCTCTGATGCCTCCGATGGACTTGGCTTACTCTGCGCTGCTGGAGGATCTCGGGCAGAGAGGTCTACTAGACGAAACTCTGGTTGTCTGGATGGGGGAGTTCGGGCGTTCCCCCAGAATCAATCCAGGTGGTGGCCGCGATCATTGGGGCCACGTCTTTTCTGCAGCGCTGGCCGGTGGCGGTGTGCGAGGTGGGGTGGTGCATGGAAGATCGGACCGGCAGGGCGGCTTTCCCCTGGAGGGACGCGTGGAACCCCAGGACCTTCATGCAACGATCTACCACTGTCTTGGAATCGGGCCCGAAACGATCCTGCACGACGCGGTCGGTCGCCCCGTGCCGGCAACCCGTGGCCAGCCCATCGAGGCGATTCTGACCTGAAGGTAGCCATCATCGTTTCCCATCAGACCAGGGAGGGACTGTGAAAGACTTTCGTAGGAAGCGAATCGCGCTGGCCACCGGGATGAGCTTGGGCCTGCTTTTGGCTTGGATGGTCGCTCCGTTCGACGTCGATTGGTCGAACCGACTTAGGACCCTGGATCTCCCCGGGGATATCGACAAGGTGATCATGCTCTCTGAGTTTCTGGCCCAGGGGCTGACGACACTGTTGATGCTGGGAACGCTGATTTATCTCGATGCCTGTCGACGCAGGGCGCTCGGTTGGGTCTTGCTGCTGACCCTGGTCACTGGGGTGGTTGCCAACGTCAGCAAGGGGCTTTTTCCCAGAGTGCGGCCCTACGCGCTGGAAGAATTCCCTGGGCTGGTTTCCCAAGCGGGGTGGGGAGTCAAGCTTCCCGAGGGAGGCTGGAAGGCTAGGCTTCGCAGTTTCCCATCGGGTCACTCGGCCACCGTTGCCGCGCTGGCTGTGGGAATGTCTGCCGTCTATCCAAAGGGAAGGCTGCTGTTCGCCCTTTGGGCTGCGCTGGCCTGCCTGCAGCGGGTGGTGGCCGGTGCACACTACCCTTCGGATGTCTTCGGAGGGGTGGCAATCGCCTTAGCGATCGCCACGCTTTGGCCATGGAAGCCTATGCAAGCGGATCCCGAGCATGCGATAGCCTCAGGACCGACAAACGCGATCAGGTGACGGCTGGTGGTTCGTTCCACTCCATCAGCGAGGAATTGCCCACGCGAGTGCAGAAATCCCCGAATCCCTCGCCAGGTTGTCGCATCTGGGAGAACTTGGAGAGCAACGGTTGGAGGACCTTGGAGATGTCTTCCAGGGGAACCATATCGCGGTGGATGAATCCGAGTCGGTTGCCCAAACGCGATCCGCCGAGATAAAGCGTGTACTTTCCTTTGGCTCTTCCCACCAGCCCCACTTCGGCATCGAATGGGCGTGCACAGCCGTTTGGACAACCGGTCATCCGGACGGTAAAGGCATCTTCTTCCAGACCAAGTGATTCGAGAAGCGGCTCCAGTTGATCGATCACCTCCGGAAGCACCCGCTCGCTTTCGGTGATGGCAAGTCCACAGGTAGGTAGCGCGACGCAGGCAATCGACCAGCGTCGAACGGTTGAAATCTCTTCGGACAAAGGAATGCCATTCTTTCGCAGGATCGACTCGAGCGTCGATTTCTGGTCTTCGCGAAGGTGGGTGAAGAGGATGCTCTGGTGAGCGGTCAGTTTGAGCCTGGGGCGCAACTGATGGCAGATCTCGCGGATCGCAGACTTCCATTGCCGTGACGGGCCATCGAAGACTCTACCGTTTTCGATATTGAGTCCGTAGAACCACAATCCATCGCCCTGAGCCTCCCAGCCGAGGTGATCGTTGTGGCCAGTGACATCGTCCGGATGACAATCCGCCAGTTTGTACCCGCAGTATGCTTCCACCTGCTCCCGGAACCAATCCACCCCCTTTTCGGCGATGACGTACTTCAGTCGCGCGACTTTTCGATCCGACCGATTCCCATGATCCCGCTGAACTTTGACCACCGCTTCGGCCACCTCCAACACCTGCTCACGGGTACAGAAGGCCATTCGTTTTGCAAGCGCCGGAAAAGTTTTGGCGGCGCTGGGTGTCATTCCCATCCCGCCGCCGACCGTCACGTTGTATCCGATGATCTTCTGGTCGCGGACGATGGCCATAAAGCCGAGATCTTGGGTGTAGATGTCGACGCAATTGTCGTCAGCCAAGCCGACGCCGATTTTGAATTTCCGAGGGAGATAGGTCTTCCCGTAAATCGGCTCAAACTCCTCATCACTCCCGCCCGCCAGCGATGCTTCCTGTGTCTGGGGGTCGGTGACCCAAAGTTCATGATAGGCCTTGGAACGAGGGGCAAGGTGCATGGCGATCTCGTGCGCCACCTTCTGGATCTCACGGTGGATCTCGTTGGCATAGGGTGCTGGGCAGCACATGACGTTGCGATTGACATCACCGCAGGCCGCAAGTGTGCTCAATTCCACCTCGTTGATCCGATGGATCGCCTTCCAAAGATCACCCTTCACAATCCCGTGCAACTGAATTGCCTGACGCGTCGTTACTTTGAGCGTCGTGTTGCCGATTTCATCGCAAAGATCGAGATGCGCCAGGAACTGTTCGGCTGTCAAATCCCCTCCCGGGATCCGGGTGCGGACCATGAAGCTATAGGCTTTTTCGCTTTTCCCCCCGTCTCTCGCTACCCGTTGCTCGCGGTCATCCTGCTGG
This sequence comes from Pirellulaceae bacterium, assembly GCA_044337705.1. Taxonomy (GTDB): domain Bacteria; phylum Planctomycetota; class Planctomycetia; order Pirellulales; family Pirellulaceae; genus JBEISR01. The sequence continues at coordinate 54,329 of JBIINB010000001.1, read as the reverse complement.
TAGGTGCCGTGAAACTTCAGCAATTGTGCATTGTCCTTGCCGAACGAAGCGGAATCATTCTGCAGCTCTTCTCCGATGGTGCCGCGGAGAAATCTACTGGTTTCCTTGATGGCTTCCACCGCACTCAGTTTGTTTTCTTCTGACATGACTATCCACTCCCTTGTCTATAAGCAATGGACAGGTTCGCTTGGCGAACTTGGTCCAGTTGGTGTTGCCGTCGGCAGATGATCGATCGGCCAAGTTGGTCTATACTCACTATAGCGGCGCCCCAGCAGCGCCACTATCGCACTTGGGACGCCCTCAAGAGGGGCTCCTGGGATAGTGGCGTAGCATCCGATCGTAGCATAAGGAAAACGACTTTTGGACATCCGCATTCTCGATGGGAAGAAGATTGCCCAGGCGATTCGTGAGGAGATTCGACAGGAGGTGGAGCGGCAGGTGGGGATGACGGGAAAACGGCCCTGCCTGGCCGTGGCATTGGTAGGTGATGACCCGGCCAGTCAGGTCTACGTGCGCAATAAGGAAAAGGCCTGCGAATCCGCTGGGATTGTCAGTGTGCTGCGACGCCTTCCGGAAAGCACGACAACCTCCCAGCTTCTGGAACTGCTCAGCCAGTGGAATCAGGACCCGTCGATCCATGGAATTCTGGTTCAATTACCCGTACCAGCCGGGATCGATTCCCGCGCGGTTTTGGATGCGATTGATCCCCGTAAGGATGTCGATGCATTCGCAGCAGAAAACGTGGGGCGGATCAGTCAGGATCGCCCGAGGTTTCTTCCATGCACCCCGCACGGTGTAGTGCAACTGCTGGCCAGAGAAGAAATCGAGACGGAGGGAAAAGAGGTGGTCGTCATTGGCCGCAGTGACATTGTCGGCAAGCCGCTGGCGATGATGCTAGTTCAGAAAGAAGGTCCCTGCGGCAGTCGTTTCGCCAATGCGACGGTTACCTGCTGCCATAGCCGAAGCCGCAATCTGCCTTCGATTACCCGGCGGGCAGATATCCTGATCGCAGCAATCGGAAAGCCGAATTTTGTCGGGCCAGAGATGGTCAAGCCGGGGGCTGTGGTGATCGATGTCGGCATCAATCGACTCGGGGACAAACTGGTGGGAGATGTCGACTTCAATGCGGTATCCCGTGTGGCATCTGCCATCACCCCTGTTCCTGGTGGAATCGGACCACTCACCATCGCCATGCTGCTGCACAACACCATGAAGGCCTTTGAACTCATGGAAAGGGGATGCGACTAAACACTAGCGAGCCGATTGGTTTGACAAAGCCAAAAGTCCCATATCAGGAAACAACCTGAAGGCATTCGCGATCTCGATTTCCACGGCACCTCTGGAGTGCATCCCAGCCATTGCAGCACCAGTCTTTCTATTGTTCACGCCGCCGTTCAGTTCGTCATCGCCGCTTCAATTGCCGACCAACTGCCGCTCAACAGGGGCCTGGCCCGCTTCCTGCGTCTGATCCTACCCCCGGGCTTTTGAATCCTCCCCGAAAGTTGCCTATGTGAAGTTCTCCCGCAGTTGCCGCTGAAAATGTCGAAACCAGTCAACGGGTAGTGGATGTGATTCCGGGAGCCCTTGGGAACCATGCGGCCAGCCAGGGGAAGATGAAAAATCTTCTCTTTGGCAACGGAGCGGTTCGGGTACTATGGAACCGTCGGTGGCGGCGTTGGTGTTGCGGAGGGCTACCAAGGCGCCTCGGCCGTCCATTCCCACATGACCAACGCATGACTGACCGATCCGGAAGTCCTGGAAGCCCCCTATCCCATTCGAATGCTTCGTTTTGCGATCCGTCGCGGAAGCGGAGATCAGGGGTAATGGCTAGGTGGCGATGGCATGCTTCTCGATTTCCTATCCCTGGAGCGATTGACCGTCACGATGATCGGCAATCGGTACGGTCAATGCCGCCCTACGGTGCAGAAGGATGTGTGCCGGGACACGTCGGAGAATTCTGGCTGGTCAGGGGGAATGGGGAACCGAAATTATTGCCCGGCCGATTCCAGGTCGAAGTGCAAGCCGGGGATCCCTGGAAGATCTGCACTCCTGGCGGCGGTGGCTTTGGGATTCCCGATAGTGCTTCCGCAATGTAGCCAAGGCTACATTATGAGTGCGCAGTGCACGCTTCGATTCCGTCGGCCCATCGGTCCGAGGTTCCTTGGAGCGGAACGACGCGAGCTGCCCGTCTTTTCTGCGGGCGGCTTGGTGCCACCTGTTTCCGAGGAAACCACACACCAGTGCGTCGCTGTCGTCAGCAGGTACCCAAAGCTGTTCGCTCACAAATCCTGGCCAGGAGGCGCGATATCATCTCTTGCAGGGCCAAAAGGCTCTGGCTAGAAGAGCAAGCTGACCTCCCTCCGCTACTAAGCATGACTGTAGCCCATCGATCCTAAGCTACCCCCAGTCGAGGTGCAAATCGACTCTTCCATATCATCACACTCCAATTAGCCTGATGATTTCAAACCGATTCATCTGTCGTGCATGCTTTATTCTTCAGTACACAGTTGACCATTACAGGCCCGGACCATCCCTTCAATGTAGATTACAGTCACTACTTAAAAGATAGACCGCTTCTTCCGGCAAAGAAGGGCCAAAGAGCCTAACCCCCAAATCGCAGAGGCAGTTGGCTCCGGTACGTTCGCAACGCCCATCCCTCCTTCATCGTCGATATCGACAAGAGGAGGCTGGACCGCTGGTGGATTCCAGACAACACGAGGCCTCGCCAGAAGGATCGTAACTTCTGCCGCAATTCCGTCGTAGGTCTTGAAGTCTTTCACATCGAGACCAAAGACAGGCGTATTGCCATTGCCTAAACCAACGACCATGCCGACGCGAGCCAAATTGACTCCAAGTCTTTCCTCATTGTGCTGAAAGGGAACGAGAACAGTACCAAAGTCGACAAAATGATGGTTCGTCTCATAAAGACCGCGATACCGGTATTCCAAGGGTCCCTCCTGCCCCGATCCATCTCGCAATCGAACCCAGCCTCTATAGCCTGCGGCAATCAAATCGCGAGCGACAGCCCTGGCCTCACTGAGATCCCTCCAGTAAAAGGCGGGAGAATACCATAGATTTGCAATTCCATCTTCCGGCTCTCGAATTCCGTCTGGAGGAAAATCAGGAGGTGCTAAATCCATATAATTCGAAGCCCAATAAATCTTGAATTTCCCAGTCAGGAAAACTAGGTAAAAGGATATTGGTTGGTGGAGGGACAATAGGAGGATTACCTATCATCGTTGCTGCGGAGGCCACTCCAGGTAACAATCCAAGAAACAGTGCAAGCACGGGTGACACAATGATCAATGCAATCCGATTTCGATCTGGTTGGGTGCTTAACATATCTGCCCTCTCCTAGAAATGTTCTTAAATTGCGTTCACCAGAACATAAGCGAAACCCAAGCTAGCAATATTCCTGCAGAAAATCAAAAAATTATTTTCCCTAATTCAGAAAAAGGGATGCTTTAAGCACGACGGATTTGGGCCGTTTTTCTTCCTTCTGAGGTCGCATTGAAAAGGCTTCCTCGGGGAGAATCGCAAGAGTGAGTTCGAGAAATCTTTCTCATCTAGTGCCGGTGGCCGTCGCCATTTGCATTGAGTACGACCGCTCTTTCGAGCCTTCGCTCAATTGACAATCTGGTACAGCTTTGGCTTGGTGCCGTACCCATTGCGAGGAATCTGAGCGGCATGGGTAACCTGTTGTCAAAATAGAATTCCACGGAAGCGATCCGAACATGGTAAAAAAAAACCGTGCCTCCTCGAATTAAGGAAGCACGGGTTCAAGTTTTTCGATCTACATCCCTAAGGCAGAAGCTTACTTCTTCTCGGGAGGAAGAATGACCTGGTCGATAACGTGGATCACGCCGTTGGAAGTTTCGACGTCAGTCTTCACGACCTTGGCCTTACCATTGAGAATCACACCGCCGTCCTTGACTTCGACGCCGATGTCACCACCCTGAACCGACTTGGCGCTCTTCACCTTGACGACGTCGGCAGCCATCACCTTGCCGGGGACGACGTGGTAGGTGAGGATCGCAACGAGCTTCGCCTTATTTTCAGGCTTCAGCAGCGATTCCACCGTCCCTGCAGGAAGCTTCTTGAAGGCTTCATTGGTGGGGGCGAAAACGGTGAACGGGCCTTTGCCCTGAAGGGTTTCCACCAGACCGGCCGCCTTGACGGCAGCGACCAGCGTGCTGAAGTCTTCGATACCTGCGGCGGTGCCGACGATATCCTTAGCAGCAGGCTTCTTTTCTTCGGCGAACAGAGGGCTGACAGCAACAACAGCCAGCAGGGAAAGGACCGAAAGGAACTTAAGCATTGAAACGTCCTCGTGTGTTTGGAAACAACTTCGATTGATTTACTATCCGAAAACAGCAGCAGAAACGTTCGGCCTAGGATTGAACTGCTCTGCGCGTTCGACGAGTCACTATAGGGCGATCGTCAAGCGGTTTCGGGCAAAAAATCGAGAATCATTCATCTTCCGAAGACTGGCCATACATTTCTTCACGGCTTCTTAGTTGATAAAAGAGGGCGCGTTTTTGATCTGGCAGGGAATAATCGAATCCTAAATGCCTTAGGAAGCCGTCCGAAGCGCTGATGGCCATCACCTCGAGGATTCCCTTCTCTCTCGCCCGCTCCACGCAACGACGTACCAGTTGTCCTCCGATGCCCTGCCCTTGAAATCCGCTGGAGACAGCAAGGCATTGGACTTCCGCAAGTTTGCGAGAGTAAACTTCGATCGCAGAAAACCCTACGATTCTCCCGTCCACTTCCGCGATGAAACCATTAGTGATCAATGTGGCCAACTCCGCACGAGTTCGGCGCAACAGTTTCTTTTGTTCGACGAACCCCTGAAGAAATCCCTGCACAGCCGATAGATCAGCGGGCGTCGAAGGGCGGATCTGAAAATCGGCCTTCGCCCCTAGCATTGCATCGCCTCTGGAATCCTCGTCGGCGGATGGCCAAGCCATCTTTCGCCTTCTACCCAGCAACGCAGCTTTCTCTGGTGCAAGACTCCATGTCGCCCATTCTTGAAATGCCCTGCGGTACGTTTCGGTCCCGGCCTGCAGTTGCCCCAGCTCGATGTATTCATCTGAACGATGAGCTTGCGCCAAGTCGCCGGGACCACACACGACCATGTGAGGAAGGCTTTGAAGGATACCACCGTCGGTGGTGTAGCAGACGGTGCCTGCTGCCTTATTTCCCGTCAACTCCAGCATGAAATGGACCGCTTCACTGTCTTCGTCGACATGGAAAGCCGGAGTGCTGTCGATCAGGTGGATTTCCAAACCCAGCCGCTCTGCCTCCTCCTGCACTCTCCTAACCAGACTGCCGTGATCGACACCGGGCATTGGCCGAAAGAAAACCTTTGCCTTTGCGGTGCTAGGGGTGATGTTCATAGCGCGCGGCTGGTTGCTGAGCACGATATTCCAAGAGAGGGTCGGTGGATCAAACAACGGATTCTGAAGATCCCTCCGCTGTTCGCATTCGCGCTGGATCTCTAGCAGCATCGGAAGAATTGGAATCAGACGGTGGTTGGCGTTGATTCCATCACGCGTGCTGCTGTGTGCACTGATGCCTCGCGAGGTCAGTTCAATTCCAAATCCCCCTTTATGCGAGTGGATGACCTGGAGCCGAGTCGGTTCCCCAACCAAACCGATGGTTTCGGTCTCGCGCATCTGCTGAAAAATCTTCGATTGATCTCTTACCTGCCGGGCGCCAACGGTTCCGACTTCTTCGTCCGCCGTGCAGACAAAGTAAAGCGGTCCCATCTGTTTCTGAATCGGCACCGTTTCCGCCGCCGCCAAAGCGCAGGCAAGCGATCCTTTCATGTCGCAGGCACCTCTACCGTATAGGCGATCGTCGATGACTCGCGGCTCAAAGGGCCCCGATTCCTGCAAGCTCCAATCGTCAGCGGGAACGACATCGGTATGGCAAAGATAGGCAACCCCATCGCTGCTGGCGCCCGATCGGATCGGCTCCCGCTTGGCGACGACATTGACCTTCGTCTCTCCCAAATCGTCAACGAATGTCAGCCACTCGATCTCAAATCCCATCTGGGTCAGGCGATCGGCCACCCATTGGCTGACCGGCTGATTGCTCCGGCGAGATATCGAGGGAAACGCAATCAATGATTTGGCATACTCCAGGGCCTGCATCCCAATCTCTCCAGCAAAAGGTCAGGCGAGTTCCATTCGGTCGACTCCCCCGTCGTCCTGGTGCACCCGACCAGCAACGGCAAGCGTTATATATCACTTCCTGAAGGCTTGGAACGCAAGTCGAAACCGCGCGTGCGCGCGGGTTCCTCCCGTAGCTGCCACCGTCCGATAGCCGCAACGTGCTAACGTGCGGGGTCCTAGGGATGGATCTGGTACCATGTCGCACGCAGGTAACACCCCGGCTTGCGCCGTACTGCTTCCATCGAAAGCTGTCGGCCACAGCTATACTGCTAGAATTCTGACCTCCGACGTACAATGAACGGCTTCGAGTGCGACTTTCCTCGATTGCTCCTCGGCTTGGAACCATAGGCATCTTGTTCGAAACAATCCGCCAATCCTCTCTTGAAGGTTGCTCCGATGAAGACTTTCTCAATTCCATTGCAATGGTTGGCGTTGGCGACATCCTTCCTCATGCTTCCGCTACTCTCCAGCGGCGTCAGGGCGCAGTCCCCGGCGGCCGATTCGCTCCTGCGGCTTCAGGCCGGCTTTGACAAGTCGCTGGATGCCGACGTTGCACAGGGGGATCCCAAGCTTTACACCGCCGACACGCTCGCCCGCAAGGAGCTTCGGGAGGGAATCCATCGCCCTGGGGTGGAATGGGTTGCTGAAGGTGGGGTGCATGGGGGCTATTTGAAGTTTCGTTCGAAATCTCCCAAGGTGATCTGCTTTCGGGGTGACAACCTTTCCAACCAGTCAGGATCATGGTCGATCACAGCTTCACTCTTTCTGCGACTGGACCCTGAGCTCGATCTACAACCCGGGTACTGCGATCCACTTCAGATCACTCAGAAAGCCTGGAACGATGCTGCATTCTTCGTTGATTTCGATAAGGACTCGCCTCGGGCCTTTCGGCTGGGCGTCTTCTCGGATCTGTCTTTCTGGAATCCGAAGAATATCGCATGGGAGGCGTGGCCCATTACTTCGCGACCGATGATCTCGGTGGCCAAGCCGCCTTTTGGGCGCGACCAATGGACGCATGTGGCCTTCGCGGTTGAAGGAATCAACGCAGGGGAAGGAAAGAAGGGAAAGGCCGTTTTTTATCTAAACGGCCAGAGTCAGGGGATGTATGAAGCGCCCCTTCAGTTTCGCTGGGATCGAGATCAGACGGCCATCATGCTAGGAATCGACTACATAGGGGATCTGGACGAATTGAAGGTCTTTGAAGGAGTTCTTACACCAGAGCAAATTCGGTCGTTGGGACCGTGAAGCAGTTCGATGTTGCGGCAGAGGAACTGGTTGGCGGGCTCATGATGAAGAAGCCTAGCGCAGCCGAAGCGCATGGTGGACACGCAATCGGTTCGGCGAGCGGCAATTTTGCATGCGAGGTTGAGAAATGATCAGACGCTTTCTGATTCGGTCATGGCAAGAGAACCAAGGTCCCTTTCTACTGGGCTTCGCAGGACTTGTCCTGGCACTCGGTTTTTTTGCGATCTACTGGAAGCAGGTCACTCATGTTCAGCCCACCTCGATCCGATATGCCCCCAAGCCCGGCATAGCGCCTGTTCCACTGCTGATCGAAGTATCGGGATTCAAGAATGATCAAGGCGTCTGCATGATCGCCATCTACGACGATCCTTTGAAGTTCCTCGACATCAATAAAGCTGCCTACAAGGGCTCCACCAAGATCATCGATGGAAAGGCAAAATGGGAGATCCCCGATATCGCACCCGGCATGCTTGCCGTCAGCGTTTACCACGACGAGAATTCCAACGGGGAACTGGACAAGACGCTGGGTGTTCCGACGGAGCCATATGGTTTTTCGGGACAGTCGGGGCGACTTCTTGGTCCCCCTAAGTTTGCGCAGGTCCAGTTCACCTGGGATGGCCTTTCCGTCAAGCCGCTGTTATTGGAAGTCAAGTAATGCGATGAAACACCTGAGAGGGGACTCTTTCGTCAGCCCGCACCGGAAATCGGCGTGACCCAGCGTGGTGCCAGTGTCCCGGCCTTGAGGATCCCGCCTTGGATCACAGCTCGGATCCGTGACCGATCCTCCAGTAACTCGATTTCTTGCAGAACGTTGCCGTCGACAATCAGGACGTCGGCCAGCTTTCCTGCTTCCAATGTCCCCAATTCGTCACCTCTGCCCAGAATCTCGGCCCCCGTCTTGGTCGCGCACGAAATGACTTCCATAGGGGTCAGGCCAACATATCGCACGAAGAACGATAGCTCCTTGGCATAGGTTCCATGGGGAGTCCAGGCGAATCCATAATCGCCCCCCATCCCCAGTCTGCCTCCAGCGCGCAGAATCATCCTGGAGCTCTCGGCGCCAGCTTCCATGGTCTCCTGATGCCCGTCGATCACGCGCTGCGAAAGTCCATACTGCGGACCATACTCCACACTGGCCCATTCGAATTGCAACGCTGGCACAACTGGGACATCACGCGCTAGCAGAAGGTCGAGTGCTTCCGCATCCATGAACGTGCCGTGCTCGATGGCATCGTAGCCAGCGCGCAGCGCATTTTTGATCCCCTCATTGGCTCGGCAATGCCCGGTCACCTTCAGCTTGTGGTTGTGCGCCGTAGAAACCACCGCATGCATTTCTTCGAAGGTCATGCAGAGCGTATGGTGATCGTTGACATCCGGGGCCGCAGCGTCTCCCGTCGGATAGGTTTTCACCCACTCGACCCCATCTTTGACCAGCTTTCGCACGGCGCTGCGAGCTTCATCGGGACCATTGATAAGGAGCACCAGTCCCTCCATACCAATTTTGCGGTAGTCGGGATTCCAATCCATCAGACCCGCTGCGCCGCAGATCTCGCGACCACTGGCCGCCATGCGAGGGCCCAGTACTAAATCCCGCTCGATCGCCTGCTTCAACCAGACATCCACATTGAACAGGCTACCGCCACTCCGGGCAGAAGTGTATCCGCATTCCAACGCCAGTTTTGCGTTTACCGAGGCGAGCAGCGATACGTATTCGACCGGATACTTGATATCCAAATCCTGCAGCTCGGCTACATTGAAATAGGTTGGATGAAAATGCGCCTCCACCAACCCAGGTAGGATCGTTCCGCCTTGTGCATCCAGTCGCTGGATCCCGGGTGGGACCGGAGGACACTGAGCCATCGGGCCCGCGTAGTGGATAAGTCCATCTTTGATCCACACCGCGCCATCCGAGATGGCAGGATTCCCCCGGCCGTCGATCAAAGTACCACCAACGACAAGACAATCACCCTCGGCCAATTTCATCGCAGCTACCTTCCCGCCTCAACCGAGGCATCTTCCTTGGTCTCTTGTCAATCACTCTGCAAGGACTCCAAAAATCCGATCAGGCTCCTCATATAGCCAGGCGTATCCCACCAGTGAATTGAATGGCCCACCCCAGCAAATCGAATCCAATGGCAGTCCTTCATCTCTTGGTACAGCCAGCGGGCGTCCTCGTCGGTCAGCATGCCTCCGGCTGTCGGATCGGCCTGCATCACAAGGGTGGGCACCAAGACCTGAGTCGCTAAATGCTGCCAGTCGAATCCATCCAGCCACTGGAAGCGGTTGATCGTTGCCAACACCTCGGGATCGACGCGCTGAAGCAATTCCGCACTCCATCGCAAGGCGACGGAATCTCGAAGTCTTCCAAAAGGGATAGTCTGCCCGGTGGCCGGATCCAAAATCGGGATCGCCGCCAAGTCTCGCCAATTCAACAGATCCTTCCGCTCACGCAACACCTTTTCGTATCCCTGAAATTGACTGGCAAGCTGACTTCCCGCCAAACGATCCCCCATCGTGTGAAAGGGAGGATCCTCGAGAACGACGCCAAGCAGTTGGTTGCTGGTGCATGCGGCAGCCACCCCAAGGGCAACCATGGCCCCCATCGAGTGGCCGACAAGAAGGTAGGGGCCCTGCCCATCCGCCTTCAACCATTCCAGCACATCCCCGACATAATCAGCGACACGGTACCCAGTTGTGCGTGCCGAGTCCCCATGACCGCGTTGATCGATCGCGACACATCGGATCCGCCCCGCAAACCAAGGGATCACCCCGGCCCATTCCCTGCAGCCTCGCGTCACGCCATGCAGAAACAGCAACGTCACTCCTTCCCCGCCGCTCTCGATCAGCCGAAAGCCACCGCTGCTCAGTCCCACCATCCCCTTCTTCATGTATCTCCGCCTTCTCGCGACAGTACGATTTGCTGATCTTCTATCGGCCTGGCTACATCCTACCCGCAATGCGATGCAAGTTGCTAGCAATTTCATGTCTGGAGATAGCCAAGGGTAAAGTGCTGTTCCGACGTACTGTCAGGAGTGCTACACTCCGGAAACTTCTGGCCACGGATGGCCATGGAAGGGAATGCCTGGCTGCCTTTTCCGCCTGGCATGCGAACCAGACGGATCGTGCAAGGAAGCTTGGGATGTATCAACTTCTGTTGTGCTGGCGCTACCTCCGTACACGCTGGATTGCCTTGGCCTCGATCGTCTCGGTGACGCTGGGCGTTGCGACATTGATTGTCGTCAACAGCGTCATGGACGGATTCACCAAGGAGATGCACGATCGGATTCACGGGATACTCAGTGACATTGTGGTCCAGAGCCACTCGACGGCTGGGATGGGGGATCCGACTCCCTACGTGGAGACGATTCGCAAGCGGTTAGGCGACCGACTTCAGGGAGTGACGACGATCGTCACGGTCCCTGCCATGTTGACTTTCTCGCGCGAGGGACAGTCGCATACCCAGCAGATCAATCTGATCGGCATCGACACCGATTCCTACGCTTCGGTCAGTGATTTCAGTCGATTCCTGATGCATCCGGAGAATCGCAAGCAACTGGAATTCCTGCTACGTGAAGATGGCTACGCACCCGATCGGGAGTCGCTGCAGTGGAGCGGATGGCATTATCGGCGAGCTAGGGCGGAGATGGAGCGACAAGCGGCCGATTTGGAAGCACGCAATCGAATGCTCCGTGAACAGATTGCAAGCCTGAACCAGCCGACAACCGGACAGGGATCGGTCGGCCAGCCAGTTTCAGCGGAAGGAAGTCCAATCGAGCAAGCCGCCCCTGCCTTGCGGACTCCAGAAGAAACCCCCTTGGCGACTCCTCAGGAGTTAGTCCCGCCAGTCGATCTGCAGCCGACAGCAGTTCCAAGCCGCGGCAATGAAGGGTCGCTGGCAGCCGGTCCGTCGATTGTACCGACTACCGACAGCCTGGGAAGCTATCGCTTCGACCCGGAAAAAGACGTTCATGCGGGATTGGTTCTAGGAATCGGGATCGGCAGCACTCGCTACCGAAATGCGGAGGGGAAGGTGGAAGACTACTTCTTCATCCGCCCGGGAGATGACGTGTCGCTTGCATTCCCTGGCGCGGGGACACCTCCACGTGCCATTGAATCGATGTTTACGGTTGTCGATATGTACGAGAGTCAGATGAGCGAATACGATTCGACCTTCGCCTTTACGTCGATCGAGCAGCTGCAGAAGCTGCGAGGAATGTTCGATCCAACTTCCGGCGTCGGATCGGTCAATTCCATCCAGATCAAACTGACTCCTGGTACCGACCTGAACTGGGCTCGCGATCAGTTGCGCGAAGCATTTCCGCCGATGCGGACGATGGTGCGGGTCGAATCCTGGAAAGATTCCCAGGGACCGTTGCTCGCCGCCGTTCAGCTGGAAACAACCATCCTCAACATCCTGCTCTTCATGATCATCGCCGTTGCCGGCTTTGGGATTCTTGCGACGTTTTACATGATCGTCGTCGAGAAAACCAAAGATATCGGCGTCTTGAAATCGCTGGGAGCCCCAGGTGCCGGCATCGCCCGGATCTTCCTAGGCTACGGCCTGTTGCTGGGAGCAGTGGGAGCGGGTGCGGGAGCGGTCCTGGGCCTTCTTTTTGTCTGGAATATCAACCGCATCGCTCGCATGATCGAATGGGTCACCGGACGCGAAGTCTTCGATCCAACCGTCTACTACTTCACCAAGATTCCTACCGTCATCCATCCCGGCATGGTCGTCTGGGTGGTTCTTGGATCGATGCTGATCGCCATTCTTGCCAGCGTGCTCCCCAGTATGCGGGCAGCTCGAATGCATCCAGTGGAGGCGTTGCGTTATGAGTGACGATGGGAAGGCAATGGAGCGCGAATCACCAGGACCGAGAGGAGAGCCTAGGAAGTTGAAACCCAAGACGCCTCAATTGACACTTTTCCCCTCGCGCGACAGCGCCGATCAGGGGATCGCACTCCAAGCGGTCGACATCCACAAGGCCTACCGCAAAGGAAAATCGGTAGTGCCGGTGCTCAAAGGAGTCGACTTCAGCGCCCCGGCGGGAAAAACCACGGCGATCGTAGGTCAGAGCGGATCTGGGAAAAGCACCCTGCTGCACCTTTTAGGTTCGCTGGACCATCCGGATGATGGAGCCATCTTCTACCAGCAGCAGCGGATCGACCAACTGTCACGCCCCCAGCGCGATCGATTCCGCAACGAAAAACTCGGCATGATCTTCCAGTTCTATCACCTGCTACCCGAGCTTTCCGCATTGGAAAACGTCTTGATCCCCAGCATGATCGGGAGATCTTTCGGCCTATACTGGAGGGAGCGAACCAGTCTGCGGCGTCGAGCGATGGAACTTCTGGAACGGGTGGGGTTGGGGCATCGCGCAAGCCATCTGCCACGCGAACTATCCGGCGGTGAGATGCAGCGAACAGCGATCGCTCGGGCTTTGATCGGCGATCCGGAAATTCTGTTGGCTGACGAGCCGACAGGGAACTTGGATCAGGACACAGGGCGAGGCATCCTGCAGTTGCTGTCGGAACTGAAGGAAGAGAAAGGGTTGACGGTGGTCATGGTGACTCATGACGAATCGATTGCCGCCCGCGCTGACCACCAGATCCGTCTGCAACAAGGGAGAATGGAAACGCTTCCTCAGGCGAAAGTCGTCTGACTATTCGCTGCCCAGCCCCCGTGCCGCTACTTTAGCACTAGCAGGAGGTCGTTGGTTTCCACCTGACTTCCCGACCGCACCAGAAGCTTCTCGATGGTCCCTTCCCGATCGGCGTAGACCACCGTCTCCATCTTCATCGCTTCCAAGGCCAGCAGTTTCTGTCCCTTGGCAACCCGATCTCCCACCTGCACCGCGATTCCGATCACCATTCCAGGCATACTGGCGGCGATATGCGTCGGATCGGCGGGGTCCGCTTTGACCGCTGCCGCGACAGTCGCTTCCAATGACCGGTCGATCACCTCGACTTCGCGCGGCTGACCATTCAGCTCGAAGAAGACCGTTCGAGTGCCATCGGGACGCGGCTGGCCGACAGCCGCGAACTTGACGATCAGACGTTTGCCGGCTTCGATATCGACCGAGATCTCTTCACCTGGCTTGGGACCGTAAAAAAACGCAGGAGTGGGGATCAGGCTGAGATTTCCGTACTCGATTGCCGAGTCGAGAAATTCGTCGAAGACTTTGGGATAGAGCACCGAAGTGACAACTTCCTGGGAGGAGGGAGTCCGCTGAAGCTTTTGCTTCAGTTTCTCTGCCACGGCGTCAAAGTCCGCTGGCGGAAGAGACTTGCCGGGCCGCTCCAGCACCGGGGGACGATCCCTCATCACTTTACGGATCACCTCGGGCGGGAATCCTCCGGGAGGCTGTCCCATCATGCCGCCGACCAGGTCGATCACCGATGCAGGGAATGACAATTCCTTATCGCTCTGCTGCAACGCCTCGATGCTCAGTTGGTTAGCCACCAGGAAGAGGGCCAGATCTCCTACCGCCTTGCTGGTGGGCGTCACCTTCACGATATCTCCAAGCCACTGATTGACCTCTGCATACATTTTGCAGACTTCGGTCCACCGATCCGACAGGCCAAGAGCTCTCGCCTGCTGATAGAGATTGGTATACTGTCCACCCGGCATCTCATGCTCGTACAGATCTCCCGCCGCCGTCAGCGACTCGCTCTCGTAGGGCCGATACAGGGCTCGCACATCCTTCCAGTAATCGGCTAACCGGTTCAACGACTCTGTCTTTAATCCGGTCGCCCTGGGCCCCGCCCGAAGCGCTTCGACCAGGGTGTTGAGATTTACCTGAGAGGTGCCGCCGGAGAAGGGGGCCAAGGCTGCATCGGCAATCTCCAGACCTTCTTCGGCCGCCATCAAGATCGACGCAGCTTGAATCCCTGCGGTGTCATGGGTGTGGAAGTGGATCGGAACACCGATTTCTTGCTTCAATGTCCGCACCAGGAGGCGGGCCGCATCTGGCTTGCAGAGTCCCGCCATGTCCTTGATGGCAAGGAGATGGGCGCCGCGTTTCTCCAGTTCTTTGGCAAGTTCCACGTAGTACTTCAGCGAATACTTCTGGCGATTCTTATCGAGGATATCGCCGGTGTAGCAGATCGCGGCCTCGCAAAGCATTCCCGAATCGACGACAGCGTCCATGGCTACCTGCATGTTCTCGACGCTGTTGAGTGCATCGAAGATCCGGAACAGGTCGACCCCGGTCTGTGCCGCTTCGCGGACAAACGCCTGCACAACGTTGTCCGGATAATTCGTATACCCCACCGCATTGGAAGCGCGCAGAAGCATCTGGAACAAGAGGTTAGGGATTTTGGCTCGCAGATCGCTCAATCTCTGCCATGGGCTTTCCTTCAGGAATCGCATGGCGGTATCGAAGGTGGCCCCGCCCCACATCTCCAGAGAGAAAAGTTCGGGGGTGGCATGCGCGTAATAGTCGGCGATCTGGAGCATGTCGTAGGTGCGTAGACGCGTTGCCAGCAGGGACTGGTGCGCATCCCGCATCGTGGTATCGGTAAGAAGCAGCGCCTTTTGGGACCGAATCCAGTCGAGGAACTTTGGGGTCCCCAGTTGCTTCCAGCGATCGCGGGAGCCCTCGGGTAGCGGTTTGGTGCGATCGATACGGGGAGTGGGAATCGGGTCTCTCGATATGCCAGCCGATGCGCGCCGCACTTCTTCGGGTTGATTGACAATCGTTTCGGCCAGATACTTCAGCAACCTGGTTGCACGGTCGCGGCGACGGGTCATCGCAAACAATTCGGGCGTCTGGTCGATCATCCGCGTGGTCGCCTGGCCGCTGAGGAATTTGGGATGCGTGATCAGCGACAGAAGAAAGGGGATGTTCGTTTTGACGCCTCGGATACGGAACTCCTGCAGGCACCTTTCCATGCGAGCGGCTGCTTCGTTCATGTGGCGTCCGCGAGCGGTCACCTTCACCAGCAGAGAATCGTAGAAAGGGTTGACGACTGCGCCGCTGAAGGCGCTGCCGGCATCCAATCGTATCCCCATGCCCCCCGCGCTTCGGTAGTGCGAAATCCTACCGTAATCGGGACGAAACTGATTGGCTGGGTCTTCCGTGGTAACACGGCATTGGATGGCAAAGCCCTGCGGCTGGACATCACTCTGACTGGGTAGCCCCTGATCGGAGTCCCCCAGCCGATACCCCATGGTGACAAGGATCTGGGCACGCACCAGATCGATCCCTGTCACTTCTTCGGTCACCGTATGCTCCACCTGAATCCTTGGATTGACCTCGATGAAGTAGAACTTGCCGGTATCGGTATCGAACAGGAACTCGACCGTGCCCGCACATCGATAGTTCACCCGCTTGGCGATGGCGACTGCAGCCTCGTGCAACTGCGCCGCGATGGCGCGATCGAGATGGGGTGCCGGTGCGATTTCAACCACCTTCTGGTGTCGACGCTGCACGGAGCAATCGCGTTCGAATAGATGCATCACTTGACCATGAGCGTCGCCAAGAATCTGCACTTCTAAATGCCTAGCTCGGGCAACCAGCTTCTCCAAAAATACTTCATCGCTTCCAAACGCATTCTTCGCCTCCCTCTGAGCTTGCTCCAGAAGCCCCGGCAACAGCTCGGCTGATTCCGCAATCCGCATGCCTCGCCCACCGCCCCCTTTGGATGCCTTCAGCATGACAGGGAAACCCATGGTTGATGCAAGATCCTGTGCTTCCTGCAGCGACCGTACAGCGTGCTTGGACCCCTCCAAGACCGGAACCCCGACTTCCTTGGCAATCCCGCGTGCCGCTACCTTATCTCCCAGCAGTTTCAGAGCCTCAACGCTTGGGCCGATGAAGGCGATTCCTGCCTTCTCCAAAGCTGCGGCGAAATCTGGATTCTCCGACAAAAATCCATAACCTGGGTGGACCGCATCCACGCCTCGTTCCAAACAGATTTCGACGATCTGATCGATATCCAGATACGATCGAATCGGTTCACCTGGCTTCCCAACCTGATAGGCCTCGTCCGCCTTGAATCGATGCAGCGCGAAGCGATCTTCATGGGAATAGACAGCGACAGTCCTTATTCCCAGTTCGTGGGCGCTTCGAAAGACTCGCGTGGCGATTTCGCTGCGATTGGCCACCAACAGCTTGCGGATCGGTCGGATCATCTGCGATTCCCCTGAGGCTCTCAGTCCAGCAACAGCAATAGGATGATTCCATGCATTGACGATCATGGCAGGGCTGAAAATACCTACCCGATATTCAACGCAAACAAGATCTTCCCGATGCTCTCTGTAGAAATGTCGTCAATAGAAGAGCGACGACGGCGCAGTCGCATTGTCCAGCCCAAGAGTGAAATCAGCAATAGCCAAGACCGGCACCTTGGGCATCCCATTCGTTTTCGTGGCGGCCTGCATCGAATTTGCTCATGATAAGCCTTCGTGTTACAGCGTCGTCATCGATTTCCCGGGGCTCACATCGTCCACCCATCCGGCAATGTTTCGTCCTTGATCATCACCGGAATTCCATCGCGAATATAGACGGGCGCGTGATCGTCACACTGGTCCTTGTTGTGGCGATTGACCACCTGGACATGCTGTCCAATCCTACAGTTTTTATCCAAAATCGCTCGGTCGATCAGACTTCCTTTGCCGATCCCAAGCGGAATTCCGCCTCGGCTTCGCAGCTGCTGACGTTCCTCGTCGGATTCAAAATAATCGGCCCCCATCAGGATCGAATTGCGGATTGTGACTCCCTCGCCGATGTTGCAACGAACTCCGATGACGCTGTTCTCAATCACCGCCCCTTTGCCGATTCGGCATCCTTCGGATATCAGGGAATCGTGAATCGTCGCCCCCTCGATCACCGAAGGAGGAAGAAAACGAGGGCGCGTGTAGACCGGCTGCTCCGCATTGAGCAGGTCAAAGGATGGATCCGGCTTGGCCAGCATCAGGTTGGCTTCGTAGAAAGCTCGGATGGTACCAATATCTTCCCAGTAGCCATCAAAGAGATGGGCCTGGACATGACGACTGCGAATGGCCGCCGGAAAAACCTCTTTGCCGAAGTCCTGGTAATTCGTCTTGTCCAGGACATCAAAAAGAAGATCGCGATTGAAGATGTAAAGTCCCATGCTGGCCAGGCAGTCTCTACCCTTTGCATCGATCCCTTTTGCATCGATCCAACCAGGTTGCATCCTCATCGAATCGATCTCGACATCGGACTGAGGCTTTTCCAGGAAGCCTTGAACCCTTCCGGAGTCGTCGCATCGGAGCACCCCCAGCGACTTCGCCTCGCCACGATGCACCGGGATCGCGGCTATCGTCACCTCCGCCCCCGATTCGACATGGGTGCGCAGCATGTCTCGATAGTCCATGCGATAGAGTTGGTCACCGGAAAGAATCAGGACGTACTTCAGATCCTTCCGGTCTAGGTGAAGCAGATTTTTCCTGACAGCATCCGCAGTTCCTTCGTACCAATTGGTCCCGGCGTCCATCGTCTGTTGCGCTGCCAGCAGTTCAACGAATCCGCCATTGAAATGATCGAATACGTAGGTCTGGCGGATGTGCTTGTGCAGGCTGACCGACAGGAACTGCGTCAGGACGAAGATCTTGTTGATGCCCGAATGGATGCAATTGCTGATCGGAATATCGATCAGTCGGTATTTGGCTGCGAGAGGTACCGCCGGCTTGGCGCGGATTTTCGTGAGAGGATAGAGCCTTGTTCCTCGCCCGCCCCCTAGAATGAGTGCCGATACCGTCCTTAGATCTGGAAGAGCCTTGCTCATCGCTCCCTCGCTCCCTCGCTCCCTCGTTGCCGCCGTCATCATGAGGGCTTCTACAGATCGCCCTCGCTGACAGACATGATAACAGATGGCCGCTGCGATTGCCTGCAGATGCTTCGATCTGCCACATAGGAAACGCGCGCCGGCTCAGGCCTCCCCTCGGTCTCTCAGTTCCCTCAACTGCTGCTCCACCGAAGGTGCAGTCCATGAAGAGGCCAACCAGCTATCGACATCCAGGCAAGTTCCCAGCCGCTGCTGCAAATTCTGTAGTTTCGATCGATCCCAATCGACGATAAAGAAGGCTGCGCCACTGCCAGTCATCGAATGACCAAGCCACGTTGCCTCCCTCGAAAGTTCCTCTACCGCCCGATGGATGCGCTGCACCCACTCCAGCTTTCCCGCCAGCGCCATCTCCAGCCGATTTACGCAGCGGGGCATTCGCATCCCATCGCTCGATCCCTCCAGCCATTGCTTGCATGCTGCCGAAGATACCTTCGCATGGGAATGGCCGACCAGAGCGAAAACGTCTCGCGTCGAACAAGTCTGTTCCGGTTGGAACACGAGGAATTCCAGATCCCTGCCAGATGCGATCGGTTCCAGCGCCTCGCCGCGCCCCACAGCTCGCGCCACCCACAATCGCCCAGCAGGTGCCATCAGGAAGAAATTGATGTCACTGCCCAGAGAGGCGGCCAGTCGGTGGGCCAGCGGCCAATCGATCGTACCTCGCAACTCCAGCATCCCAGCCACCAATGCCGCCGCGGCATCACTGCTGCCGCCTCCTAATCCAGCCTGAGCGGGGATCGATTTCTCCAGCATCACATCCAGCCCCTCAGACACGCCCCACTCGGCTCTCAGTAACTTCAGTGCCCGCACCACGAGGTTGGATGCATCTGCCGGAATCTTCCAGTGAGCTGGAAACCTCGCACCTTCCGGCACTTCCACGCTCAAGCGGATCGTCGATGTTTCCGATCTCCTCACCGTTAGCCGATCGGTTCGATCAATCGCGACCAGGATGGTGTCCAGATCGTGGTAGCCATCATCTCTTCGCCCCAGCACTTCCAGGTGGAGATTCACCTTGGCGGGAGTCGCGATGCTCCAGCCATCGCTAGTTCGTTGCAGACGCATCGCGCCTCCTCATGCACAGAAAGCTTCTATCCATGGAGTCCACCGAACGAACGACAGATACTCTTTCGCCAAACCCCCTACCAGACGCACTGCGACCATGCCAATCGATGCTTCAGCGGGTCCATCTGCCCGGTCCTTGGAACCGGCGCACCTTGCTGGAAGGATCATTCTGAAACCCAATCGTCGGCTCTCCATGGAATACTTCGAAAATCTTCCAATCTTTTCCCTCCCTGTGAAATTCCACTTCCACGTATTGAGGGAAATCGCGACCAGCACCACCGACGTCTGCCTGCACGACGACGTTCATTCGCACTTTCGCAATTGTTGGAGTGGAACTGGGAGATAGATCGATTCCGTGGAGACGCGTAATCTGAGCCTTATCGACCTGAATCTCTTTGCTTTGAGCGATCCCATCGCGGAGCGCAGGCGAGGCACCTGGCGACAGCAGTCGCTCAATTTCCTCGAGCCGATTAGCCGCCACCAGACTCATCACGCGATCCATTTGCCGGATCACATCCTTGCGAGGAGAGTCCATGTTGATCGATAGCAGCACCAAAGCCAGCGTCGCAATCGCCAGCCCTATCCCCGTTCGGAAAGCAGTTTGGTTCCCCGTCTGAACCCAGCCCCAAAGCGTCGCCAGCGTGAAGAAAAATCCTCCTAGCGCGATCTGCCAGGGGTGTTCCGCAATCCAAGTCATTTGCTTTTCTCCCGTCTACCCTGCGGGTATCTGCCCAGCATGGTGAGAGGTCTCGAAACGCCTAATTCGCCGCATCGAATCGGCGATGGAATTCAATGAGGCCTGTTCTTGTTTAGCATTCCATGGCACTCCCCAACTGCAGTCCAATCGAACAGACCGAAGCCCTATTTCATCACTCAACTCGCTCTCCCAAGCAGACTCGAAATCCGTCGCGGGAATCCGAATAGGTGACTCCATGAATCCCCAGACGCACGGCACAGCGTGCGTTTCCAGGAACATCGAAGTAATTGCCTCCTCGGCACACTGGACGGGTCACTGTCTTTTTCGCACGGTCCTCATAATGAATCTCTTCGTGCCCTCCTTGTGGGTCGAAATGATCGAGGACAAACTCCCAGACTCCGCCGCACATGTCGGCAAGACCAAAACCATTTCTCCCTTTGGATCCGTAGTGGTCGACAGGCGAAACAAACGCAAACCCGTCACTCCATGGCGCTTTGGCAAGAGGCCACCCTTTGGTCCGTCCGGGAAGTAAATCCATCGCAGAGATATTCAGCCGCCCCTCACCTTCCTCTAGCTCATTGCCCCACCAGAAGTATAGGCTCTCCGAGCTACCTCCACGGCAAGCATACTCCCACTCCGCCTCGGTGGGTAAACGGTACTCCAGACCGTCGGGCAATCGACTGGCCGCCTTTTCTCGATCGGTCAACCAACGGCAAAAAGCCTTCATGTCGTTGTAGCTGACGCAAACCACTGGAAAATCATCGCGATTGGGAAAGCCCCAATTCGGATCCCGCCAGCTCTTCCCCTGCACCGATTCCCAAGGATGAACGACCTGGGTCGTAAGATGGTAGCCATCCCACTTGGGATCGAACACTTGAGTCGCTCCTCCCGGCTTTTCAGCATCGCTCACGTGGCCTGTCGATTCCACAAATCGACGGAACTGCCCAACTGTCACCTCTGTCCGCCCCATCCAAAAGGGGCGAGATACTTTCATCTTGCGAGGAGCCGTCCCCTCATACGACTCTCGCTCTGTACCCGGCGTCGCACCACCCTCGATCCCGGTGGCCCAGGCTTTTTCTTCTGCCGAACTGCCCATCAGGAATTCTCCAGGAGGAATGTAAACCACCTCCATGGAGACGTTCGACCCCAAGTCCAGACGCTTTGCATCCCCCTGCTTGGGCCCCTCCTGAGCATTGCATGGCCAGTGAAGGAATGAGCCGCAGCAAACATAAAAAACAAGGATAGATAACCTCGTTATCCGGCTGATATGCATCGGTCGACTCCTTGTGAAGCTAGAATTCTAGAAGCCCTGTCCATCATTCCCTTCCCAAACATGGGCGTCCCTATGACCAAGCATCGAATCTACACCACCAGCTTTGCCAGTGTCTATCCACTCTATGTCGCCAAAGCCGAGCGGAAGGGGAGAACCAGAGACGAGGTCGACGCGATTGTTCGCTGGCTGACCGGCTACACCAAGGCGAAACTGGCAAAGCAGATTACCAAGCAGGTCGACTTTGAGACCTTCTTTGGGGAGGCACCTTTGTTGAACCCCAATCGCGAGTTGATTCGCGGAGTCGTCTGTGGCGTTCGAGTGGAAGAAGTTCAAGAACCGCTGATGCGCGAAATCAGGTACCTCGATAAGTTGATCGATGAGCTGGCCAAGGGAAAATCGATGGAAAAAATCCTCCGAAAACCTAGTCAGGATTGAATCGTGGCCTGAAGCCTGGTGCACAGGAACCTTCGATTTCGATAAACTTCGCCTCCTCGTCCAATCGTTTTCTCATAAAAATTTCTGACCAAGGATTGCGGTATGCTGTCGACTAAATCACGGGCGATTTTCCTCTGGCTGACGCTCTCCCTCGCCCCTTGGATCCCGCCTGCTCATGAACAGGCATTTGCCGAGCAACCCGACGGGACGCAACTCTATTTCGGTGGCGACATCCTGACGATGCAGGGGCCTACCCCCGAGTATGCCGAAGGGCTCGTCGTACGAGACGGGAAAATCCTCTACGCAGGCGATTTGGCTACGGCCGAAAAGCAAGCGGGTCCGGATTCCAAAAGAATCGATCTTGGGGGCAAGACGCTGCTGCCCGGTTTCATCGATACCCATGGTCATTTCGTCTACTTTGGCAAGAACTTGGTGGATGCTAACCTCTTCAACTGCACCGATATCGCCGATCTCATCGCCAGAATGAAAAAGCAGGTCGAGCAGACGCCGGCGGATGCTTGGATTGTCGGCTTTGGCTATCAGGCTCGATCGATGAAAGAGGGACGACCGCCTACCAGCGAAGAGCTTGATCAGATCGCCTCCGATCGCCCAGTCCTGGTCGTCGACTCGTCGGGACACCTGGGAGCCGCCAACGGTGCCGCCTTCCGAGCTGCCGGGATTTCAGCAGCGACACCAGATCCATCAGGAGGTGTTTTTACACGTGGCGAGGATGGTAAGTCCTTGCTTGGGCCGATGGAGGAGACCGCACTCAATGCCGTTCGCGGCAAACGCCCTCCCTTCAGTGGCGAACTGGCAAAACGAGCGATCGTGGGGGCTGCAGAGGTTTGGGCTAGTTATGGACAGACCACCGCCATGGAAGCGGGACTGGGGCTTGGGAACGATGACATCGCAGTCGTACTGAATGCCATCGACAATAAACTGTTGCCGATCGACCTGTACATCGCCGCTAAAGATTCGGCGCTCGATGACACCCTTGCCGCAGCCTACTCGGTTGCAACCCAGTACAACCTCAAAGCAGGCGGTGTCGTAGAGAAACTGCGTGCCGCTCGCCCCGATCTCGACAACCGATACGTCAATCGCGTGCGACTGGGGGGCGTCAAATTCTGGCTGGATGGCAGTCTGGATACCGCTTGGTTCACTCTACCCTACACCGCTCCCCCTGCCGGGAAAACTGCCGGTTTCTCCGGCTATCGGCAGATCCCCGACGAAGTGCTCGACAACGTCTTCGATAAATACTGGGCCACCGACCTCCAGATCCACATGCACATGAATGGGGATGCCGCCGCCGACCAAGCCCTTGGTGCCATCGCCAAGGCAGTGAAAAAGCACGGGAAACGAGACCATCGCCCTGTCTTCGTCCATGGCACTTGGCTGCGCCCCGACCAAATTGTCCTGATGAAAGAATATGGCGCGATCCCTAGCTTCCTGACAGCGGGGATCATTCCCGGCGGTGATGCCGTGGTCAAACTATGGGGACCGGAACGTTCCGCCGGCGCGATGGCAGCACGCACCTTCCTGCGAGCAGGCCTGCCTTTCACTTTCTCACACGATGCACCCGTTTCGCCAACCCCTTCGATCCTGGCTCTGGTCGATGCCGGCGTCAATCGACTTTCCGGCACCGGGCAGGTAGTTGGTCCCGATGAACGGATCAACGCGTACGATGCCCTTCGGGCCGTTACATCCCTAGCTGCCTTCCAGCTCAAGGAGGAGAAGAGCAAGGGGACTCTGGAAGCTGGTAAGCTTGCCGACCTAGTCATTCTCGATAAGAACCCTCTGAAGGTTGAATCCACCTCCATCAAGGACATTGTTGTCCTGGAGACAATCAAGGAAGGTGTGACCATTTTCCATCGCGAGTAGGCACACACAGTGGAATAGATACCCGCCGCCGATGCGGCGGCGAGGGTCCGGGAAATCGAGTTCCCGGAAAGCAGGGGATGGAGCCAAATCAGGGCTATCGCGAGCGAGAACTTTTGCGCGTCAACGAGAGTCCGCGAAGACCATAATCGTGCTAGCCTAGGATCGAGGATCAACGGTTGATCGATTCCAACCCAGCAGGATGGAATCGTCACCACAAGCTTGCCGGGTGGTCCGCTTATTCACCGCTATCTGTAACCCTGCGCCGCCTTGAATCGCTCGCATGCAGTCATCGCCTGCTCCCACTCCCCGCGATTGGCTCGATCGAGTATCTTCCGGAATTCTCTCCACTGCAGATCTGACAGCTCATTCGCCTCATGTTGGCCCTTTAGCAGATCTCCAATCTTTGCGATCTGCTGAGGATTCTCCGAGGAGATCGCGGTCGACAGCAATTGCAGGAAGCGTAGTTGGTTGGCGGGAATCTTGGGAGGTTGCTGAAGGTAGAAGATGCTGGCGATAGCACAGCATGCGATAGCGCCTGCTCCTGCCCCCAAAACAAACCTGTGGCGCCCACTGGAGTCGGAGGAAGTCGATCGACCATGGACGCGATTCATTGCAATTCGTCTCCAACCGACTCCCCTTTGGCCGAGCTGGACAAGGCGGCCCATGTGGGATGATGGATCGTGGCGCTGATCCAGCGAACGCTGCCATCGCCCATCGCCACATAGGCCCCGCCGACATGCTCGCTATACATCTGGCAGACGTTGGAAAGCGGGCTATTGGGGGGATGAATCGGTGCGAATCCAAGAGCGGGATCGATCTCCGATTTCGAAGGCCCGGAATGAACATTCAACAGAGTGGCCGCCAGATCGCACTCTGCAAGGGGGAATCGATTTGGTTGATTGGCACAGACCATCGCACCGGGCACCACCCCAACCCACGTCTTGTCGCTGAGAATAGGATGATGCTCCCCCAGAAACACGGTTTGGGTAAGCCCATCAGAAACGTCAGCGATTCGCGTGCGACTGTTTCGATAGAGTGGACCATCGGCAATCCCTTGATAGTCCTCAACCGACTCACCCCATGGCTCTTCTTGTCCGGCATTGGCGACGTAGGTACTTCTTCCAAACGTAACCAGTCGACTACCCGATAGATCTCGAACCTGAACCGGTCCTTCACTCCGCGTAGCCGAGGGACAAAGGTAAACGGACACCCGCGACTGAACTGCATCTCCCTGGACCGGATCCCAGCATGCCGATTCCATCCGCAGCCTTCCATGCAGAACCGACTGATCCAGTTGCGGCAAAATCAACACGCTCCAGCCGAATCCATTGGGACCGTCGAAGGTCACAGGATCCCGCCGAGGGTCACGGGTATCGGCGACATACGAAGGCGGGAAGAGTCGATACGCACTTTCGTAGTTCAGAAGCGCCAACGACTGCTGCCTGAGATTGTTGGAACAGGTCGCCCGTCGCGCCGCTTCCCGGGCCGCCTGGACCGCAGGCAGCAAAAGAGAGACCATGACCCCGATGATCGCGATCACCACCAGCAATTCGACCAAAGTAAAACCATGGTTTTGCCGGTCTGATTGCTTTCCGTTCACCCCGAGGATCGACATCGCTGCAACTCCTCTAAATACTCAAGTACTCCTCTAATGTAGCCAGCGCTACACCTGAAGTGTAGCCTTGGCTACATCAGTTTCAACCACCTTGGGACGTGAGAAAAATCGAATCGCCGGGTTCGCAGGCGTGCACCCTCGAAGCAAACTGGAAGCAACCGAAAAAACTGGCTAGAATTCAGGGGCTTACTTTTGTGCTTCCTTGGCCAGATAGTGATTTTCCACACCCTCGTGAATGAACCGATGCGAAACCCCAACTCGCAGAAAAAGACTGCTAAAAACCAGCATGCAAGCGTCCGAGAAGACCACGCGACGGAATTAGCCCAGGATTACGTCGAGGCGATCGACGACCTGATTCGGGAGGACGGAACCTGTCGTTTGATTGAAATCGCTCGACTCTTCGCTGTCAGTCATGTCACAGCCAATCGAACTCTGGCGAGGCTGAAGCGGGATGGCTTGGTCGAAAGCCAGCCCTACGGACCCATTACGCTGACAAACCACGGCAAGCGAATGGCCCAGGAGGCTCGCCGACGCCACAGAATTGTTCTTGACTTTCTCATCGCACTGGGAGTGGACGATGAAACGGCCGCCAGCGATGCGGAAGGGATGGAGCATCACGTGAGCAAAGAGACCCTGGCTGCCATGGCCCGATTCCTCCGAGCCAACCCGGCACTGGCGAAGGCTGCCAGCGGGATCACATCCAAACCGTGATCTGCCACGCTGTTTTGAAATGGATGCGATTCGTCGACCCATCGCCATGGAGCCTTCGCCCCTCGATTGTCGCCTTGGCATAACCGCTGCCTCCGGCATCGCTAATTCTGTTAGCCTGTGTCATCAGGCGATGCCGTGGAGACCCCATCAGCGATCCTCCTTCGTGAAGGATCGGTTTCAAGATTGTTAGGAATGTGGTGTCGCGGAACTGACGTTCTACGACCGCGATCACGGGATCTGCAGGTCATACCCCATCCCGATCAGCTTTTGCCTAATCCCCGCAATAGTCTGATCCACTAGCGAATCGATTTTCGGAAGCAGCCCATCGATTTCCGCTTTGCTGATCTCGTACTGTTCGCGATGGGTTTTGGTGGGGCCATGCGTCGAGGACAGCATGCCGAACAGTACGCTTTCCAGCCGTTCCGCAGGAGCCGGTACCGCTTCGATAAAGCGATCTTTGAGGATGGGATTGCCCTTCGCTTCTTTGACGATTTTCCCCGCGTCAAGCTTGGCTTGGTGAATCTCAGCGCGCAGTTCGGCGGACTCTGGCGCACTTTCATCCATCACCGAATCCACCTCCTCCAGCTGCTCTACCCCCCGCTCCAGCTTCGCAATCGCTCGTTCCAAGCGATTCTGTAGAGCGACGACAGCATTCTGGAACTCCAGGGACTGTTGCCCATCCACCGCAGGTAAGGTGGGAGAAGCCAGGGGTTCCAGTCGGAAGGTCACCACGTCGGATAGTGTCCTGGCTTCCTTTCCATCCCAAACAGCAACCACAGCGGTGTAGTCGCCAGGGGGCGCGACTGTCTGGGGGCCATTGCCTCGCAGCGGAGACTTTTTCAGGTCCCAGGAAACGCGATGCAATCCCTTTCCTTCAGGTAGTGGCACCCTGGCAACAAATGCGCCCGATCGATCCGAGATGCGAACAAACCGCATCGGCAACAGCTCCTCAGCCTCCTTCTCCAGCTCCGACAGAGAAGGAACCCGAGCATCCTGATTGGCTTTCGCCGCTTCGCTTTCGGCTTCCTTCCGCGTCGCTTCCAGCGACTTCAGTTCCTCCTTCAGATGAACCGTGAAGACCGCCCCATGCGTCGGATTATCCGATGTGAAATACGAATCCCCCTGAAACCCTTCGCGGCTGCCCATGCCCCCCAGTCGATCGGTCGGCTGGTACCACCAGGTCCGCCGCACCGGAAACAGCCAAGCCTCCTTCTCCAGCCGCTCGATGGTCAGCTCTCGGAGCGAAGAATAGTCATCAAGAACAAAAAAGCCGCGTCCGAATGTTGCTGCGACCAGGTCATTCTCGCGCTTTTGGATCGCGAGATCCCTCACCGGGATCGTCGGCATCCCTGATGAGAATTTGAACCAATGGCCACCGCCGTCGATCGAAGCGAATACGCCAAACTCGGTCCCAAGAAACAGCAGGTTGGCCTGCACATGGTCCTGCTCGATCCGCCACACAAGATGCCGATCGGGTAGCGTCGCTGCGATCGACGACCAGGTGCGACCTCGATCGGTGCTTTTGAGCAGATAGGGTTTGTAGTCGCCGGTCTTGTGATGATCCAAACAGGCATAGACGGTGTCGGGATGATGTCGATCCGCCTTCACGTCATTGACGAAGGCCCCCTCGGGCACGTCGAAGAATCGATCGATTTTCCTCCAGTTCTTCCCGCCATCTTCGCTGACCTGAATCAAGCCATCATCCGTCCCTACATACAGCAACCCCTCGACTAATGGAGATTCACTGAGGGATGTGATGTTTCCGTAAGCGCTCATCGCCAGCAAGTCAAACCCGGCATCGATCCCCCAGACCCTTCCCATGACCGGCAACGTCCATCGATCGATCCCTTTGGAAAGATCTGGACTGATCGTTGTCCAGGAATCTCCCCGATCGTCGCTGCGATGCACTTTGCGACTGCCGAAGTAGATCCGCTTTGGATCATGAGGACTAATGAGAATCGGCGAATCCCAGTTGAATCGAAACTCCTGCTCGCCCCCTGCCGGTTGGGGCCGGATGTCGAGTGCTTGCCCGGTCTTGCGGTCGTATCGGTGCAGGAAGCCCTGCTGCGATTCACAGTAGATGATATTCGGGTCGGTAGGATCGATTGCGTTATCGTGTCCATCTCCCCCGAGAACCACTTGCCAGTCCGAATTGGTAATCCCCTGAACGTTGGCCGTTGCTACCGGGCCGTACTGCGTATTGTTGTCCTGCGTTCCACCAACCACATGATAAAAGGGAAGATCGTAGTCGACGTCGACCTTGTAGAACTGTGTTACCGGGAGATTGGGAAAGAATCGGTAGCTCTTTCCGAAATCGTTCGACTGGTACACGCCGCCATCGCAACCGACCAGAAGAAAGGCGGGATCGGTCGGATGGAAAACCACCGCATGGTTATCGACATGCTTGGTCCGCCCCTCGATCGGCGTGAAGGTCAGGCCCCCATCCATGCTGCGGACCAGTGTGTCGTTGGCGTGGTAAATCACATCAAAACGGTGGGGGTCCAGGTAGATCTCTTGATAGTAGTGAGGCCCTGTGCCACCCGACACAAAATCGCTCTGCTTCTGAAACGACTCACCCCGATTTTCGCTTCGAAAAAATCCTCCCTTCCGACTGGGTAGCTCGATCGACGCGTAGACAACATGGTTCTTCTGCGCTGATATCCCAATCGCGATCTTCCCTTTGTCTCCGGAAGGTAATCCCTCGGTCAACTCCCTCCACGTCTCGCCACCATCGGTTGACTTGTAGATGCCGGACTCCGGTCCTGTATCCAGCAGCGCCCAGACGGTCCGGTGGCGCTGATGCGTGGCCGCGTACAGTGTGTCTGGTTGACCTGGATCCTGCACCACATCGGTGACACCGGTGTAGGGACCTTTGCTGAGAACGTTCTTCCATGTCGCTCCACCATCGGTGCTTTTGAACAAACCTCGCTCGCCCCCAGGCGACCATAGCGGTCCCTGGGCGGCCACGAACACTGTATTGGAGTCCCGAGGATCGATCAGAATCTTGCTGATGTGCTCCGAATCCTTCAGGCCAAGGCTTTCAAAAGTCTTTCCGCCATCCTTGCTGCGATAGACCCCATCTCCATAGCCAACATGCCTCCCTGCAACGTTCTCTCCAGTCCCAACCCAGATCGTATCGCTCTGCCTGGGATCGATCGAAACGCAGCCAATCGAATAGGAAGGCTTGTCATCAAAGATGGGCGAGAAAGTGGTTCCAGCATTGGTCGTCTTCCAAAGACCTCCCGATCCCACGGCGACGTACCATGTGGCAGGCCTCGAAGGATCGATAGCGATATCGGAGATTCGCCCTGCCATGAAGGCCGGGCCGATGCTGCGAAACTTGAGCTGTCCGACCAAGTCGGAGTCGACCAGATCGGGCAGCGATTTGGGGGCGGTCTCCTTCGAAGAATCGCTGGGGTCCTGAGCAAAATCGATGTCCAGGAAAACCGTCCAGGACAGAATCAAGGCCATACCGAGGCGGGAAATATGTTTCATGGCTGCGACGACAACCTTGTCAGACAGTGGAATGGAATCGATTGAATCCCCCCAGTCTGCTTGCCGAGTGCGTCAGCGTCAAATTCCAAGCCGCACCGATGAGGCAAAGTTGTTCGCACAGATCGCTACAGCGATCCCCATTCGATGAATAAAGACGAAATGCCCGTCGATCCCAACGCATCGACGGGCATTCAAACCGGCGACCAGATCGCCTTTCCTGGAGTTGAAAAGAGCCGGGCCTACTGCCCCTGGCCTCTTGAAAACCCAGGTTTTCCATCGAAGTTGTAAAGCCCTTCCAGCTTGACGAACTCCAGCCCAGCCTTGGTGATCCGGTCCAGCAAAGCAATGATTGCCGTATGAGGCACACTGCCACCCGATCCTTCGGGAAGGCTGAAACGGCAGCGACTGACATCGACCGTAAAGGTCTCCGCCATACCACCCGGCCAGACCTTCATGCCACGATTGGAAATCATTTCCAAGGTCATCCCATCCGCCGCTAGTGGTTGCAACTTCGATGCCAGAGCGTCGATCGAATCGGTCCAGGCGATGAAGACATCAGCCCCAACCATCTCTCGCTTCTCGCTGGATCGCACATAGGGAGGACGAGTCGTCAGAGGACGTCGAGGTGCTTGACTGTAATCGACAGCGCGAAGCACCTGAGGCTTTTGGCCAAGACGAGCCACCACGGCCTGCGCGAACTCTTTCGTGCCAACCTTCTCTTTCGAAACCCCTTCCTTGAAAATGTCGTAGGTGTGAACACCATCTTCAATGGTCTTGAGCCACGCATTATGAGCCCTCTCGGCAACATCTGCCTGCCCGATATGGACAAGCATTTGAATGGCCCCAAGGAACAGCCCGGAAGGATTGGCCAAGTTCTGACCTGCACGCCGAGGCGCCGAACCATGGATCGCTTCGAACATCGCACAGCCATCGCCGATGTTGGCGCTACCCGCAAGGCCCACCGATCCGGCGATCTGTGCCGCAACGTCCGACAGGATATCTCCATACAGATTCGGCATGACGACGACATCGAACGCTTCCGGTGTGTCCGCCAGCTTGGCAGCCCCGATATCGACAATCCAATGTTCGTTCTCGATATCCTTGTACTCTGCTGCGATCTCATCAAATATTTTGTGAAACAGACCATCGGTCAGCTTCATGATGTTGTCTTTGGTGAAGCAGGTCACCTTCTTGCGCCCATACGCCCTGGCGTATTCGAATGCATACCGCACGATCTTCTCGGTACCGGGCCGGGAAATCAGTTTCAGGCACTGCATCACGTCCATCGTCTGCCGATGCTCGATCCCAGCATAGAGATCCTCTTCGTTTTCCCGGACGATCACCACATCCATTTTGGGATGCTTGGTGCGGATGAAGGGGTCATAGCTGAGGCAAGGACGGATGTTGGCGTATAGCCCAAACGCCTTCCGTGTGGTCACGTTGAGCGACTTGAAGCCACCCCCTTGCGGCGTGGTGATCGGTGCCTTCAAGAATACCTTGGTCGCGCGGAGTGACTCAAACGCACTCGGCTCGATCCCGGCCAAGTTGCCCTTCAGATACTGCTTTTCCCCGATCTCGATCACATGCTTCTCTAAACGGGCTCCCGCCTCCTCGATGATATGCAGCGTCGCCTGCATGATTTCTGGGCCGATGCCGTCGCCATATGCAACTGTGATGGGTGTGGATGCCATGGTTGTTTTCAGCAAGAAAATGGAGTGGAAAGGAGCCCCAAAACTGGCTGGTTAGTCTAATGGCGACCCGGAAAACGCACAACCACCGGTACCCCAGAAGCAATATTCGCAATGATCTCTGTCCTGCAGCATCTCAGCAGCTGCCGGGTTCCTTACAGCCCCACCGGCGAGCTAGCGCTCTGCCGCTAGAAAGGCTTCGAACCCCGTTCGGGCGGACTCCACGCCTGGAGATCGATGGAACGGAGAAAACCCCATAGCCTGAACACCAAGCCGCGGGACTGGCAAGGGACGGTTCTCGGATCGGTCTACGGAAAAATTGACGGCGAGCAAGTCGCATTGGGAAGGCAAATCGCAGTCCCAAAAAAAGCCGCTCAGCGATGTAGGCATCCCTGAGCGGCTGAATCGATGTTTAGTAAAAGTTACTGATCTAACTTGTCGGTGGGGTGCCTTGTCAGCGGACTTCGATACTCACCTTTTCAAGCTGTCCGGAAAAGGCATTTCTTCCACCTTCGCCGTAAGCCTCGTCGACCGGCGTTCCAGTATCGACTCCAGTGTCCGCCGTATCGTCCAGCGAGAAGACGTTGGGATGAGTCTTGCCGACCTTGCCCTCGCCGACCTTCTTGCCATCGATAAAGAGCGATACATTGCCACCGGCGCCACGCCCCTTGGCTGCATCGTAGTCGAACGCCATCTTGAGCTGATGCTTCCCGTCGGTCATGGCTTCATCGGCCGACACTTGAGATACTTCTAGCCCCAAAAAGTTGTAGCTGTAGCGGGGCTTTCCATGGTCGACCCAGAAGGACCATCCCCCGAATCGACCACCTTGCGCCAGAAGCACGCCGTGGTTGTTGGTGCCTGATACTTCGACATCCGCCACCATGTCGACCGATGCATTCTTGACATTGATGAACGCATTCTCGCTCATGTAAACCATCCCTGGAAAGACGGTCAGCTTCGTTCGTCCATCCATCAGATCGGGGCGGCCCGCAACTTTCGGATCAAATCGCTCAATCGTTCTGTCGTCGATTGGCAGTACATGATGCTCAATCGCCTGCTCGGTAAAAAGCCCTTGGAGCTGCCTCAGCTTTTCCGGATTCGTCTTCGCCAGATTGCTGCTCATGCTGAAATCTTCGTCGACGTGATAGAGCTCCCAGACATCCTCGGAAAGCGGATGGCGGGGCTGTGCCTCCCAGGGTGCTTTGTGGATCGTGCCGGCAAACCAGCCATCATGGTATACGGCGCGATTCCCTGCGATCTCAAAATACTGCGTCGTGCGTCTATCCTTTGCTTGGGCCGCGTCAAAGCTGTACGCCATGCTGACCCCTTCGATTGGCCGCTGCGCGACGCCGTTGACTTCCTTGGGTGCAGGAACCTTCGCCGCTTCATAAACCGTCGGTGCTAGGTCGACGACGTGATGAAACTGATCCCGCACCTCCCCTTTCGCGCGAATACCCTCCGGCCAGTGAATCACCATCCCATTGCGAGTCCCGCCGAAATTGCTTGCCACCTGCTTGGTCCAGGTGAAGGGCGTATTGCCCGCAACGGCCCAACCTGCAGCGAAGTGATTGAAGCACTCGGGGCCACCCCACTGATCCAGTTTGCCCAGCATGAATTCGGTCGACTCAGCAACCCCATTGAAGTAGGTTCCTTCGTTGAACATGCCCAGCATCCCACCTTCAGCGCTCGATCCGTTGTCCCCCACAACGTACATGATCAAGGTGTTGTCGAGCTCTCCGATGTCAGCAATGCCCTGCAACAGACGCCCCACCTCGTGATCGGTGTGGGATGCGAAACCGGCAAAAACTTCCATTTGCTTTGAGAACAATCGCTTCTCATCGTCGCTCAAGTCGTCCCAATCCTTGATGGCCTCCGGCTTGGGTGCCAGTTTGGTCCCTTTGGGAACAACCCCCAGCTCGATCTGCCGGGCCAACGTCTGCTCTCGAAGTTTGTCCCAACCCATATCGAACTTGCCCTTGTACTTTTCGATCCAATCCTTGGGCGCGTGATGAGGCGCATGCGTTGCGCCGGTAGCAAAGTACATGAAAAACGGCTTGTCGGGAGTCAATGCCTGCTGGGATCGCATCCAGGCGATCGCTCGATTGGTCATATCGGTGGTGAAATGATAATCGTCATCCCCCTCTGGTTTCCTCATCGGCGTCGTGCCGTGAACGATCATCGGATCCCACTGATTCGTCTCGCCCCCGATAAAGCCGTAGAATTCATCGAAGCCCGATCGAGTTGGCCAGCGGTCGAAGGGACCGCTGACACTGACTTCCCATGGTGGCGTTTCGTGGTATTTCCCCCAGGCGGATGTGGAGTAACCATTCATCCTCAGCACTTCAGCCATCGGGGTGATCGATTGCGGTCGAATTCCTGTATTCCCAGGAAAAGCCGTCGCCACTTCCATGATGGCTCCGGCATTGTTGCTGTGGTGGTTGTAGCCAGTCAGAAGCGCCGTGCGGGTGGGACTACAAAGGGCAGTGGTATGAAAACGGTTGTACTTCAAGCCGTTGCCCGCAAGTCGATCCAGCGTTGGCATCTGGCACGGACCACCAAACGCGCTGGAATGTCCAAACCCGATATCATCGATCAGTACCACCACCACGTTCGGTGCACCTTTGGGTGCCTGGACTTCCCATCGAGCAGGCGCTTTTGCTTGCCTGGCATCCAGTTCTTTGTAGGTCGGCAATACTGGCTCATGAATCGGCAGGACCGTGCGGTCAAACGTGGCCGTTTGGGAGGGAGGCGACTGAGCGATTGCCAACTGTGAAAGGCAGACGACGCCCGAAAGACTCGTAAGCTTACCAGCAAGCCGTAGCAGAATTCCCATCTTGATCTCCGTAGCAAGTGAAAAGTGGGGCGGAGATTCCAGGGTATCGATTCCGGGCAATCGCATCACCGTCGGAAAATCTCGATTCGTTCATTAGACCATACGGTCCAATTTGCTCCAACCACACCCTACGCACCAAATGCGATGTGGCGGATGACTCGAGGTGCGATCTTCCGCATACTCGACCTGGTGAAGGCACCCTGTTTCCCAAGCCGAACCGAAGTAGCAATCGTTTTGAGGTGACTTTCCTTCGCTTCCTTTCGATCGATCACATCCTGCGGGCATTTGATTTGACGCACCTGCCTTTTGGTCTATCGGATTGGTTCACTCGGTAGCTTGCTTCCAGGAATCGATGACTCGTACAATAGTGCAATGCGCATTTGCCCCGAGAGGCTAACGCGACTTGCCTCTCGCAATTCCGCTGAGTCGAACTAATTCCTTTCAGGCAGTTTTTGCCTTCCGGAATACAGATTGTGGAACACCTGTACGAATCAACAAGGAGTCATTCATGGGATCGGCATGGCTTGTCGGTGGCAGAAGGACTCCCATTGGCCGATTCCTCGGCGACTTCTCCACAATCGCTGCCACCCAACTCGCAGGCAAATCGATAGCGGCGACGGTCAACGCATCGGGTATCGACCCAGCGGAGATCGGTGAGATCTTCATGGGCCAAGTGCTCTCGGCGGGCGCTGGACAGGCACCGGCACGCCAAGCACTCCATGCTGCCGGCCTTCCTGATTCGATCGGTGCGGTCACCATCAACAAAGTCTGTGGTTCGGGATTGTTCGCCGTCATGCTGGCAACACGCTCCATCCAGGCAGGTACCTACCGAGCCGCATTGGCTGGTGGGATGGAGAGCATGAGCCAAGCGCCTCACTTGTTGAGGCAGTCGCGGAGCGGATGGAAGTATGGTGCCCAGCCCCTTCTGGATGCCATCGAAATCGACGGACTGTTTTGCCCGCGAGGCAACTGCCTTATGGGAAGTTATGCCGAGCGAGTCGCAGACCAGCACGCGATTGGTCGTCCGCAACAGGACCAGTGGGCACTCGCCAGCCACCAACGGGCGGTCGCTGCCCAGCAACAGCAGCGTTTTTCCAAGGAACTGGTCCCTGTCGTAATCGACGAGAAACTTACCGTGTCCCAGGATGCTGGCCCGCGCGGCGACAGTTCTCTGGAAAGACTTTCCAAACTGAAACCTGCATTTATTCCTGGAGGAACTGTCACTGCCGGCAACGCCTCGACGTTAAGTGATGGAGCGGCATCGGTGCTTGTGATCGATGATGATCTTCACCGCCGGATGAATCCCGAAAGCGCGTTTCGCGTTGTTAGCTGCGCTGTGATGAGTCGCCAACCGGAGGATCTTTTCATCGCGCCGGTGGGAGCCGTCCGGAAACTGCTTGGCCAATCCGATGTCTCTGCTGGAGAGATCGATCTGTTTGAAATCAATGAGGCATTCGCGTCCCAGACGCTTGCCTGCATTGGCGAGCTTCAAATCGATCCCGAGAGAGTCAATGTGAATGGTGGTGCCATCGCTCTAGGGCATCCGATTGGATGCAGTGGTACCAGAATCCTTGTCACCCTGATGCACGCCCTGGAGTATCGCAAGGGCAGGTACGGCATCGCGACGCTTTGTCTAGGTGGTGGTGAAGCAGTCGCCATGCTGATTGAGCGTCACGGTAGATGACATCCGAACCATCTTTGGCCGCCAAGACGGTGGATCGGCCACTTAGGAGAGAGATCTCTGAAAACCGGTTCCGAGTGCATCTTCACTTGGGCCGCGGTCTTGCAAATCGCTGAAGAGCGGCCTGGACCTCCGGACGGCACAGAAGCGCAAAGAAATTTTCACGCTCGGCTCTCTCCCCGGCTTCGAAGGATTCGTTCAGTCCGATCTCTATATAATTGGCAATCGCCTGCCTTGCAGGAACGGTCAGCGAGGCATCCGGATCATTCGACATCTCCGTCGCCTTCTGCCGCAGCCTTTTGCAGTGCGCCCAATCCTCCTGATATCGATCGAACTCAGACAGCCTGCGGCGATTAGGTAGGGCTTGACCTCGGAACTTTTTGATCCAGTGAGAGAGTTCGCTTGCCGGGTTTCTTTGGTTCCAAATCCCATCGATCAACCCCACTGCCAGAGCGCGTTCCGCACCGACCGGCTCTCCTGAGAAGAGCATTTCCAAACCTACCTCAATTCCTACTTGCGAGGGAAGCCTCTGGGTTCCTCCCCATCCGGGCGTCAGCCCGAGTTTCGATTCCGGCAGCCCCAAAAGGGTGTCGGCAGCATCCGACGCGATTCGATAGTGGCAGGCCAGTGCGAGTTCCAGGCCGCCGCCCAAGCAGGGTCCATCGATCCATGCAATGGTCGGTACGCTCAGCGACTCCCAACGGCCGAACGCAACTTGCCCGATCCGGAGGAACTCCTGAATTTCCGAAGCCTCCTGGATCTGGATAATCCGCTTCAGATCCGCGCCCACAACGAAGCCTTTCTCCTTGCCGCTTCGCAGGATGACGGGACGCTTCATCGAATCTGCGTCAATCTGTTCGGCAAAGAAGAGAAATTCCCTGAAGAACTCCTCGTCCAGAACATTCAGCCGACGCCCCTGCATATCGATTGCGACATCCACAAACGACGGATCGGAATCATCGACTTTCAGGTGATGAAACTCAATCACCTTCGATCCCCTATCGCAACCCATTGTCTCGGTGCGGGTCCTGTGTACTTGGCCAGCGGACGAATCAGGCGATTGTCAGCGCGTTGTTCGATGATATGCGCTGACCATCCGGAGATTCTCGAAAGCACGAAGATGGGTGTGAACATCTCGGTGGGAATCCCCAGACAATGGTAAAGCGATGCGGCATAGAAATCGACATTGGGAAAAATCTTCTTCTCCCTCATCATCACCTGCTCGATCCTCTCGGAAATCTCAAACATCGGCATCCGCCCGGTCTCGCGGCACAGTCGCATTGCCCAAGGCTTGATCAGGTCCGATCGAGGGTCGTTCTTTCTATAGACACGATGTCCGAACCCCATGACCTTCTCTCTCTTGGTCAGCATCTCTTTCAATCGTACTTCTGCGTGATCCGCATCATGCATCTGGGAGATCAATTCCATCGCCGCCTCGTTCGCCCCGCCGTGCAAAGGGCCTCGGAGGGCGCCGACTGCGCCGGTGATTGCCGAATAGAAATCGGACAGCGTCGAGGCGATCACGCGTGCGGTGAATGTCGATGCATTCCATTCATGTTCGGCGTACAGTATCAGGGAAAGATCCATCGCTCGCGTGGCCAGTGGCTCTGGCTTCCTTCCATGCAGTCCCCACAGGAACTGCTCGGCGATCGAGTCCCCCAGTTCGAAGTCGCCGACATTTTCTTCCTGATGATGACGGTACCACAGGAGGAGCATCGTCGGCGCGCACCCAAGCAGTCGCTCGGCCACCTCGGTGCCTGCTCCACCATTTCTTTCGGGTTCCAGGGTTCCGAGCATCGAGATACCGGTTCGAAGAACATCCATCGGATGGGCTGTGGCTGGGATCTGCCGAAGGACTTCCTTCACAGCGTGGGGGAGAGATCGCCTGGACTGCAAGCGATTTCGAAAATCCGCAAGGCTGGCCGCGCTTGGCAATTCGCCATAAAGAAGCAGATACGCAACCTCTTCAAAATTGCCATGGCTGGCCAGATCCTCGATCGCATAACCAAGGTAGGTAAGCCCCACCCCTTCCACTCCGACCGTGCTCAACCGAGTCTCGCCAGCTACGATGCCGTCCAGTCCTGCAGGACTTCCATGGGAGCCAGAAGCTGACGACTTGAAATCGGAATCCATGTCTAACTGCCTCCAGTTGCCGTGGGACCATCATCCGGCCTGTAACCGATCAGATCGTAAAGTTCCTGCCTAGTCTGCAACTGCGTCAGAAGCCCCGCCTGGCTACCCTCGCAGCGTATCGTCTGATAGACGATTCCTGCGGCATGGTTCATCGCCCGCAATGCGGTCAAGGGATACAAGATCATACGAATCCCGGCCTGTCGCATCTGTTCCCGGTGGAACATCGGTGTCTTCCCGAATTCCGTGAGGTTTGCCAGGACCGGAACAGGAACAGAATCTGCCATTGACTTGTACTGTTCCAACGTCAAGAGAGCTTCCGCAAAAATCATGTCGACTCCGGCTTCGGCATAATGTCTTGCTCTGTTGACCGCGGCGTCGAATCCCTCTACCGTATTGGCGTCGGTTCTCGCCATGATGACGAATTGGGGGTCCCGCCGCGCGTCCTTGGCGATACGGATTCGATCGAGCATCGCGTCGGTCGACACCAACTGCTTTCCGGCTAGGTGCCCGCAGCGTTTGTCTGCGACCTGATCTTCCAGATGGACCGCCGCCGCTCCGATCTGCTCCAGACGTTCCACCGCCTCCCGCAGGCTCGATTCACTTCCCCACCCGGTATCGATGTCCACCAGCAGCGGCAGACAAGTGGCAGCAGTGATCCGACGCGCATCTTCGACGACATCCTCCAGAGTGGTGATGCCGATATCCGGTACACCGTGCGATGAATTTGCGACGCCCGCACCAGACAAATAGATCGCGCGGAATCCAGCCTGCTCGGCCAACAGTGCGCACAGCGGCGTGACTGTCCCGACGATTTGCAGCGGGTACTCTAGATCCAAAGCTTGGCGGAATCTCAAGCCGGCGGATCCTGGCATTAGGGTTCCGTTTGCGGATGCCATGGAAGTTCCTGTGGGATAAAAATAGGACAAATCCCATCTCTTCGGTTGATTGTCGCGTCCTGCATCGGCCGAATCAAGCAATTCCTTTTTTTTAAGACGCTTCGATTTCCTACATGATGCCATCGGCTACCGCTAGAATAAGCGTAGGTTCCTCGAATTACCTCGGCCCGCTACCTTTCTACGTTGCGGAGTGCTCATGGATCATTCGATTAACGCCGGTGATGATCTCATTCCTTATGACGAGGTAATCGCACGTATCGCTAGGTACGCGTGTCAATCGACTTGTTCGTCGAACGAGGCAACCGAAACGGCAAGATACTGCCTACTGGACAGCATTGGCTGCGGTCTTCTTTCGCTTCAGTTCCCCGCTTGCACCAAACTGCTTGGTCCGGCGGTGCCTGGCGCGATCTTGAAGACGGGAACCAGGATTCCCGGCAGTCGATGGCAGCTCGACCCGATTCAGGGTGCTTTCAATCTTGGAACGATGATCCGGTGGCTGGACTACAACGACACTTGGCTGGCTGCCGAATGGGGACATCCTTCCGATAACTTCGGATCGATCCTTGCGCTAGCCGATTATCTGGATCGCAATCCCGACAACCAGTGGACTCCCGGGCGCGCCTGGACGCTTCGAGACGTCATCGATCGGGCGATCCAGGCATATGAGATTCAGGGCGTTCTGGCACTGGGCAATGGATTCAATCGGGTCGGACTGGACCACGTCCTTTTGGTCCGCATCGCTTCTACGGCAGTCGCCTCGGCAATGCTTGGTGGAAACAAACATCAAATCGCAGCGGCCGTCAGCCAAGCCTGGCTAGACGGCGGTGCTCTTCGAACCTATAGGCACGCTCCTAATACCGGCTCCAGGAAAAGCTGGGCAGCCGGGGACGCAACCCGTCGCGCGGTGCAACTGGCACTTTGGACGATGTCAGGAGAAATGGGGTATGCATCTGCCCTGTCCACTCCCCGATGGGGCTTCCAAGACGTCATTCTGGACGGCAAACCGGTGGTGCTGGAGCGGGAGCTTGGTTGTTATGTGATGGAAAACATTCTTTTTAAGGTGGCCTATCCTGCCGAGTTCCATGCGCAGACGGCTGCCGAAGCTGCGATGCAATTGTCCCCTCAGGTCCGCGATCGCGTCGACGAAGTGAAAGAGATCAGAATCTTTACCCAAGAATCGGCTGTTCGAATCATCGACAAGACCGGGCCATTGAAGAATCCCGCTGACCGCGACCATTGCATCCAATACATCGTCGCCGTCGCACTTCTGCATGGGACCCTTCGTTCCGAGCACTACGAAGACGATTTCGCTTCCGACAGTCGTATCGACAGGCTCCGATCCTGCATGAATGTCCAGGAGGATCCGGTTTACAGCCGAGAATACCTGGATCCCGCCCTGCGTTCGATCGGCAATAGGATTCAGGTGTTCTTCCGAGATGGGTCGTCGACCCGCGCCATAGGCATCGATTTTCCGATAGGTCACCGTCGCCGACGGGAGGAAGCCAAGCCGCTATTGATTCAGAAATTCCGCGAAAATGTGACGGCCCGATACGATAGTCAGAAGATTGAGTCCATCTTGAAGCTTTGGCATCATCCCGAAATGTTCTTTTCCACCAGAGTCTCCGCGTGGATGGATCTTCTGGCAGACGAGGTTTGAGCCAAACGTACGTTCTTTGAGGTGACTTCAGAAAAACCTGCATACGGGTTGATCGAAATATAGACAACATGACAGCCGACTGAGTTACCGATGGTCTGCCTATCAGGCGGGGTTCTGCTTCAGATTACCTCAATAGGATCCAGGAGATGTCCAACCTTCGCGAACTCACCGATTCCTTGGTCGCACAAGAAGCCTCCCTCCAGCAAGGAGGTGGGAAGGCGGGCTGGGATCGCCAGAAGAAACTGGGGCGGCTTCCCGTCCGCGAACGACTCGAACTACTGCTGGATACCGACCAGCCCTTTCTGGAACTTGGGTTGTGGGCCGCATACCAGCTTTATCCGGAGTGGGGGGAGGTGCCTGCCGCCGGGGTCGTTACGGGAATCGGCTGGGTCAGCGGCCAGCCCTGCCTGATCGCCGCGAACGACGCTACCGTTAAGGCGGGAGCTATGTTTCCTCAGTCGGTCAAGAAGCTGATACGCGCTCAGAAGATAGCTCGTCGACTTCACTTGCCGCTGATCTACTTGGTCGATTCGGCTGGAGTCTTCCTGCCGCTGCAGGATGAGATTTTTCCGGACGAAGACGATTTCGGACGTATCTTTCGGAACAACTCGATTCTTTCGGCCGAGGGGATTCCCCAGATCGCCGCGGTGATGGGCAACTGCATTGCGGGTGGCGCGTACCTACCAGTGCTCTGCGATAAAATCCTGATGACCGAAGGAAGCCAACTTTGTTTAGCAGGCCCAGCCCTGGTCAAAGCAGCTATCGGCCAGACCGTCGATCCGGAGGAGTTGGGCGGAGCGAAAATGCATGCGGAGATCAGCGGCACTGTCGACTTTTATGAAAAGAGCGATGCTGATTGCTTGGAGCGGATTCGCGAGCAGATGCGTCTCCTTCCAATCCGGCCACCCGCAAGACATGGAACTCCTCCGAAAAGAGCTGCGGAGGATTTGTATCGTCTGGTTCCTGCCGACGGACGGGGCGAATACGAAGTTCGTGACCTGCTGGATTGCCTGGTGGATGCTGACACGTTGCAGGAATTCAAGCAGGACTTCGGGCGTACGGTTGTCACCGCCTATGCTCGTATCGACGACTACCCGGTAGGCATCGTCGCCAACCAGCGAAAACGCTCCCAGACCGCTCAGCGGGAAGTACAAATCGGTGGGGTGCTATACGGCGACGCGGCAGAAAAAGCGGCGCGCTTCGTTCTCGATTGCGATCAGAATCGGATTCCCCTGCTCTTCATCCAGGATGTGCAGGGCTTTATGGTCGGCAAGCAGGCGGAGCAGTCGGGGATCATCCAGTCGGGAGCTAAACTGGTTCGCGCGATGAGTGTGGCGACCGTCCCCAAGTTCACGGTGATCGTCGGCAGTTCCTACGGCGCTGGAAATTACGCCATGTGCGGACGCGCCTATGATCCGGCCCTGATGCTTGCATGGCCCAATGCCCGCTATGCCGTGATGGGTGGTAATCAGGCGGCCGACACCCTGCTGAGCCTGAAAATTCGCGATGCAGAGAAGAGTGGCAAGCCTCTCTCCCCTGAAGCGATCGAACAACTCCGGGAGACGATCCGTTCCCAGTATCAGTCGCAAACGGACATTCGATACGGGGCATCTCGAGGCTGGGTCGATGCGATCATCGCACCAGATCAGACACGCCGATGGCTGAGTGCTGCACTCTCTGTGATCCGTGACGAAAACAGAATGGAATCGCGTTGCCAAGCGAGAGAGATATGAAGAAGATGATACGAGTCGGCAAC
This sequence comes from Pirellulaceae bacterium, assembly GCA_044337705.1. Taxonomy (GTDB): domain Bacteria; phylum Planctomycetota; class Planctomycetia; order Pirellulales; family Pirellulaceae; genus JBEISR01. The sequence continues at coordinate 12,286 of JBIINB010000001.1, read as the reverse complement.
GCGCAAGCCTTCTGGGGCGATCGCCCCTCGGCGGCAGCCGATCTGCTGAGCCTCATGCCGGATCTCGACTTTCTCACGATGGACTATCTGGCCGAGGTGTCGATGTCGATCCTCGCGCTGCAGAGACAGCGGGATGCGGAGAAAGGTTACGCGCAGGATTTCGTTGAAGTCGTCCGGCAACTGGCAGACTACTGGGCCAGCGGCGGCAAATGCCGATTGATCGCCAACGCCGGAGGTCTCAATCCGATGGCCTGCGCCATCGCATGCCAAAGGGTACTCGAAGAACGAGGGTGCCGAAGCATGAAGATTGGCGTCGTCCTGGGCGACGATGTGATCTCCATTCTCAGAAATCAGGAAAATGGAGCCATTGAGGAGTTTCGGAACCTCGATCGATTCCAACCTGTTTCGATCATTCAGGACCGCCTGATCACCGCCAACGCCTACTTGGGATGCCAGGGTATTGTCGAAGCCCTTGAGTCACACGCGGATCTGGTGATCACCGGTCGCGTCGCCGATCCGTCGATGGTGGTCGCCGCTGCCGTGCATGCCTTTGGCTGGACGCTGGATGATTGGGATCGACTGGCAGGGGCAACGGTGGCTGGCCATCTGCTGGAATGCGGGACGCACGCCACTGGCGGAATCTGCACCGACTGGCTGGAAATTGACGATCCCACCCACATCGGCTTCCCGATCGCCGAAATCATGCCCGACGGCAGTTGCATTTTGACCAAGCCGCCGAACACAGGAGGCATTGTGTCGGAAGCGACCATCAAGGAACAACTGGTCTACGAAATCGGCGACCCCTCCCGCTACATCTCGCCCGATGTCCTTGTTTCCTTCCTGGGCTTGCGCCTGACCAACCAGGGCGATCACCGAGTCGCGATCTTCGGGGCTCGCGGATCACCCTCCCCCCGGCAACTCAAAGTCAGCGCCACCTACCGAGATGGTTACCGATCTGCCGGGACTCTGACGCTTTTTGGACCTCAGGCCGCCAGGAAAGGAAAGAAGTGCGGCGCCATGGTACTGCAACGCCTAGAGGATGCTGGATGGCGATTCCGCGACTCCCTGGTCGAGTGCCTGGGAGCGGGGGACTCGGTTCCCGTTTTACCCAGCGAACTGAAGGCTTCCGATTCCTACGAGACCGTACTTCGGATTGCAGTCGAGGCCGATGAGAAAGCGGCATGCGAAGCCTTTTCGAAAGAGATGATCCCACTGGTTACCGCCGGGCCGCAGGGGACCACCGGCTACGCGGAAGGTCGTCCGGGTGTCCACGCCATTTTTCGATACTGGCCCTGCCTGATCGACCGCAAACTGGTTCCCCATGTTTTGAAATTCCTTAAGACCGAAGATACCGCCCGAGACCGTTCCGCCCCAGCCTCCTGGCCAAGCATCTCGCATCGCTCCGTAGTCAACTCGTTCGCCCATCTCCATTCGGAGGAAGCGACACCAGCCCCCATGGCACCGAACAAAAAAAATGTCGAGCGGATGCGACTGATCGATATCGCGTTCGGACGGAGCGGAGACAAAGGAACGGGAGCCAACATCGGAATCCTTGCGAGGTCGGCAAGAAACTATCCTGCCCTGGTGCAGTGGCTGACGGCCGAACGAGTCGCCGAGTACTTCCAGCCGATGGGGGTGCAGTCGGTCGATCGATACGAACTTCCGAATCTCCTGGGACTGAATTTCGTCCTCAAGGGGATCCTGAACCGCGCGATCCGTAATGATGCCCAGGGCAAAGCCCTTGCACAGGCTTTGCTGGCGATTCCGATTGACGAGTCTCTGTTCCCGCCTCACTAAGTCCAGTCTGCAGGACAGCAGTCCAGGGAGGTTTCCATGAGCAGATCATCTGATCCCGAAGCGGCCCACAGCAGCAAGCACTCCTCCACCGATGCCCCCTGGGTCGACGGGCGAACCATCGGCGAAGTCCTCCACCACACGGCAAGCTCTTTTGCTGACCGGACTGCCATCGTATTTCAGAGCATGAATTGGAGGCGCACTTGGAAGGAATTCGATCGTGATGTTGATAAGGCAGCCAAGGCGCTGCTGGCGTGCGGCATCGGAAAGGGCGATCACTTCGGCGTCTGGGCCACCAACATCCCGGCTTGGGCGATTCTGCAGTTTGCGACCGCACGCATCGGGGCGGTCCTGGTCACCATCAACCCTTCGTATCGCACCAGCGAACTGGCGTTTGTCATCAAACAGGCAGACCTCAAGGGTTTGGCACTGATCGATCAGTTCAAAACAACCCAGTATCACGATTCGCTGAAGGAAGCCATCCCCGAATTGTCGTCGGCCCAGCCTGGAAATCTTGTCTCGCCGAAGTTCCCCCATTTGAAACTGGTGCTTAACCTGCGAGGAAATCCTCTCGCCGGTTGCCTGGAATGGGACCAGTTTCTCGATCTTGCCAGGTTGACTTCAGACCACGCTTTGGCTGCCGTCAAAGATCAACTCGATAGCCTGGATCCCATCAACATCCAATTCACCTCCGGAACAACCGGTCAACCCAAGGGTGCGACACTCTCTCATCGCAACATTCTGCTCAACGCCTACTATGCAGGACTCGGGCAGGCGCTGACGGCGCAAGACGCGATCTGCATTCCAGTTCCGCTTTATCACTGTTTCGGCTGTGTCCTGGGTACCCTGTGCTCCACCGTTCACGGAACGAAGATGGTCTTCCCGGCCGAAAATTTCCAGCCTGCAGCAACGCTGCAGGCGATCGAAAGCGAGCAGTGCAGCGCAGTCTATGGCGTCCCTACAATGTTCATTTCGATGCTGGAGCATCCCGAGTATCCCAGTCGCAATCTGAAGTCGCTACGGACTGGAATCATGGCAGGCAGTCCGTGCCCGATCGAACTGATGAAGCGTGTCACCTCGGAAATGGGAGCCTCGCAGATGACCATCGGATATGGACAGACCGAAGCGGCTCCACTGATCACGCAGACATCGGTCGACGATTCCCTGGAACTGCGAGTCGGAACGGTAGGAAGGGCATTGCCCGGTGTGGAAGTGAAGATCATCGACCCTGAGACCGGCAGAAGCTTGCCATACAATCAGTCGGGCGAACTTTGTTCACGCGGCCACAATACGATGATCGGTTATTACCAGCTTCCGGAAAAAACCTCTGTCGCGATCGACAAGGACGGCTGGCTACACACGGGTGACCTGGCTCTTCAGGAGCCCAATGGATACTTTCGCATCACAGGCCGCCTGAAGGATCTGGTGATTCGTGGAGGTGAGAACATCTTCCCCCGGGAGATCGAAGAACTGCTGTACCAGCATCCAGCGATTAGGGATGTTCAGGTAATCGGTGTGCCAGATCGCAAGTTTGGCGAGGAGGTGATGGCGTGGGTTTGCTTCCGCGAAGGTCTGTGCGCCACGCAGGAAGAACTTATCGCCTTCTGCAAATCGCGTCTGGCCTATTTCAAGGTTCCAAGATACTGGAAATTCTGTGAGAGCTTTCCTACGACCGTGACCGGCAAAATCCAGAAGTTTCGGATGCGGGAAATAAGCATCGAGGAACTGGGGTTGCAGGAGGTCGCCAAGATCGAAACGGCCTGATTCACTCTCCGATGCCTCCCATCCAAGATGGAGGTCTCTTTTCGAGAAAGGCACGCAGCCCCTCAACTGCCTCAGGGCTGTTGCGCCCCTTGAGATGCTCCTCGATCGCTTCTAAGTCCAAATGTTCCCCTCGCTCCGACTGTGCCTCGTAAAGATGCTCCAGCAGTCGCTTCGTATCGACAATGGTCTTAGGCCCTCCAGCAAGGATGCCTTCGGACAAGTGGAGTGATTCCTGAAGCAGGCAGGACGGTTCAGCAATGCGTTGTAGCAGTCCGATCTGCTGAGCACGCTGGGCACTGATGGGCTGCCCTGCCAGGAAGAGTTCCCGGAGATCTCCTTCCCGCACTTTGCTTTTAAGCACCTGACTGATCAAGGCCGGCAGCAGTCCGCGCCGCGCCTCGGGAAAGCCGATCTGCACATCGCTTGCCCCCACTGCCATATCGCAGGCCGCCACCAAACCCGCACCTCCCGCGTAAGCCCCCCCCTGAACCACGGCGATCGTGACCAGGGGGGAATAGCGCAGCGAACGAAGCGCTGCGGCGATGCACGATGCCGATTCCGCAACCAACTCCGACTGTGTCGCCTCAGCCAGATCCATACCGGAACAGAAAATCGATCCGGATCCCCGCAACAAAACAACGCGCGAACCAGATTCCTTGTCCCAATCCCGCTCCAGCAACTTCATGCCTTCCACCAGTTGCCGCAGCATCGCGATATTCAAGGCGTTGCGACGCTCCGGTCTCGACAAGGTCAGCGACACAACCCCTCGCCTCAGTCGCTCCATCACCACCAGTTCCGCCATCGCTCTACCTGCCTTCCAGGCAACAGGAAAGGACTTTCAATGTCGATTCTTTCAATCACAAGTGACCAAACATCAAATATGTTGGTCGATGGTTCTTGGGTCGAGCGGAATACCGGTGATCTCAATATCTTCTATCAGATCCTTGTAAAGAGACGAACTGGGATCCATGACCCGTCGGCCAATATCCGCCCAGAGATGATGAAGACGAGCGGAAGCTGTTCTACCCCTCAGCCGCAACTCCGCCTCCAGATCGAGTGCCTCAGCCACCTTGCGATAATCCTCGTCGGTCTTTTCCGATGCAATGGAATAAACTAAGGAGGCGGTGGAATAACAAAGCTGGTCAAGATCCCATCTTCATCCCCTAGCAGAAAACTCTGCTCGATAAAGCTCTTCTGATAACGGGCAATGATCAGGAGAATTCGCCGCCCCAATACGCGATTGCGCTTCATGGCACGTCGAATCCACTTGACCTTCTCCGGTCCTGGATGGCGCAGTCCGCCCAGGTCCCTATTCACAGGAAGCCAGGAACCGACGATGTTCTTCACCACAAACCAGCCAAACCCAGCTTTCTCCCGCAACCCAAACTTCCTGTTCGCCTCAGCCATTCCTATCGGCTCCAGATACTCAGTCCGGATCGAACGGGTCATCGCATTGGGCGCTCCCACGTCGGCAAGCACTGGGTTAGGCCCTTCGTAAACGGTCGCGATGGTGAACTCATGCATGTTTTCGCCGATGTAATTTTCAATCCACTTACTATCGTCTTTGCGAGGATCCTGCCCGCCCCGCATCGCCTGCCGTCGTTCATCTACATGAACCGACCTACCCCCCTGAATCTGGTAGGCATGAATCGCAGTTTCCAGCAATGCTTTCGTGGAGTAGACCTTGGCGATCATCCCCATTGTTTCGTCTCGGACACCCTTGGCCGCAAGCCGAAAACAAACGTCACCCAGGACGCGGCTGGCTAAAGCATGGGTGGTCGCTTTGCCCATCCAGGACTGTATCCGGGGTGACTGCCCAATTGGCTTGCCAAAAGTGCTGCGGAACGAGATCCAGCCGCCCGACTTGTGGCGGTGAGCGAAAGGCGACTTGGCGTCCTGGGTCAGTGGGTCCTGGATCAACTGCGCCAGCAACCGAAAGATCTTCGCCGCACTGTTGACGCAGATCCCGCCGCGTCCTTTGGCCAACGAACTGAATGCCTGCGCCAAGCCTTTTCCGGGAGGCCCCAACAGCGAACTGGCAGGGATCGGATAATCTCGGAGCCGGAAGCGAGCATTCCAAAGGTAGTCAAAAGCGGTCAGGCGATTACGCACCATTCGGAAGTTGGCGGAATCCCCCTTGGGCACTTCGAATATCATCATCGCCGAATCACGACCCTTCGGCAGTCCTTCTCCTTGCAATTTCAATACTAGGATGCAGATGCCCCCATAGATCACATTGGTGATCGGCCATTTGACTCCTGACACCAAGTAATGGTCACCCTCTCTCCTCGCCGTGAGCGCCAACTTCGATGGGTCCGCACCCACTCCCGGCTCCGTCAACGCGAAGGATCCAAGCAATTGCCCGCTGGCCATCTTCGGGAGGTATTCGTTCTTCTGCTCCTCGGTTCCGAAGTCGAGAAGCGGAGTTACAGGGCCAAGAAAATTGTGCACTTCAAACATCACCGCCAAGTCAGGGTGAATCAGCGTCAAAGCGCGAAGCATCGGCCCCAGATCGCCCAGCTTGGCCCCACTTCCGCCATACTTTTTCGGAATAGCCAATCCAAAAAACCCCAGCCTCGCCAGTCCCGCAATCGTGTCGTCGTGGAAGAGCATCTTCGTGTGATCCAGCAACGTTCCTTCCTTTTTGCGCCGCAGCAAAAAGTCAAGGCTTGCTGCCATCACGCCGGCCACCTCCTGCGATGGGCTGAACTGTCCTGCGTCCAGATCAACGGCCCTGGCCTTGCCGAATAGAGTTGCTAGCGTCGGCGCTTCCCCAGAAAATTGCTTCTCCGCAGCCCGATCTGCATCATCCAGCGTCGCCAGCGATGCGATCTCATCGGTCGACTTACCAGCCTGAGACAGAATCAGGGAAATCGCATCCTGATAGACCCCATGGGAATCCGTTGATTCCGACGGACGGTCTTTGTCGGTCGACGAAGCCATTTAAATGCTCCTCCCTTAGAGAGATCAGGAAAGCAAATTCGCTTGTCAAAGATGAGCTGCATTACGAGGATTGTATACTTCTTCGCACAGCAGGTGTTCCATAATAGATTACGAAATAGGCAAGTTCGCCATATCGATCGGTCTACATCCGCAGGGCACCATCCAACCTGAGGACGCAACCGTTGAGCATCTGATTTTCGAACACGTGCTCCACCATCGCTGCGAATTCCTCGGGCTTCCCGAAACGGCTGGGAAAAATCGCCTGTTCCAGCAACGGCTGACGCACCTTCTCGGAGGCAGCTTGCATCATGGGTGTCTCAAACACCCCAGGAGCGACTGCCACAACCCGGATCTTGTGTTTTCCTAGCTCCCTAGCCATCGGCAACACCATCGAGGCAATCGCGCCCTTGCTGGCCGAATAGGCTGCCTGACCGATTTGCCCCTCGTAAGCAGCAACCGATGCCGTCATGACCACCAGGCCGCCGTCTTCCTGATCGTCCTTGTTGGAGGCCCTAGCGATTGCAGGGCATGCCAGCCGAATTGTATTAAACGTACCCATCAAGTTGACTTCCAGCACCCGGCGGAACGATTGCAGCGAACAGGGACCTTCTCGTCCAAGAATGCGCTCTCCATGCAGAATACCTGCACAGCAAACAACCGCCGAAAGCTCGTCAAAGCGATCCAGCGACTGCTCCACGATCGACTTCATCGCAGGCTCGTCTGTTACATCCCCGCAAAGGTGCAGGTATTGGTCGATGTGATGCCCAGGGACACCAGGGTCCGCAGGGTGCAGATCAACCCCTACCACTCTCGCTCCCCCTTCCAGCAACCTCTTGGTGGTCGCAGCACCAAGCCCCGAACTGGCTCCTGTCACCAACACCACCTGCCCAGAAACCTTCATCAGTCGCCTCCCTAGTGCACCAAGTTCCAATGCCCAGCCAAAGATCGAAATCGAAACTGGAAGCCGTGCGAAAAATACGAACCGCTTGCTCCACCGAGGCCCCTCCCCCCAGGGTCGGGAACCCTTCCGGGATCCCCATCCCTGCGACGCCGGGCAAAGTGGCGTCATCGCCAGTCGTCCTCCCCAACAAGTGACGGTGAATCTTCATCGATTATTGCAGGTCGCTGTAGCGAAAAATCACAAAATCGAACGATGTTAGCGGTGAAAGTGATTTCCGCCGAATAAAAATCTTCTACTGTCTCAGGAATACTCCGCATCTTGTCGACGGTTCGTACACCTTAGGTGATACTACTAGGTCAGATTGTTTGTCAGGAACCACGTTGGCTCCATCGATTATTCCCGCAGTTTCCCCGAAACTTGGATGACCATGTCGATCCATCAGCCGCCCGATAACCAAGCGTCGAACTCCATCTCCCCGCCTATTGGCAATCCCGCCCCAGAGACACCTAGTCCAAGGAAAGCCATGTGGTTGGATCCCAATCAGCCATTGCCAAGACCGGAGAAGACCGTCAAGCCAGTGCAAGTGCGATGGCGCTACGCCATTTCCATTCCGCTGATCCACCTGCTCGCGTGCCTTGCCTTTGTCCCCTGGTTCTTCAGTTGGACTGGAGTCGTCCTCAGCATTCTTGGACTGTATGTCTTTGGAACCCTGGGGATCAACATTGGATACCACCGAATGCTCACCCACCGTGGCATGACCGCACCGAAGTGGTTCGAGCGACTGTTGGCTCTTCTGGGCGTGTGTACCATGCAGGACACCCCTGCATGTTGGGTGGCGATGCATCGAATTCATCACCAGCACTCCGACCACCAACCCGATCCCCATAGCCCTCTGGTGACTTTCTTCTGGGGGCATTTTGGCTGGCTGATGTTTGAAAATCGAGAATTTACGAACGTCCATGACTACCAGCGATTCACAAGGGATCTTCTGAAGGATCCGTTCTACATGAACTTGGAACGCCGTTCGAACTGGCTGAAGATCTACATAGCCGTCGCGATGCTCTACCCGATTGTTGGCTTCTTGATTGGTTGGATTACTTCTGGGAACCTCTGGGGAGGCGTCCAGTTCGGTGCCAGCCTTCTGGTTTGGGGAGTTTTTGTGCGAACGGTTTTGAACTGGCATATCACCTGGAGCGTCAATTCGGTGACACATATTTGGGGTTATCGAAACTACGAGACGAAGGATAACAGCCGAAACAACTGGATCATTGGGCTGATCTCCAATGGGGAAGGCTGGCACAACAATCATCATGCAGACCAGCGAGCCGCAGCGCATGGGCACCGATGGTGGGAGTTCGACGTCAGCTGGCTGACCATCCTCGCCTTCGAAAAACTCGGCCTTGTCAGCGATGTCGTACGCCCACAGGCATGGAAGTCCAAGGAGTCACCTAGCAGAAAGCCGAGGTGAGTTGCCCAGATTGTGGGCTAGCCACCGCGTTGCCGCCCTAGTCACCTGCCAAATGTCTACACCTTCAAATAGGAATGGAAGTGGCCCAAAACCTTTGATGCGGTTTTCATGAACAAGCCGGTGCCAATCCAATGATTCGATTGTTGATGAAAAAATGGGTTGCAGTCGTCACTCTATGGACCTTGTCCCTTGGCTCGGCTGTCGCTCAGGAACCAGGAAAAATCACCAACAGTATCGGGATGACATTGGTCCGAATTCCAGGAGGGAAGTTCACCATGGGGTCGCCCGCCACAGAAGCTGGTCGCGACTCGGACGAGACGCTGCGGGAAGTTTCCATCCCGAGCAGTTTTTACCTCGGAGTCTTCGAGGTGACCCAGGGGGAATATCGCCGACTGACTGGTGGCAACCCAAGTTATTTCAGTTCGGTTTCATCGTTCGACCGGAGTTCTGTGCTGCCGGTCGAGCGAGTGACATGGGAGGATGCGGTTCAGTTCTGTCGAAGACTATCGGAACTCCCGGAAGAGCGGTCGGCAGGGCGTGTTTATCGCTTGCCATCTGAGGCCGAGTGGGAATATGCATGCCGCGCCGGCAATTCGACTGCTTTCTGTTTTGGAGACGACGCGAATCGACTGGGTGAATTTGCGTGGTATGCCGCAAATAGCAAAGGTGTGACTCATCCGGTCGGAACCAGATCTCCCAATGCCTGGGGCCTTTACGATATGCACGGAAACGTCTGGGAGTGGTGTGCGGACTGGTACAGCGTACACGCTAGTGAAGAGACTGACAGGGCCAGTGTGAAGCAGTCAGAAACGGATCGTGTCTTGCGAGGCGGTGGATGGGGGCTTGGTGCGGTATTTTGCCGATCGGCGTACCGAGCTGGTGCTGGGCCTAAAGGTCGTGGCCTGAACGCCGGTTTCCGAGTTGCATTAGACTTCGCCCCTACCCGATAGGATTTCGCGAAGGGCGAAATTCTGAAGGGACTTAGCGGTCGCGCGACGGAACCTCAGGGAACGGGATTCGAGGATTCCTCAACTGGCGACTTTTCCCATATAGACGACCGATGCCCGGTTCTTCGCTAGCCAAATGTAGCATGCGCTACAAAGTTCTAACCTGCCCTGAATTGGCAGCAGCAATTGGGCGATAGCGAAAAGGCTTGTCTCTGCAGTTGGCGGATATCTAACATACTCGCAGTTTCGTCTTGCACCTATGGAGATATTCCGTTGACTCCCCGACAACCAAAGAGACTTTTCCAAATGATTTCCACAGGCGCCGTGATAGGAATTGCCATGGCCGGATTTTTCGGTTGGAACTTGATAGCGCGAGGCGCCTACCAATCGGCGGAATACAAGGTGATTCAGTCCGATGGCAGTTTTGAGGTGCGCGAGTATCCCGATCTGATGCTGGCAGCCACTTCTTCCAACCTCGATTCCCAAGGACGCGATGGCAGCTTCATGAAGCTGTTTCGGTACATCAGCGGAGCGAACGAAAGCAGTCAGAAGATTGAGATGACGACTCCCGTGTTCATGGAGAAACTCGACGAAGAGTCAGCGGTGCAGATGGGATTTGTGATGCCCAAGGAGATCGCGGAAAAGGGGGTTCCCAAACCGACGGGCGAAAAGGTGGAAGTGCGAAAGCGACCGGCTGGCCGATTCGCTGTCATACGATTCTCGGGACAGCTGACAGCTCAGCGAGCCAAGGATGCGGAGGCGAAACTTAGGGGATGGATGGAGTCGCAGGGGCTTGCTGCCATGGATGCGGGCTTGGGAAGTGGTGTTGAAACAGCCGGCTACGATCCTCCCTTCACTCCTGGCCCACTCCGTCGCAACGAAGTTCTCATTCGGTTGAAAGCGGTTGAATGATCTCGGGTGGGATATCCTTAAAGAGACATGGCAGGGCTTCAGTCTCACAAAATCGTCCAACTGCTATCTCACAGGTTCCATTTCCAGTTCATCTTCGCTCGTTCCACTGCCGGATGACGGCTGACCAAGGCCCCAAATTCCGCTCGGACCTCTCTCATTCTTTCATTTCCTTGTGTCGGGTGCGTTATGCCGATTTATGTTTACGAGATCATTCTGGAGGATGGAACTCCAGGTGAGACGATCGAGGTGCTCCAGCAGTTCAACGATCCGCCATGGACCCACCACCCCGATACAGGGCAACCGGTCCGCAGAGTTCTGACGGCGGCGACGATAGCAGGCCGGTGGAGCGACATGAAATCGGCGGCGCGGCTGAGCGATCGGAACCTGCAGGAAAAGGGATTTACCAAGTACGTCAAAATGGGTGATGGAAAGTATGAGAAGCGTACGGGCAAAGGCCCTGATGTGATCTCCGCTGACTGATCCGGAACGATTCCCGCCGATTTGCTCGATGAATCTTCTTCTTTTCATCGGCCAGAATAGGAGCCTCTAGCCTCCGGATGTTGCCTAGCGGTCGGCGCTGATGCACTAGGAGAAGAAAATTGGATTTCCTCTTCCCGTTCTGGTAGAGTCCGCTTTATGGAATCCGAAGATCTTGCAAATTGGGTCCGCGAAAAGGGCATCGATGTTTTCGAGAGGATGTTTCGTGCCGTGGAACTGGTACAGGAACGATTGAATCGCGCCTGCAGGGCGCTGCATGAAGCGGATGTACCCTATGCCGTCATCGGCGGCCACGCGGTCGCTGCCTGGGTGGCGACGATTGACGATGGCGCCGTTCGCAACACCCGCGATGTCGATCTACTCCTGGCCGAAGAGGATTTGTCACGCGCCAGCGAAGCACTTCAGAGCGTCGGATTTGTGCGCGACGAAGTGATGGGTACCGTCATCTTCCTAGACGGTCCAGATGGAAAGCCAAGCCAGGGACTGCATATCTTGCTTGCAGGCCAGAAAGTACGGGCCGACTATGCCAGCCCGGCTCCCCGCGTCGACAGAACTGTTGAAATCAATCAGAAACGAATTGTCGATCTCGAGGCACTGGTCGAGATGAAGCTGAACAGCTATCGACGAAAAGACCAGACACACCTTCAGGACATGATCCATATCGGTCTGATCGATGGCCACTGGCCGGCAAGATTTCCGGAACCCCTGAGCCAGCGGCTACAGATGCTGCTGGATGATCCCGACGGCTGATGGCCCTTCCACAAATCGATCGCCTCTACTTGCCGCCGACCCTTCCAAGAAACTCATCGATCAGTCCCTTGGGGGCTTGAACGACATGCTCGGGGCCGGGGAAAAGACCGCTTTTGACATCGCTGATAAAGTCTTTGAACCCCGCAACCCGCTCGGCCTGCATCGCCTGTTCCATCTGGTAGAGGTTGCGATACTGCTTGGTGTGCCTGGGGAAGGGAGGGGCGTGATTGCCCAGAATGTCCTCGGCGAACATGAACTGGATATCCCCGCCACTACCCGCGCCGATCGAAGAGGTGACCAAACTGGTTC
>JBIINB010000222.1:0-5136 GCA_044337705.1 Pirellulaceae bacterium | reverse complement strand
GGATCGCTCCTGATTTTGACAACTAGCATGCTGGGAGGAGGTTGGCCTTGTTTGATCCGTTGATGGACGAGTTTGAAGATGACTCGCCGCGCAGCCCCGAGGATCTGGTTGGGTTTCATGGCCTTGCGTTGGAAGAGGAAGGAGACGACCTGGGGGATGGTGTCCCGGCCGACGTCGCAGCGGGCGAGGAGTCGATCCAGCTGGAGAGCGACGAGGATCTGCTGGGTGACATCGACGAAACCGATACTTGGTCGGACGACCCGGTTCGGATGTACCTGACGCAGATGGGCGAGATTCCGCTTCTGACGCGACAGGAGGAAATCCGCCTGGCCAAGACGATCGAAGTGACTCGACGACGTTTCCGCACCAAGTTGCTGGAATGCGATTACGTAGCGCAATATGCCTTCAAGGTATTGCGTCGCGTGCAATCGGGAGAGTTGCCTTTTGATCGAACGGTCCAGGTGTCGGTGACCGACAAGCTGGAAAAAGACCAGATCATGGGACGGTTGCCGGGGAACCTCAAGACGATCGATTCGCTGCTGAAGCGAAATCGAAGAGACTACTGCATCGCTCTGAGTCGTCGGCAGGCCAAAGGACGGCGACAGGATGCCTGGCAGTCGTTGGCCAGGCGACGGCGCAAAGCGGTTCGACTGATTGAGGAACTGGGGCTTCGGACCCAGCGAATCGAGCAGATGATTGGGTTGTTGGAGCGGTTCAGTCGGCGGATCGATGAGATTCGGGACGATTTGAGCAAGCTGTCCAGCGAGCAGGTTGCACCATCGCAGATTGCTGAGCTGAAGCGGGAGTACCGCCAGATTCTGATCGCTTGCCAGGAGACGCCAACGTCGCTTCGCGAGCGGGTGCAGATGGTCAAGCGGGTCTACACCCAGTATCAGCAGGCCAAGAAGCAACTGAGCGAAGGAAATCTTCGCCTGGTGGTTTCGATCGCCAAGAAGTATCGCAATCGAGGGCTGAGCTTCCTGGATTTGATCCAGGAGGGGAATGCAGGTCTGATGCGAGCGGTGGACAAGTTCGAGTACCGCCGAGGCTTCAAGTTCTGCACCTATGCCACATGGTGGATTCGTCAGGCGATTACTCGTGCGGTGGCCGATCAGAGTCGGACGATTCGGATTCCGGTCCACATGGTGGAAACCATGTCGCGAGTCCGCAATGTTTCCCGGCAACTACTGCAGGAACTGGGGCGCGAGCCGACGTTGGAAGAGACGGCAAGGCGAGCTCAGACGACAATCGAAGAAGCGCGGCGGGTGCTGGCGATGAGCCGTTATCCGATTTCGCTCGATCGTCCGGTGGGCAACAGCGAAGACAGCCAGTTCGGCGATTTGCTTCCCGACGGGACGGCGGAGAGCCCAGCGATTGGCGCGGGGCAGGAAATGTTGCGGGACCGCATCAACCGCGTGCTCAAGACACTTAGCTACCGTGAGCGAGAGATCATCAAGCTTCGTTATGGGCTTGGGGATGGCTACAGCTACACGCTGGAAGAGGTGGGACACATCTTCAAGGTGACGCGGGAGCGAATACGGCAGATCGAGGCGAAGGCGGTTCGCAAGTTGCAGCAGCCCAGCCGCAGCCAGGATCTGGTTGGATTCCTCGACTGATCCTCGTAAAGCCACTGGCAAACGAAGCAGACCGTAATGACCTAAGGCTTCCTGGTTTTCCAGGAAGCCTTTTTTTATCCACCGCGCAGCAGTTCCTGGTCCTTGCCATCGAACCACCTTGTTCCGGCGCTGTTCCATTTAGACGGATACCGACTAGCGTCCGGTTTTCTCGCAAGGGGTTTTGACCAGGCCATCACTTCTTAGCCGAGCCGCGCTAGCGGCCGGTTTCTTTTGTATCGATCTGGTACCAAGTCAAGCGCGGGTGAGAATCGGACGCCTTGCGTCATTCCGCTAGAATCACGGTCCTGGGCAAATTGCGCCTTTCCGCTGCCAATGACCCCAGGACCAGAGGGTCGATAGAGTGGATGCCGGTGGCGTGAGAAACCGGTCGGTTAGGGAGGAACTATTTTGCCTGGTCAACGGTGCCTTGCGATCCGGCAGAGCTCGTCTGGTCGCTGTAGTTTCTAGCCGCGGTGGCTGTGGGTTGATGGGACAAAGTAAAGGGGCGACAGGATGAGTGGTAGACTGCATCCACTGGAAGAAGCATGGAAGATTCACCAGCAGGGGAGGGTAGTGGAAGCGGAGCAGATTTACCGTGGAGTGCTGGATGCGAATCCTCGCGATCCGGCAGCCTGGTGTTATTTAGGGATCGCCTTGCATGATCGCAAGCAATATCACGCAGCGGTCGATGCGTATCGGAAGGCGATCGAGCTGAAGCCCGAATTCCCGATAGCCTGGAACAACCTCGGGAACAGCCTTCGGTATTTGATGGAAGTGGAGCAGGCGGATCAGGCTTTCTTGAGGGCGATTGCTTTGCAGCCCGGGTATGCCAACGCCTATCGCAATCGCGGTACGCTCCACATTTGGAATGGCAACCTCGAATTGGCGAGGGAGAGTTTTCAGGAGGCGTTGCGATGCAAGCCGGATGATCCCGAATTGCATCGCAATCAGGGGATCCTCCATCTGCTGAAGGGTGAGTATCCGCAGGGATGGGAAGAGTACGCGTGGCGGTGGCAATGCAGCGACATGCGTCGCCCTGCCTACCAGCAGCCGTTGTGGAAAGGAGCCAAGCTGGAGGGGAAGACGTTGCTGCTTTACGCCGAGCAGGGGTTGGGTGACTGCATTCATTTTCTACGCTATGCCGATGTAGTGCGTCAGGAGGGAGCCAGGGTGCTGGTTCATGGTCCTGCGCGTCTGACACCACTGTTGTCGAGCTATCCTGGTGCCGACCAGTGGATTCCGCAGTCGACGGAGGTGGAGCTGCCGTTTGACCTGCATGGTTCGCTGATCGATGCTGCGCACTGGACAGGATGTCGATTGGGAGCGATCCCTGCTACTGAACGATACCTAGCTGCACCGCCTGGCGCGGCCCGGTACTGGAAGGAGTGGTTTCAGCGGAAATTTCCCGAGGGGTTTCGGGTTGGATTGATGTGGCAAGGGAGTCGGGAGAATCAGGCCGATCCGTTTCGGTCGTTCCCACTAAAGGAGCTACTGCCACTGGCCACGGTTAGAAACGTCCATTGGTTCAGCCTACAAATGGGTGATGGGGTGGAGCAGTTAGTGGACTGGCAGGCTGCCAGTCCGCTGCATCCTTTGCCGGCTGACGCGGACAAGGCTCGGGGGGCGTTTGTCGACACGGCCGGGATTCTGGAGCAGCTGGACTTGATGGTGACCTGCGATTCGTCGTTGGGGCACCTAGCGGCGTCGATGGGAATTCCAACCTGGATTCTGCTCGGTTATGTGCCCGATTGGCGATGGATGCTGGGGCGAGACGACAGTCCGTGGTATCCCTCGGTGAGGCTATTTCGCCAGGAGCGGTTGGGGCATTGGTCCAGCGCGGTGCGGAATCTCAAGGGGGCATTAGAGGCGAAAGTCCAGCAGGGGGCGATCCGAGGCAGGAGTCGGCTAATATTCTAATAGACATTAGAATATCGATGCGCCTAGCGTAGCAGCCTCAGCCGCCGCGGCCACGCGGTGGAGATCCGCGAATGAAGTCCCATCCTAGCCATCCACCATCTGGCGATGTTGGCTACGGTAGTTTCTCATGGGGAATCAGGCCGACGTCAGGTAGCCACCGCGGCCACGCGGTGGAGATCAGCGAATGAAGTTTCATCCTAGTCATCCACCATCTGGCGATGTTGGCTGCGGTAGTTTCTCATGGGGAATCAGGCCGACGTCAGGTAGCCACCGCGGCCACGCGGTGGAGATCAGCGAATGAAGTTTCATCCTAGTCATCCACCATCTGGCGATGTTGGCTACGGGGACAGCGTTTCGGGGCTACTTGCCGATGCAGAAGCGGGAGAAGAGGGCATCGAGGATATCATCGGTACAGACTTCTCCAGCGATCTGGCCGAGGTCATCCAGTGCGTTCCTCAGGTGGCCGGCGGTCCATTCGTCGCCGAGTCGATCGCGATTGGACTGTTGGGCCATTCCAAACGATTCCTTGGCGCGCTGGAGGGCTTGTTGGCAGCGTGCGGCGGTGGCGGGGATCATTTCGGGGGTTTCTTCGCGTTGTTGGAGGATCCAGTGGGCGACGGCATCTAGAAGAGCCTTGATTCCCTGGCCGGTCTTGGCGCTGGTGGACCACGTATCCGATCGATTACCAGCGGTCTTGGCCGGGGGTGCCAGGTCGCAGCAGGTGGTGACGAGCCAGCGCGGGATGGCGTGGAGCGAATCGGGGAGCGAGGGGACGGTTTCCGGGGGTGAGCTTGCGGGGTGGCAGAGCAGGATCAGGTGGGCGTCGGCCAGTTGAGCGTTCGTCTGAAGTTGGGCTGCGGCGCGGGGGGATCGATCGACGGGGAGGGATTCGAGGCCGGCGGTATCGATCCACGACATCTCGATCCCCATGTGGTCGATTGTCGCCTCCAGGTAGTCACGAGTCGTACCAGCCTGGGGACTGACCAAGGCCGATGGTTGCTGGCTAGGCCGATT
Organism: Pirellulaceae bacterium; assembly: GCA_044337705.1. GTDB lineage: Bacteria > Planctomycetota > Planctomycetia > Pirellulales > Pirellulaceae > JBEISR01. The sequence continues at coordinate 589 of JBIINB010000222.1, read as the reverse complement.
GCCACTGCCATCTGGCTGGGGTTGGCGGACGGATGCATGAAGGACGGCGTTGAAGAGGGAGCTTTTGCCGGCATTGGGGAGTCCTGCGAGGACTATCCGAGGGGTGCTGGCCAGGAGAAGTCGGCTGGTCCATTTTTTTTGGATCTGATCGAGCTGCTGGGAGAGGCTGTCCAGTCGCACTTCGATCTGCTGTGGGGAGACGAAAGAGATATCTTCATCGACGAAGTCGAGACCGGCTTCGATATCGGCCACAAGTTCGATGGTCTGCTTGCGCAGCGAGTGGATTGGAACTTGAATACCGCCAGCCAGTTGCCGCAGCGCGCGGTCGAGTTCTTTTTGGGATTGCGCGTGGATGACGGCCAGAACGGCTTCGCACTGGGCCAGATCGAGTCGTCCGGCAAGGAATGCGCGGAGGGTGAATTCTCCAGGGAGTGCTTGGCGGATTCCCGAATCGGCCAGCTGCTGGAGGATCGCCTGGAGCAGTGGGGGGGAACCGATGGTGTGGATTTCCAGTGTGGGTTGGCCTGTGTAGCTGAGCGAGCTGGGCCAGAGCCACAAATCGGCCGGGAGGGATCCCAGAGAGCCGGGA
>JBIINB010000221.1:0-5162 GCA_044337705.1 Pirellulaceae bacterium | reverse complement strand
TCCCTTGCAGACCCATCAGCCCCCCATCGATCCAGGGGCATCCGCATCGAGCTGCACGCCTGGAGATCCACCACCTCGACTCGCGATGATCGACGCATCCGATCACCAGATCGACCCGCGCAAACCAATCGGTTCCCACCTGATCGACGACATCGGCCTGCCAACCCTCGATCCGAATGCCTAGCCCCTGACGCCGCAACCGCTCGGCCGCCCGCACCGCTTTCGGCATTCCGATATCGCCTGAATCGAACAGGATGCAGCGGGTCAGGTTGGTCGCCTCCACCACGTCCCGATCGACTATCCAGATCTGACCAACTCCAGAAAGTGCAAGGTTCTTTGCAACTTCGTTCCCGAGCGCTCCGGCCCCCACCACCAGCACCCTGCCTCGCCGCAGCGATTCCTGGTTCCATCCATCCATCGCTTCCTGCCGTCCAAACAGAGTCGATTCCTTGCGTTCGTTCATGGCGACGCCAGGAATCGGACAGCATGCACTGGACCCCCCGAAGCGGGCTCGTTCGTCTGACACATGGGACCTGCGGCGACGAGAGAGTTTGCAAGTCGATGAGGCGTCAGAGGGAAGTCGAACTCCGATTGCTGAGCCGCCCATTTGGCGGCCGCCTGATGATAGGGGCTCTCCAGGCTGATGTTGCGATAGACCAGCATCTCCCAAAGCATCTCGCATAGCTGATCCAGCCACAGCGATGCAGTCCAATGGCTGCTGTATCCCCCGAGGCAGATCATGCCGTTGGGAGCAATATTGGGATGGAAGATCGGGGTCTGCCACCGAAGCCATGGGGCGCTGCGAGGAAAGCTGTCATCCAACTGGCAGTGGACCTGGTGGTCCATCTGGTCGACCCGCTTAGGACAATCACCCAGATGGCCACTGGCGACGATGCCAGGACCGCGAAAGGTCCACTGGTACGAAACAGGGTTGCCCCCTGGCTCCCGCTCCAGCACCTGGCAAGCAAAACAGTCACCGCGAGATTGCAGCGTTTGCAATCGTTCCCATTCCTTCTGCAGGCGAAACATCCGTGGCGATGGACCGGCCCCGGCGATCATCTCAGGGCAGACCAGAAGATGATCGCCGTCCGATACCTGCGATTCCGCCAGAGGCTGGCCATCATCCAGACGCCTGCCGCCCTCCCGGTGATCCAGTTTGTACTGAATCGGCACACCGTCGGGACCGGATGTCGGGAGCCCCAGTTGGGCGACCACCAGGGGGATCAGACGCCCTACCTGAAGATGCCCCGCCACCTCCGCCTCGACTTGTCGGGATGCGGTGGGATCGAGAAAAATCACGCGAATCGGCTGCACGTTTTGGGTGGTCATCAAGCCATTTCCTCGCTGGGTAGCGTCTCGGGCATCCTTCTGTGCTGAGGCGTCCTTCTATTGTCCAGCCGATCCCTGATCTTGGCAATTATTTTCGCCTCCAATACTTCAGTGCACTGGCTGGTAGTGGCTTGTTGGCTCGCACGGCATCCCAGATACACAAAGAGCGAAAGCCAATGGTCGGTGGGAACGGCGCGTCATGCCATTGCCGATCGAATCAGTTCGGAATCGGCGACGGCCTGCGGCGGTCGAGGCCCCCGTTAGTCGATGATGTTGGCCCTTGCGATTGTCCATCACCCTGGCTTGATGGCTCTGTGAGCGAATCGAATCGGTAGCCAGGGCAAGCGATCCTCCAGCCGCCGAAAATGGTCGATTCCGATTTGCTGGATAACGGCGACCGGCGTGGATTGTCTGGTAGGTTGCCGAGAACCATCACACTCGAAAGGGCCCGTAGCAGAGCAACCGGAGAATGGTTCTGGGGCGTAGATGCCAGCTAGCCCATGTCAGCGGCGAATCGCCGTTCATGTCTTTCGCCTCCCGCCTCGCTCCAGCATCCAGCAGCATCTGAATGGTGTTCTCATTTCCAAACGCCGCAGCACGATGGAGCGGCGTTTCGGCTCGAGTCCTCACATCGCGCATGAAGGCTTCGGTCTCCACCGCCGGTCGGGTGGCGCAGTTGGGATTGGCGCCGTTTGACAGGAGGATCTTGAGCACCTGGTCATGATGTTTTCGATCGGCCTTGCATAGCGAAGCATGGAGCGGAGTCTCACCGGTATCCGCCAGCGGCTTGTTCACATCCGCTCCCCGCTCAATAAGAAACTGGCATAGACGCGGATGCCCATGGAAGACAGCGCCGTTCAGGTCGTAGTTGTCACCCAGGGAGTGGAGCGATTCTCCATTTCGCAGTAGGAATTGGATTGCGCTAACATCCCCGTAGTAGGCGCACCATTGGATCAACGACACACCGCCGCCGTCACGAGATGCTGCCGAGTTCCCTGCCTCGACGAAGTCGAAGACCAAATCGGTTTCTCCCTGAGCAATTCTTTCCAGCATGCCTTGTGCCATCGTCGCTCCCTTTTTCTCCTTGCGGCAGAACGACTGCCTTAGGCATCATCCTCAGTCACCCGAAAACCAATCCTATCGTGTCGAGCAGGGCCAACGCCCTCTTCGCCCCTTCGAGTCATCATGTGCGATCCACACACTCCCTTTCACGAACGCCAGTTTCAGCAGGGGCAGGCGGGGGCCAAGTAGGTTTTGCAACTGCGGTCGGCTCTGGAACTACCCAGCGCAGGCTTTCAGGTCGGTGGGGCAACACCCGCGATTTCCATGGAAAGTCGCAGTTGCTTGATTTTTTGGGGATCAGGGGATGCGAAAGCAAGGGTGCTTCTGGTGGTACGAGTCGTTTCGTTTCTCCGGGCAAGACCGTCGGCCAACCTCCCGCAAGGTTAGGGATTGGGCCGCTAAATGGGGTTCTGTGGTAGCATTCCGGTCCGCTGCGGATTAGACTCTCGTGGACTTTGACCTTTGTTTTTTCCCGTCACCCCTTCCCGCATGCGCAATCCAATGAGCACATCTACAGACACATCTGGGGCGATCGCTCCCAATGCCCATCGACTGTTATGGGCGGGCTTCATGGCGATCCTTGCTGCCGGCGTCGGCTTTTCGATCCGAGCAGGGATTCTGAGTCAATGGGCCGAGAAATTCGGCTTTACGATGACCGAACTAGGGCAAATCACCGGGGGTGGTTTGACTGGATTCGGGATCATCATCCTCCTGAGCTCATTTTTGGCCGATTCGTTGGGTTATGGCCGATTGATGAGCTTGGCGTTTCTGACTCACCTGGTTTCAGCAATCCTGACTCTTGCCGCAGGGTATGCATTCGCCTCGGGTGGCAAAGATGCCGCGTTCCAGTGTTTGTTTTGGGGGATGTTCTTGTTCGCGATTGGAAATGGTATCGCCGAAGCGGTCGTCAACCCTTTGGTCGCTACGCTGTTTCCGAACAACAAGACCCACTACCTGAACATCCTGCATGCAGGATGGCCAGGAGGACTCATCGTTGGCGGATTGGCTTCGTACTTCATGAATCCAGATGGTGGCAAACCTATTTCGTGGGAAGTCCAGATCTCCTTATTTCTGGTCCCGGTGGTCCTCTATGGTGCCATGCTACTGGGGCAGAGTTTTCCAAAGTCCGAGGCCAGCCAAGCTGGTGTCAGTTTGGGTGAGATGTTCACTCAGGTTTTCGCGCCTCTGATGCTGGTACTCCTTTTGATCCATGCACTGGTTGGTTATGTGGAGCTGGGGACCGATTCCTGGATCACCAAAATCACCGGTGCCATCATGGAATCCAAGCAGAAGGGGTTGCTGCTGTTCGTTTACACCTCGGCCTTGATGTTCTTGCTTCGATTTTTCGCAGGACCTATCGTTCACCGAATTTCTCCGTTGGGATTGCTGTTTGTCAGCGCCCTACTTGGCTTTGTTGGGCTGAACATGCTTGGAGCGGCAACCACCGTCTTTGCGTGCGTCATCGCGGCAACGGTCTACGCGATCGGCAAGACCTTCCTTTGGCCGACCATGTTGGCAGTCGCTTCGGAGCAGTTTCCCAAGGGGGGGGCGATCACCATTGGCGCCCTGGGTGGTATCGGAATGCTGTCGGCCGGTCTTCTCGGCGGTCCAGGCATTGGTTTCAAGCAAGACTACAATGCTACGGCCAACCTCAAGGAGAAGGGGATCGAAGTTTACAATCGGTACAAAGCCCCCGCGGAAAACTCCTTCTTTGGATTTCGAGTCACGGGGCTGGACGGTGCCAAAGTGGGAGTCTTGGAAGATGGCGGCAAAGAGCTGGCCAGGGCTTCCGAGTTGCTGAAGAAAGAAGGCCGCACCGACAAGAATACCGAAGATCTATCCGCATGGTGGCAAGAGGCATCCAAGACAGCAGCCGGTGACAAGACGCTGGTCACCGATGCTGGTCTTTACGGTGGCCGTCAAGCGCTGAAGCTGACGTCTTTGGTTCCTCTGACCATGGCGCTCCTGTATCTGCTCCTGATTCTTTACTTCCGCTCGCGCGGTGGCTATAAGCCGAAGAATCTGGACGGGTCCGGCGCCGCTCACTAACGAATCGAAACGGTGCCACGATTTCATGGCAGCCGCTCGGTTTTTCTCGGCAAACAATGGCCGCGTCCATCGCAAAGGACGCGGCCATTTTCGTAGATTGTTGGATGGATTCGGGGCCATATCCCAACGCGGGCTTGGTGACTCTACGTTGATGTGAGCCATTGAGCGGATGGTTATTCGGCGTCGATCGAGTCGATCTTCAGCCGACCGACAACCTCCGACGCCTCCAGCAGATCCCGGTAAGGGTTCTGTGAATCGAAGCTCAACGAGCGCAGCTTGATGCGCCACAACGCGGCATCGGACCCGCGAAGAAAACTGTCGTGAGCCTGCCATTGCTTGCCGTCCCACACCTCCACCCAGGCATGCAAACCAAAAGAACCCCCATCGACCATGCCTTGGGGGCCGTTGGATCCCTGCAAAGCATCAGTGGCCGATGGATCGATAGCCGATTGCGGCGCTATCCCCAAAGCGACGCGCGCGGGGATCCTGCAGGCCCTGGCCGCGGTGGCAAGCAAGATCGCATGTCCAAAACAGTCGGCTCTTTCCGCCCGCATCAGTTTCGAGGAACTGATCAGCGACTTTCCAGCTGGATCCCTCTTCAGCTTCCCCGCGATCCCCTCCGCCAATCGCTCCATCGCCGACTCCACCGTATGCGGCTGTGTCCCCAGCCACGTTCGGCACGCCGTCTGAAGATCGGGCTGGTCCATCGCCATCCAGCGATT
>JBIINB010000220.1:0-5233 GCA_044337705.1 Pirellulaceae bacterium | reverse complement strand
TGAAATTCTCTGCCGCCAGCGCTACGTTGTCGATGTAAAGCAACTGGTAACCGCCACGGAGCGCCCAAGAGTAGGTCAAGCGATAGACAGTGGTGCTGGAGAACGACACCGCATACGCAGTCCTCGACGAATCGTCCGACTCGTAGAGACCGGAAATCGAGTTGGCGACGATCGATGAGTTCAAGTCGGCGCGGTTCCCAAAGACCCCCATCTTCATTTCGACACCCGAGCTGATGCCGGGGACGATATTCATCCACAGGTCGCCGCCGACCTGAAAGCCCATCAAAGAATTCCTGACTCCGGTGTTGTAATCGAAGAACCGCAATCCGTTGCTGGCGAAGGTATCGTTGTTTTCACCGCGAGCCGAGAAGGTCATCGATTCATCCAGATCGATGTAGCGGAGCCCGATCAGGCGAGAACCCTGTAGCCAGCCGTAGCGTCCGACCCATCTGCGTCGGAAGTTGACTTCCCCATTATGGATTTCCGATTTGTAGGCCAACGAATGCTGGAAGGAGCGATCGGGATCATCGTAGCCGTTGAGCGGGTCGGTTCCGAAGTTGCTCATGAAGGAGAACAAAGTGGGTGTCCCTGCGGGGGTCGAGTTGACGACAGCCGACTCTTCCCACTGATTGAGCCCCTGGTAGACAGCTTCCAGGTTCGATCCAGCACCGACTTGGCAGTTGACAATCACACCAAGGCCCGGTGCGGCTCCATTGAGATCGACGCTGTTGCTGGAGAGGACGTAATTGCCGGTCCCAGCTCCTTGCGACGAAAAGTTGTAGTTCGCAGCCCCCTTGGAGCGGCCCCACCAGGTTGAATCGACAGCGACGTCAAACCAGCGTTGCGCCGCCAGACCAGCCTCGCCATAGGGAGCCATTCCGGCCAGTAGTCCATGCAGCTTGCTGGTCACCCAAAGACCAAGTCCCCAGCCGCAACGGAAGCAGCCATTCTGGCCGCAATGTCCACAGAACAGTCCATCGTCGATGCCATGACTTCCATAGCCGGGCGGCACCATGCCGTAGGCGCCGCCGGGCATCATGGATGGGTCATACCCCATCATCCCGCCCGGGCCCATCATGCCGCCTCCCAGCAGCCCACAGCCCATAGGTCCGCAACCGCCACCGCAGGCACCGCCGCATCCACCCATGCCGCTCAGGCCGCCACCGCAGGCACCGCCGCATCCACCCATGCCGCTCAGGCCGCCACCGCAGGCACCGCCGCATCCACCCATGCCGCTCAGGCCACAAGGATCCATCGGTCCTCCGCAAGCCCCCAGCGACTCACCACCACCCATCCCCCAGTGGCTGAACAGTCCGCCACCGAAGTGACCCGCTCCACCACCCGGATGGCTGCAGGAGCCCGCTCCAGCCCCATTGGCCGAATCGCATGGTGCTCCCAAGAAACCTGCGGGCATCACAGCTTCGACGTCCGGATTGGATCCGACACGAGCGTTCATCCCGGGAGCAGATGGACCTGGGACCACCATGCCTTGAGGTGTCTGAGCATGCAGTGATTGGAGGCCGCCGAAGGTGGCCAGACCAAAAGAAAGTGTCCGAGTCCAACGATTCTTCCAGTTCATCGATTCATCTCCAGCGGCAGTCGGCATCGATCGCACGCGCAGCGACACAAAGCCATCCCCCCTATCAGCCCACTTGGATGGCCAACTCGCGCTCCCCACTCCGCCCCCAGCTCGATCCACTCAGAAATGCTCGGGTTGCATCCAACCCGCATATCCAGGCATGACGAGCAATACTGGCAGCGTTTCCATCAACACGAAGTTCGGAAGAACACGCGAATCAGGTAGGTTCCGCAGAGCCGTTACAGTCCGTTCTATCGGCTTGTCTGAGGTGAAAAGTTCGCTGAAACGATTGATTTCTAACTTGCAAAACGACAAAAATCGAAATGACAGCTTGGACCGATCCTGTCGACATTTCCGACTGCGAAGAGAAAAACATCGGCCCAAAGAGCTGATGCGGGCTGCATAAGGACGAAAGAAGTTGAGCGACCTGCCAAAGAAAAGTTCCCTGGCCGATGGACTGGAGGCTCTTCCGCCCACCTCTTTCCGACCCGAAGCAGCTCCTGACGTGACGGGCCAGAAAGCCACTTCCAATCCTTGGAAGCCGATCCCCGTTCCAGCCTCCCTCGGACTTATCGCAGCCAGACAAACCGAACCGACTCCACACTGCATGACCGCATTGGCATGGCTGCCTCCAGAGAACCTAAATGTTCGGGTGAATTCCGACCCAGATACTTTTTTTGCTGCGGCTTGGCATGAGGTCGCCGCTGGTCAGATCGCGCCGTTGGAAGCCGAACCGATGGAACTGCGCGACTCGTTGGGCCGATCCTGGTGGGTCCTTTCCGGAGGCCCCTGGGCCCCGCTGGACCTCCTCCTTCAGACTTGGCCCACCCCCCCTGCTAGCGTGCTCGCTGATTGGAACAATCAACGTGACGACTGGATGTCGCTGGCGGCCAGATTCCCTTCGATCAAGTCGAATCGCACGAAGGACGAAGAAGTTCGAACTCGCCCAGACTGGGTCGCTATGGAAGATCCCCAGCGATGGTGGGTCGATCGGCAGGGAGCCCTTCTTCCCTTCGCCGATGTATGGCCCCCCTTGTCCCATCTGGCACGCACCCTGAAAGAGACGTCCCAGTCGACCGCAACGGAAAAGGGAGGCCGAGCCACCGCGATTCGCAGTTCTATCGCTACAGCCAATCGGTCTCAACGGGATCTCCGTCCCGCTCCAGAACATCAATCCACCCCGACCTCCTTCCAATCGAAAACGCGATCCAAGACCACCGGCAGCGCCTCATCGCCGCCCAACTCCGGCAGCAACTCGGGAAGCCGGAAGCGGCCGGCCTTGTTCTGGGTGGGAGCCGTCACTCTTGGTTTGCTTGGGTTGCTGATCCCCCAGGTCTTCCAAGGCGATTCCACTCCCGCCACCACGCAAAGAGCCGAAGTAAGCGGGGAGCCGGCGGATCTTCCGGGGGGCTCGGAAACCAAGCCCGCTCCGACTTCCACTGTGGATCCGTTCCCAGCGGTCGCTCAGGACTCATCCGCCCCGCTGGATCTGCAAGGTTTGTCGCCGACTACCGAAACGGACCAGCAGCAACTTGGGCTGGAACTCAGCTCTCCAAACCTCTTTCCAGAAGGGGACCTGAAAACCAAACTCGACCGACTCCTGGGTGGTTCGCCAGGGGAACCTCTAGCCTCCACCGACTCAACGGACATTCTGCCAGAAGAACTCCCCTCCCAAACTGACAGTCTCTCCGAGATTCCTGATCCGGACTCCGTCGACCAGACATCTTCGTCTGCGGATTCTCCTGGCGAAGCCCCAACTTCTGATCCCGCATCACCTGCTTCTCTCGAGAATCGATCCTTTCCGCTGGACAACTTGCCACTCAAGAGCAAATGGATTCTGCGGGATCGAGGGCTGGATCCCTTGTTATCACTGGTCCTGGACCTGGAACGGCAGGAAGGATGGGTTTGGAAACTTATGCCGATCCCTTTGCAAGCAGGCAAAGCGGTGAGGGCTTGGGGGAGCCACCAGGATCATCCCGAGGCGGGAGGGATGGTGATCCAGGCGTCACTGCGCACCGGAAGGGTATGGCTGGTAGAGGTCGATATCGGATGGTCGCCAGATCCGGAATCCCCTCCCGTGCGGCTCTCTATTGGACAAGCCGACCAGTGGCTTGGTGAGGTGCAAAGCGGTCTTCGTTGGCACGATCAGGCGTTGCAACAACTGCGACAAACCCGAAATCTCACCAACAACACATCCCAGCGGTCTCTCATGTTAGACCAAATCCGCACCCTGGAGGGGCAACAGAGGGCACTGAAGGAACTGGAGCTTCGTTGGCAGAAAGTCGCCCAGCTCTCGCAGATTTTTTACGACCAGCAGGTGATACACCTCCGATGGCAGTCTGGGGCGACCGATGCAGAGTCTGCCACTGCGATCCCAGATCCCCCCTGATCGCGGGCGATCAAAGTGCCCATACCTGGCGAGGCTTGTCCCATCGCGGGCCACATCGTTGGATGAGATGAAGATCGTCGACGGCTTCCCGAGTTCTTGGTGAACCACCCAGTCCATGGTATATTTCGACGAAGCGGTTAGATGAAGCTTGCTGCACGGGCTGGCCGGCCTTCGGGATCCCTCCTTTTGGCAGAATCCTTCCCAACTCCATCTCCGCAACCGTTCTCTGACAATTTCCAGATTCCCTACTTTTCCGTCGGTGGGATTTTCTCATGAATGACGCAACCGAAACGGTGCTTGCAGCACGCAAGACCGAAATCCGTAAGCAGGCGCACGAAAACCGGAAGGCGCAGCCCAACAAAGACGAAGTCAGCCAGACCATTGTCGACCGCTTCGTTGCTCTTCCCGAGTATGCGGCGGCGAAAACCGTCATGTTCTACGTCGATGTCCGCGACGAAGTTCGCACACGCCAAGCCCTCCCCGCAGCCCTCCAGAGCGGCAAGCGAATTGTTGTCCCCTACTGCGTCGATGGCGAATTGGAACTTTTCTGGCTGGAGTCGATGGACGAACTGGAATTGGGGATGTACCGAATCCTGGAGCCTCGAGCTGACTTGCGCGAGGTGGCCAGCAAGCGCTTGCAACCCGAAGACCTCGACCTGGTGATGGTTCCTGGTGTCGCATTCGACCGGAACGGTGGTCGCACTGGTCACGGCAAAGGCTACTACGACAAGTTGCTGCAGCATGCGCGAAGCGATGCCCCTCTGGTGGCTCTCGCCTTCGAATGCCAACTCTTTGATGAAATCCCTGTCGCCTCCCACGACATCTACATGGACAAGGTGGTAACCGAGAAGGGGGTCTATGTGGGGAAAGGGCGCCCGACAACTTGACCTCCGAAAAGGACGGTCCCTCCAGTAACGATGCAATACGGACGGCGACAAGTACCCGAGTTGTCATGGAACTGTGACACCCACGCACATGGTCCAGCGGCGAGCGGTGGAGAGGCAGTACAAGGAGCGAAGGAGAGCCGATGAGCTATCAGGAAGAGATGCCGGTCGAGATTGAGGACACATACGCGGAGGCGTTCCGCAGCATCTATGGACGAGTCCTTGTCACCGCGCGAGACAGCAAATGGCTCTTGGCGGCATGCCATGCAGCAACAGGACATGCCAGCAGTACCATCCTTTGCGATTGCGAAGCGGGGATAGAACGACTGGTCGACGGTAAAACTCCTGGACAGACAACGCCAGATGGTAGGCCTGGCGCCT
>JBIINB010000097.1:0-17423 GCA_044337705.1 Pirellulaceae bacterium | reverse complement strand
CGCTTGAGTTCCCCAATCGACACAACGGAGCACCGGAAAACCGGGACCGCGAAATAAACCGTTTTGAACCGCTAGTAGCAAAAAATCGTTGCCACGATGCCGTATTGAAAAGCCGGTTCGATTACGACCACGAGCACCGCTTCGCTGAGCACGAGCACGAGAACGACCCAGCTACCTGAATGCCTTCACGTTGGTGATCAGCGCAGCCGAAAAGTTGACTCAACGCAAATCAAACACAGCCGCTCAAGGCAGTGGCCTGCAGCGATCGGTCCTACCTCGTCTTCGTCTTCGTGCTCGATTTGGATTCCTAGAACCTACCTGAAAACATGCAAACCCCTGACCCGCAGCGTATGGGACGGTACTCGCAGAGAAGCTACGGGCCGTCGATCACTTCCACCTGGCGGTTGGTGGAACTGCCAATTAGCTCGGGAGCATACATTGCGCTGACGCGCGCCGGAAGTGAGGTGAACTCTCCTGGTGCTTCTGCCCGCACACGATATCGCAGCGAATGAACCCCGCGCTGGATCGTCCGCAGGAAGAAAACCACCTGCTGATCCCTCAGTTCCCGGTACGCAAACAGCCCGTCCGTCGCGACATATCCGCTCTGCAGATCGATCGGCTCCAGCGCCGCCGGCTTGCGATCCTCGATCATCAGGTACTCGTAATCGTTCTTGCTCTCCACAATTAGCTCCACTTCCACCTGACTTCCGCTCGGCAGCTGCCTAGCCTGCTCCAGATCAATCCGCTCCCAACCCAGCTGACGGGCTTCCTCGACACCCCCTTTTTCATTGGCCAGCGTCAAATCCTTCGCCTTAGGTTTCAGCAGGTAGTAATTCCGACGAATCCTCAGCTCCAAACCCGCCTCGGGCATCTGGTCCTGCTGCGTGAAGTACGTGACGTAGGCGTTCCAGTAGATGGGGCCATCGCCAAAGCGCACCAGCGTCAGCTCCTGGTTGCCTCCGGGAATCGCATCCCCTTCGATCTGGATGGTGTTCTCGGCGGTCCACATCGTCTGCGGGGTGAAGGCTAGCGATCCCAGACGCTTGCCCCCCAACAGCACCTCGACCTGACTGGACTGCGAGGTCTCCCCGGATGCCATCAGGTAATCGGCAAATGCCTCCACCACCAGCGCCGTATCCCGGGTGCTCGACCAGTACGAGTCGGCTTTTCGCTGATTGAGCAGATACTTGACCAGACGAGGTGCGGTCGGCCCCTTGGGATCGATGCGAGTCAGCAGCTTCAGATAGGTCGCCGCTCCTTCGATTGGACTGCCATACCAGTACCAGTACGGACTGCCATCGCGCAGAAAGGCGGTTTCGTTTTCCTCATCCTGCACCAGCAGCTGCTCGATGTTCCTCCTCAGCATGGCCGTCTGCTCCTGATTGCCGGCGCGATGCGTCACCATCGCCAGCAGCGCCTTACCATAGGTATTCAGCGACTGCCTCCGATCGTAGAGGATCTCCACCATCTCTCGATCGATCTGGCCCGCTTCCGCCAGCACATGGCAGATCAGTGCATCGAGATTGTCTGGGGTTCGAGACTGGATCGCTTCCTTTCGCTTTTCTTCTGGAAGATCGATCCCCATCAGACGGTTTTTCTCCTTCGCCTGGTACTGAGCCAGCCAAGCGACACCGCGGTCGACTAGATCGGGAACCACCGCGACATCGGCATCGCGAGCGGCCAGCAGACCACGCACGACGACAGCGGTCGTATGAGGGTAACTCTGTTCCCCCACCCCGCTGAACCATCCCCATCCGCCATCGGAATTCTGCATGTCAGCTAGCCGCCGAAGTCCCGTCTTCAGCATGTCGTCGACTATCGCCTCATCGTAGACCGCTTCCCGAGGCCATCGTTTCCATTGCTTGGCTCGGTCAGCCGCCTTACCGATTTCCTGAGCATTCAGATTGGCGCGTTCCTTGGCCAGAGATGCCAGGTCGACCTGCATCTGCTGCAGCGTCTTGCGGGTGATGACGGTCGGTAGAAACCGATTGAGCGTCTGTTCGGTGCAGCCATAGGGATAATCGGCCAGGTACGGCAGCGCATCGACCATCGCAGCCGCTAGGCTGGGAGAGACGCGAACGACCAGCCGCGAACGATCCGATCGGCGTCTCTCTGGGACATCCAACACCACCTTCCCCTCGCGCTTCTCGCCTCGCAGCGTCCCTGCGAAACTGTCGGTCACCAGGAATCCACGCACCAGAACCGGCAACGACAGTTCGGTGGCGTCCTGTCCGTCATCCGCCACCGCGAAGACGCGCACTTTCGGAGTCCCTTCCGCCACCGCGCGACAGATGAAATCGATCCGCTCCTGACCACCGGCAGCAACCTTCACCGTCCGCTGGGACGTCTGCCCATCGGCCAGATCCAGCTGCGTCTGGCCATCGATCTCCAGTCGCACCCGGACCTCCTGGTCCTTGGGAAGATCATTCTGGACGATCGCAGCAATCGCCACCCGATCCCGCTCGACCAGGAACCGCGGCGCCTGCAAGCGGACCAGCAGTGGCTTGCGGGTAACCGCTTGCGTCTGGGCGGAACCGACCTTCAGCTGGGGTCCGACAGCCCATGCATTCAACTTCCAGCTGGTCAGATTCTCAGGCATCTTGAACCGTACCGTTCCTCTTCCATTTTCATCAAACGGAACGGCGGCGATCCAGAGGGCCGAGTCGGCGAAGTCCTTGCGGACCGCAACCTGGGGAGCCTCCAGACCGGGAGCACCTGAAGCACCATCGACCATCATGGCACCAGATTTCTCCTTCATCATTTCCATCGGCGCGGCCCCAGCCATCCCAGAGGCCGGAGACGGCATCATGGCATCGGCCATCAATGCCGCGCCACCGCCAAATCCACCCATGCCATCCGGCGGTCCCCCCGGGCCTCTCATCATCGCCCCGCGCATTAGGGAATAACGTGGAACCATGCCGCTACCCAGCATCGGTCCGCCACCGGTCAGCATGGCTTCGTCGATCTGCCATCCGAAAATACCAAGTGGCGACCACTGGACTGGCCCGATCGGAATCGGCCAAGTCTGCCATGCGAGGTTATCCGCCCGCTCGCTTACGTGACTGCGTCGCCACTTCCAGAAGTACTCGCGGATATCCCCCGGCAGCACATCCCCCGCGATCGCTTCCAACGACCGATCATAGACGGCGATCACGGTATTTCCCTCGACCGGCTTGCCCTTGCCGTCCAGCAACTGGAGCTCGGCCACCGCCTCCCCTCCAGGCAGGTACTCGACGCGGTCCAACTGGACCTGAAGATCGAGCATGCGCTGTTCGGGTGGCACGAGGATTTCGCGGGTCACTTCCAGCACCTGGCCCTCATGCACCATGAAGGCATCGACGAAGAAATTCGGCTGGTCCTTGGCTTCGATCTTCACCTCGACGATGGCGGTCTTCTCTTGGAGATCGATCCATTGTGGCTTCGGTGCGGCACCCGATCCGGCGCGCACGAAGAGTGCGACCCGCGCGTCGCTGCGGTCGGAATTGATCTGCAACCGCATCGTCTCCCCCGGCTGATAATGGCTCTTGTCGGGAATCAGCTGCAGACCTTCAAAACGAAAGTCTTCGGCGCGATCCCCAGGGCCTCGGATGGTGAACAGGTAAGCTCCCTCTTCCTCCTGCCCCTTGTTGCTCTTGAGCACCAGGCGGATGCGATATTGCCCTCCTGCCTGCGCCTCCAGCTTCTGGTCGACCATCCCCTTTTCGTCGGTCTTCACCGGCCAGCTTTGGACCAATTTCTCCGACGGCTTGCGATCGGCACCATAGGTGACTCGCAATAGCTCCACTGTCCCTTCTCCCTGCACCGGTGATCCGTCGCTGGTGCGGGCCTGGAAGTGAGCCACAATCGGGTCGCCGACGCGGTAGTGTCCTCGGTCCAGCCAAGTGTAAATTCGGAAGGGACGTCGCGCTGCGATCACCTGCCCGCTGGCGTCGATGGTGCGCCGCGAGGCATCGGTGACTTCGGCCGTGATGCGGTAGCGATGATCGTGAGTCGCCAGCATCTGCTTGGCGGTGGCCGTATCGATTTCGACGATCGCTTCCCCGCTGGCATCCAGCGTCACCTCCCGGTCGATCACCAGTTCTTCCGGTTCGAACTGCTGCCTGGGAATCCACCATGGGTACGGGGAAAGGCATCCTCGCCATCGATCCCACCCGGGGTACCAGGGCGCATCGTAGGGAAGCCACCAGGCACCCGGTCCGTAGCACCAATCAAATGGATCGATCGGGAAGAAATTCTCGACCATCGCGCTGCGTTGGACGCGAAGCACCGCCTTAGCATCGGCGACGGGACCGCCATAGTAGTAGGTCGCTTTGATTTTGGCGCGGATCGTCTCCCCAAGGGCCACCGGCTCCTGCGGTGCGGTGATGGTCACCTCGAATTCCGGCTTTCGGTATTCCTCAACGCGCAGCCGAAGGTTGCATTGGAGAAACTCGTTGGGACTTCGTTCGATCTGAAACTGATAGGCGCCCAGCCCTGCATCGCGGCCCAGCGTCACTTTGGCGTCGACGCCGCCCCATCGGTCGGTGGTCGCCACCTGTTCCCAGACACGGTTGCCCTGGCCGTCGATCAGTCGCACGGTCACCTGGGTACCAGCCAGCAGGCTGGTGTTCTGGGCCGGGTCGTAGCTGGCCTGCCCCAGCCACAACCTTGCGGAGATCGTATCGCCGGGCCGATACATGGGGCGATCGCTAACACCGAATGCCTTGATCGCCGTCCAGCTTTGGTAGTCGATCCCTCGATTCCACAGCCCTTCCAGACCCAGCGTGGCAAATCGCCCCTCTGGACTGCGCGCGATGACCATCCACTGGTTGGCCAGTGGCTTGGGCCTGGAGGGATCCAGCAGATAGGTCCCCTCGCGATTGGTCTTCCCAGCTTCCTGGATCACATCAAAGATCCGTTCGCCCCGCTTGGCTTCGACAGGTCGGTAGTGAATCCCGATCATCTCCAGTTGCACCCCTTCCAGAGGCTTTCCGGTCGAGGCATCGGCGACATAGTAGAGAAACTGGTTCTCCAGCGTCTTTCTGACGATCGCCATGTCCTGGATCCACAGCAGCGTGCGCAGTGTCCGCTTGCCGCCATCCAATTGGGCGGTGACGACATAAAGACCTGCTTTGGTCAGCGGCGTTTCCAGCTCCTTGCGCTGATCCCAATGATTCTCCAGCGGCTTCAGATCAGCATCCCATCGCACCGGTTCGCCGCGCACAAAGCGATCGATCTGATCTCCCTGAAACAGCTGCTGCAGGCCTTGAAAGTCGGGAGGCCCTTGATTGGGGATACCACCGAACTGGGATGGGTTTCCATGCGTAGCCTCCCGATAAAACTTCTTGGTTTCCGCCACGATCGATTCCAGATCCACCGACCGCGCCTCGAATGACACCTTCGTCGCGTTCCGGAAGACCAGATCGAGAGATGTCTTTTCTCCAGCCAGCTGTGTGGGAGCTGTTTCGAATCGGCCCTGCGGTCCGATGATCTGATCCAGCTGCAGTTCCTTCCAGCGATCGGGGCCAGGTCCGAATCGTTCGATCGATTCCTTCCAGATGGCAGCCGCCTTGGGGTGCTGACGGCGATTGAGGTAGATGTTGGCCAGAGCATGCAAGGCGCTTTCAGCGTGGGCCTGCGATCCCTCTTTGGCGACCTGCTGGTAGAGGGCGATCGGATTGTTCGACGGCGGCCATGCAAAGCGTTTGATTCCGCTGGCAAGCCTCGCAATCGTCTCGTCATCGGTCAGCGTATGGATCGACAGGATGCCATCGGAAAGTTCCTTCGGGTCGGAGATGGTGGCTTGTCGAGCGAACCAGGCGGTGTAGTCATGGAGCGTATCGACACCCAATTGGCCATTGAGGAATGCCGCCCAGCGCGCAAGCGCCTCCCACCCCGCCTCCTTGTCCAGCTCGATCGCCTCCTGAAGCGCCCATCGAATCCTCTGGCCATCGTTGCCGGCCGCCTCCCAGCTGGCTGGCAACGCATGGAAGATCGCATTGCCTTGATCGTCGACGCTGGCGTAGCGCGAGACAAACTGATCCTGGCGGTCGCGATCCAGATAATCGACCGGTTCTTCCAGATCGGTTTTCTCCAGAAGTCGCCACGCCTGCTGGCCATCGCGGGACTGCCACAGGGCGGTGGCCAAGTGGAGATACGATCGAGCCGCTTCCGCTCGAACGTTCTCCCGATCCAGCAGCGGAATCGCCTGGACCATCCATCGCAATGCCTGCCTCCGATCCAGCTCGGCCGTCTCCACCCACGTCCCGGTATTGTCCTGCGGGGCGCGCTGGAATTTCTCCTCGGAGATCATTCCAAAGTGGGGGCTGGAAAGAAGCAGATTGGCGGCGTGCACCAGGACACGCCACTGCTGGGGATTCGCTTCTACCGCCCCCTGCAGCAATCGATCCAGTTCCGACCACTGTCCGATATTCGGCAGGCACTCATAAGCCGCCTGAAGGTCTCCCCCTGCCAGCTTGCCATCCTCCTGAGGGGTCGTGGCCAGTTGACTGAAAATCTTCCAGGCCTCGAGAAAATTGCCGTCGCTACGCAGTTGCTGGGCCTTTGTCCGCTGCTGCTCGATCGTCTCTTTTTCCATCGACCACCCCCTCCCCAGGAAAGGCAGGACCAGCATCCACCCCAGAAGCAACAGGGCGCTATGGAATCGTCGTTGCATGATTCGTTCCTAAGAAGATCGTATAGCCCGGTCCGGAAAAGAATCGCCTTGTGACCCGATCGACGCCATCAGGGGAAGCCCGGTTCCCGAATCCCTGGAGCGGACAATCTGGCTCATCCCGATCAACGATTTCGGCGATCCACCATGCGGCCGAAAGCTTTGCATCGCCTCCCGCCACTGCGGTACACTGACCTCCTGCTCAAACCGTCCGCAGGCTTTTACCGGCCGACAGGTTCGGACGACGGCAGCTCGGGCGAACCGTCCCGAGTTTTTTCCTCCCGAGGCATGTTCATTGTAAGAGGTTCACGGAAATGAAGTGGAGCGGATCGGTCTGGGGTCGCATCAAAAGGGGAATCGTACTGGGGGCCATGGTATTGGCCGGTCCGTCGCAGCTGGCGCTGGCCGATGTGACGCTCCCCAATATCTTCAGCGACCATATGGTGTTGCAGCGGGATCAGAAGAACAAGGTCTGGGGCAAGGCCGACGCCGGCGAATCGGTGACGGTGACCATCGGAGGTCAGAAGCATGAGGCGACGGCGACCGCCGAAGGGATGTGGCACGTCCACCTCGATCCACTTCCTGCGGGGGGACCGCATGAGCTGAAGGTGCAAGGGAAAAATGCGATCACCTTGGCCGATGTGCTGGTCGGTGAGGTCTGGATCTGCTCGGGCCAATCCAACATGCAGTGGTCGATCAACGCATCGAACGATCCCGATCTGGAACGACTGGCATCGAAGAACGATCAGATTCGGATGATCAACTTTCCGCAGGTGGGCAGGCAGGAACCGATCTGGACGCACGATCGCAAGTGGCAGGTATCGGGCCCGGATACCGTCGGCGGTTTTTCAGCGGTCGGCTATTTCTTCGCTCGCCAACTGCAGCAGACGCTGGGCGTTCCAGTCGGCATGATCAACAACGCCTGGGGCGGATCGGCCTGTGAGGCATGGATCCGGAGGGATCTGCTGGAGAAAGATCCGCAGTACCAGCCGCTGATGGAACGTTGGACCCAGCTGGAGAAAAATTTTTCGGCACTGGAAGCCAAGACCGATCGCACCGAAGAAGAGACCAAGCAGCTCAACAACATGCGCGGTCAGATGGGTGGCAACAGCCGCCCGGGCAACATCTACAACGGTGTGCTCAAGTCGCACCTGGGATACGGCATTCGCGGCGCCATCTGGTATCAGGGGGAATCGAATGCGGGCCGAGCTTATCAGTACCGGGAACTTTTCCCGCTGATGATCCAGTCATGGCGCGATGAGTGGGGCCAGGGACCATTTCCTTTCTACTGGGTGCAACTGGCTGACTTCATGGAGGAAAAGAGCGAACCGGGCGATAGCGCCTGGGCCGAATTGCGCGAAGCGCAGACGATGACGATGGATCGCCTAGCCCATACCGGACAGGCGGTGATCATCGATATCGGCGAAGGAAAGGATATCCATCCTAAGAACAAGGTCGATGTCGCAAGACGGCTAGCCCGCTGGGCCCTGGCCAAAGACTACGGCATCCAGATCGCGCACCAAAGCCCCCGCTACAAGGAGATGACCACCGAAGGGAACAAGGCGATCCTCACCTTCGATGCGCTGGGAAGTGGATGGCGACCCTTTGATGTACACCAGCCTCGCGGCTTTACCATCGCCGGCGAAGATCACAAATTCCATCCGGCGACCGCCAACATCCTCAAGGATGGAAGGATCGAAGTCTTCAGCGATCAGGTCGCCAGCCCCAAGTCGGTCCGCTATGGCTGGGCTGACAATCCGATCGTCAACATGTACAGCCAGGACGGCCTGCCGCTGACCCCCTTCCGCACCGACGACTGGCCCGGAACGACGGTCAACAACAAGTGATCGGGATGCTGGCGACACTCTAATACCTGTTAGAATGTCTCTGATTCAATGCGTCGGCGGTCTGCTTGGACCGTCGGCGCTGGCGGCAGGGGCCGCCCGACCCGAAAACTCAGTGATGCTGGATGGTCTGAGCGACCAGGCGCTGACGGGTCACCAGACCGATCCACTTGCCCGATTCATCGAGCACTTTGGCTAGATCGCAGTTCTGGCGAACCATGTCGGTGAGCACCGAGACCTGGGGAGTCTGCTGGATGTAGCTGGGGATCGGATGCAGAGGAGGTAACTTCTCCAGTTGATACAGCTCGGCGACGCGATAATAGCCGACGGGTCGTTCGGTTCTGGCATGCAGCACTGGCACCAGCGCCTGCCCCAATCGCTCGGCCATCCGCCTGACCTCCTCGTACGGCGCTTCATGCGTCACCGTCCGCAGCGCGCGGATCGGCATGCAAAGCTGTCCGATCGGCTGTCCGCCAAAGGCAAAAAGGTTCTGTGCCACATCGCGTTGCTGCGGTGTCAGCAGCCCTGCCTCCTGCCCCTCCAGCAGCACTTGCTGGAGTTCCTTGCGCGCCAGTTCGGGTCGGACTTTCAGTGGCATCTGCCCCACCAGCTGCTGGATGAATCGGCTGATGCCATAAAGAAGCGCCGATAGCGGCGACAGGAGGATGGTGACCAGGAGGAAGAAAGGCCCGGTCCAGCGAAGCAGTCGGTTGGGAGCCAGAAAGAACAGCTGCTTGGGAAGCAGCTCCCCGTAGATGAATAGGATTGGGGTGCTGATCAGCGTCACCAGCAGGTCCCGCGCGCTGGCAGCGATGCCGGGCGCCAACCGCTCCGATAGCAGCACAAACCCCAGGGAAACCAGGTAGTTGGCGATGTTGTTGCCGATCAGCGCAGTGCTGACAAAGAGGGCCGGGTGGTTGGTCAGCCACAATAGTCCGCGGGCGATTCGCGACCCCCGCAAGCTATCGATCACAAGACGGACTCGCGTCACTCGGTAAAAACCAGTTTCCGTTCCGCTAAATGTGGCGCTCAGCAAGCCGCCGACAAAGATCAGAATCAGTCCCAGGCTCATGACGCATCCTCCTGGGACTCCAGTTGCGTCAGTTCGATCCGGACGTCGCCACCCGCTGCGGATTCTATGACCCGAAGCTGATATCCCTCCCAGAGGATCACATCGCCCGGTACTCCATCGCGTCGCAGCTGGTCGTGCAGCAGTCCGCTGAAGGTGAGAAATCTGGATTTGGGGAACCGCACTCCCAGGTTCCGTTCGATCCGCTTGAGCGATACTCCGCCAGAAACCACCCAGCGTGTTGGCGGGGGTTCGGCACCCTCAACCAAGGAGCTGTTGACCAAGGGGGCTTGAGGCGAAGGGATCTCGAACATCGCGTCGATCAGATCCTCCCAGGTGATCACGCCGACGATCTCACCATACTCATTGACCACCACCGCAACCTGACGGGCCTGCTGCGACATCTGCTGCTGGACGGCCGACAGCCGCCCGCACCAGGGCACCACCAGTACCGGCTGCTTGGCCCGCTCCCAGTCGGCAAGCTGCTTGTAGCTGAGATCGGCCAAGGGCACGGAGGCGACGATATCGGTCCCGGAATGATCGGCGATCAGAAGGTATTTTTCCTGGGCATTGCCCTGCAGCGACCAGGACTTCTGGTTCGATGGCCTCTGGATGGGGTAATGGCTAAGCGGCTTCATCCATTCCTCTGCCCTCAAGTCGCTCAGCTGAATCACCTGCCGGAGGACTGTTTTTTCCTGCGTCACCAGCGAGCTGTCTTCCGATGACAGCTCGATCGCCTGCTCCAAGTCACTGGTCGCCAAATAGCTTTCAGCTTCGATTCCGGGCATCAGCAGCCGGCGCGACATTTCACTCACCCATCGCAAGGCGGAGGCGACCGGATCGATCAGTCGCAAAGCGATCGACAGCGGCAGAGAAACCCAGCGGCTGATTGGAAGAGGCGCCATCACCCCCAGGCTCTTGGGCAAAAGCTCCCCGAACAGAATCACCATCGCCATGGCGACCAGGGAAGTGACCGCCGCCCACCACTGGCCCCCTTCCTGCCTGGCCAGTCGAGTCGACAGACCGCCGACCAAAGCGAAAAAGAGCATATTGACCGACAGATTCCAGAGCAGCACACCCGAAAGAAGCCTATCGGCATTGGCCAGAAGCGACTGAATCCGCTCATCGCTGGCGCGCTGCGGATTGAGCTTTTTCCTCTGCACCCAGCTCAATGAAAACAGCGCCGCCTCGCTGGCGCTGCAAAAGGCGCTGGCCGCCAACAGGGCTACCAAGAGAGGAAGCTGAGCCAGGATCTGAGGAATTAGCGAAGTGTTGGAGGAGTTCATGGGATCGCCTCTAGGCTGCATCCTCTTCCTGCAGCCGCGTACGGCCTGTCGCAAAGTCGAATTCGCTGATCGCGGGAATGAGCATCGCCGCTGTCGCAAAGGCGTATGTGGTCGTCACCACCGAGAAGACCGTCAACTCCTGGTTGCGCAGGATGAAACTGGTGATCGCAAAGAATGTGAGGAACGGCAGGCCGAAGGTGGCCAGAGCGATGGCCGGTGAGGGATTGCGATGCCCCAATGCCATGAAGAGCCCCGTGCCGCCTCCCAAGATGATCGCAAGAAACGGCGCCAGCTGGCGGCCAAACGAACCACGGAAGCTGATCATGATCAACATGCAGGTGATGATCCCGAGGAAGAGGAAAAAGACTGTCCCCAGACTGACCCCGATGGCGGTCCGGCTGCGGCTGTAGATCATCCCGCAGTGAATCCCAAGCATGATCACAAAGACCACCATCACCAGCCAGCCACCCAGGGTGAAGCAGAGATTCTCTGTCGACATACCGCCGCTCCACCAAAGCCATCCCACCAGCGCCATCGGCAGCAGAATCATCTCCTTGGCGACATAGAACGCCCCAAGCATCTTGCTGAGGATAAACTCCCAAGGAGTGATCTCGGTCATCAGAAGAAAGTCGAGCGCCTGTCCATCCCGTTCGTTGGTGATCGAATTGACCGCCAGGGCGTTGATCATCACCAGGGAGAGGATTCCCAGGGGAGCCAGCGGTCCGGCAGCGGCGGGGATGAGCGAATCGGATAGACGGCTTCGGCCCAGAGCGGTCCCATCCTGGATCAGTTGCTGGAGGGCGACGGCCGTCAATGCGAAGAGCAGCAGGTAGGCCAGTCGCACGATGAGCACCTTGCGGCCATAGGCCCAGGTCCGCACTTCTCGCCAAAGGATGGGCCAGTTCCACACCGCGCGGGCTCGCCGCGCCTTCCACGCCAGAACCCGGTTCGGTTTACCTGCTGCCTCCGCCTCCGCCTGCTCGGTGGCCGCCAGCGCCGACGCATCGTCCTGGGCGGCTACGGGTCGCGCCTGGCGCGATGGGTTCCAGATGCGTAGGAACAGCCAGGAGATCGCGGTCATCGCCGCCGCCTGAATCAGCAGCACCAGCGTGGCCTGAGCCCCCGCTCCCAGCCATTCCAGCGACTTCCACGAACCCGGCTCAGGCATCGGCTGGCAAAGACTCCAGATCGCCCTGGCAGGGCTCAGCCATCTGGCGGCCTCGGAAGGAATGAACGCGATCCAACCTCCAGCCACCACCTCACCTAGCGCCAGCCATAGGACGATCACCAGAAGTGTCAGCGCTATGGCCTGAAAAGTTTTCTCTCGCCAGAAGGCCATCGTCGCCCCAAGAGCTCCACTGGCCAAAATCGCCGCCGCCGTCAGCAGCTGGCACTGCACCACCTGCTCGACCGTCGCCCCGCCCAGCAGCGGCACCAGCATCGCCACCGGGAGTCCCGAGAAAAACCAGTTCCACACCGGCATCAATCCCCCGGCGATCTTCCCGACCACCACCTGCGCGTTGCTCAGCGAGGTCAGAAGCAGCAGATCCATGGTGCGGCGATCCTTCTCATGGGCCACCACATTGGCAGCGGCGATCGCGGCCATGAAGGAGAGCACCAGCAATTGGAGCGGCGCGAGGAACTGAAAGATCAATGTGCCAAACCGCGCAAAGTCCCCGACGTTGCGAACCGGCTGGATCCCGGTCAGCAGCAGCCACGCGGTGCAGATCAGCGAGAACAGCGCGATGGCATACACCCATCGTCCGAAGAAGTGCTTGGCACGCCGCGGCAGTACCACCACCTCGCGTTCGAAAATCGGTCCCAGCATCCGACGCGATGCCCCTTCCCTTGAGAAGCGATCCTCTGAAGCGATCCGGCGCCAGTCCCCCCTCGTCTCGAAGAGGGCACCGCATCGAGAACTCTATTGTAATGAGCTGACAGAATAGCGGCGCGCCGCTCGGGGCCCCCCACCATCCAGCAGGTCGAATCCCTCAAATTTGCTCGGAAAGTTCATCTTCATAGGGTGACGACAGCTCCGCCAGATTGCTCAGCATCCCCTGCAACCTCTCCCGAAGTGTCGCCAGGATCGGATCCTCTTCCCCCTTGGCACCGCGGTCGGTCGACACCTCGATCGCCTCCCCGACCTGGATCACAACCTCCAAAGGACGATGCAGCGTCACGCGGTCAGTCAAATCCTCCTCCAGCCGCTCCAAAGTCTCCAGGACTCGCATCTGGGTGGTGGGAGGGGAGAGGTAATCGACTGGGTAGGAGGCGATTTGCTGAGCCAGGTAGAGGTGGCTGAGCTGCTTCCAGAGGATCTTGCGATCTTGCTGTCCGACCCCCTGAAGCAGTTCGGGAACGATCTTCATCCGAATCGACTTGATCCGCGGAATGATCGAGCCTTCCTGCGTGCGCGCCAGCCACCGCGTTTCCAGAGGATGCAGCAACCCATTGATCAGCCGCTGCTGTCGCTCCAGGAAGCTCCCTTCCTGTACCTGTCCCAGATGTTCGATTTCCTTCAGCCCCAAAAGGGCCTGGGTGATACGCTGGATCCGCATCCGGCTGGACCAATGACTTTGTGGCTCCCACGTCAACTGCTGCTCGATCCGATCCAGCACGGGACGCATCGACTGCTGGAGATCGCCATGGAAGAGGTACTTCAGCGCCACCGGATGGATGACCACACCCGCCTGATGGTTTGCCTTCTGACGTTTCTTGGCAGCAGCGCGGGCCATGAAGGAGACGCCATCCAGGAGGTTTTGCAGCTGGTCGTTGGTGCGAAAGACCGCTCCCTCAGGAAAGACCAGCAGCGGTCGCTCGCCGGTCGCCAGAATCTCGATGGCCAGATCCAGCGACGCGCGGTCGATCCCTTCGCGATAGACGCTGAAGGCCCCCAGCGCCTGCAGCGCCCAGCGCCGCAGCGTTCCTCCTTGAAACAGGTGCCAGCTTGCCATCCCATAAAGCTGCACCTTGGCGGCTCGCGCCACCCAGCCCATGACGAAGGGATCGGAGTAACGGCAATGATTGGGGGCCAGCAGCACGCTGTGACCCCGCCGAAGGCTCTCTCGCAGATGATCGATCCCGATCAGCTGGTAGCGATCCACCCCCTCGTAGCGTTTCAGATACCAATCGGCCAAGTGCAGCTTCTGAGCTGTCCACTGGAAACACCGCGAGCGCCATGGAGGCACCATGCGGTATGGTTTTTCCACAATGATCTCTTGCAAGTTCGCCTCGCGCTGCAGTGGGTTTCCGGACTGCCTCCATCCACCATCGAATCATCCACCTGCCGTCTCGCTTCGGTCATCGTAGCCCCGTGGATGGCGCGCATGCCACTGCCAGGCGCTGCGGACAATCGTCTCCAGATCGCTGCTCACCGGTCTCCATCCAAGGACCGATTGCGCCAGCCCGATATCGGCGACCAGGTGCGGAGGATCACCGGGCCGACGAGACCCCATCTGCGTGGGAATCGGATGTCCCGTGACGCGGCGCGCCATCTCCACCACCTCTCGCACGCTGCTGCCGGTACCGCTTCCCAGGTTGAAGGCCTGAAATAGCGATGGCTTCAGTCGCTCGATCGCCAGCAGATGCGCCGACGCGAGATCATCGACGTGGGTGTAATCGCGCACGCAGGTGCCGTCCTCTGTGGGATAGTCATCGCCGAAGATCGTCATGTGCGGCCGCTGGCCCAGAGCGACCTGCAGCAGGATCGGAATCAGATGCGTCTCGGGATGATGGTCCTCGCCGATGTCATGCCGCAAACTGGCTCCTGCAGCATTGAAGTATCGCAGCGCCACGGAAGCCAATCCATAGGCGTGACCATAGTCGCGAAGCATCTGCTCGACAATCCGCTTGCTGCGACCATAGGGATTGATCGGGTCCTGCGGCGTTGTCTCCACGATGGGACTTGTCTTCGGCTCGCCATAGGTCGCCGTCGTGCTCGAAAAAATGAAACGCTGCACACCCGAAGCCCGCATCGCTTCCAGAAGTTGCCAGGTGGCTACGACGTTGTTTCCATAGTAGATCGATGGATCGACGACCGATTCTCCCACAGCAGCGAAGGCAGCGAAATGCATCACCAGTTCGATCTGGTGTGCGCGCAGAATCGCTTCCACGCGCGATCGATCCATCAGATCACACACCTCCAACGGAAATCCCTCGGCAGCGCCTCGATGACCCAGGCAAAGATTGTCCAGCACCACCGGTTGATGGCCCCCTTCGGCCAGCGCCCGCACGGCATGCGATCCGATATAACCAGCACCACCCACCACCAGAACGTTCAAGCGATCCTCCCTTCACGCATGTAGCGCATGCTAAAATCTATCGTGAAGTATGAAGATAGATCGCTGGCCAATCCCACGCCACCCCGCTGGATTCCTCTCCCAGCCTTCCGATAGCGGGATCCACCCATGCTGGCTGTTCCTGCAGGAGCAGAAGCATCGGTCCGTTTTTGGTTGTATAGTTCTTTGAAGCTATCGGACGGGACGGCGATAGGGTTTCGCAGAGTCCCCTTCTCCCCGGAAAATGGGGAGGTCCCGAGCCGCTGCGATCCCGGTCGAATGCATCCCTGGAGAAAGGATTCCTTGATGGCCCGGATCAGCAAGCTCAAGCAGCAGATGCTCCAGGAAGCCCCCCAAGACAACGCCGCCAAGCAGCAGGCAGATTCCGATTGGCTGAAGCGATTCGCGGAGTACCTGAAACGCGAGTGCCAATTGGCTCACAACACCGTGCTTGCCTACCACCGCGATCTGAAGCGGTTTTACATCTGGCTGGACGGTAGGGATCCACGGGCGCTAAAGCTTCAGCAGCTGACCGATTACATCGCCTTTCTCCGCCGCGAGAAGTTGGCCACCCCCTCGTCCGCTAGGCATCTGGTGGCGCTTCGGATGTTCTACAAGTTCCTCCAGCTGGAAGGACTGGTCGCGGAGAATCCTGCCGAGCTGCTGGAGTCGCAGAAGCTATGGCAGCGCGTTCCTCACGTGATTCCGCAGCGCGACATCGATCGCTTTCTCCGCTCCCCAAGACCCCACCAGGCGATGGGGCTGCGCGATCGAGCGATCCTGGAGCTGATGTATGCAACAGGTTGCCGCGTCTCGGAAGTTTCCGATATGCTTCTGGCCAACGTCCATCTCGACCTGGGACAATGCATCGCACACGGCAAAGGGAACAAACAGCGCGTCGTCCCCCTGGGAGCTCCGGCAAGGGAAGCGATCGAAGCGTATCTGAAACACCAGCGCCCCGAGCTGGTGGCCCGGCGCGGTGACCAGCAGGTTCCGTGGCTGATCGTCTCACGCACCGGAAAGCGGCTGCGGCGCGAAGCGATTTGGCAACTGATCAAACGGTATGCCCTCGTCAGTGGACTCGACCCGGAAGTCACTCCTCATACCCTCCGGCACTCCTTCGCCACCCACCTGCTGCAAGGGGGCGCCGACCTCCGGCAAATCCAGGAAATGCTCGGCCATGCCAGTATCCAGACCACGCAGATCTACACCCAGGTCGACACCAGCAAGCTGAAGAAAATCCACCAGCAGTTCCATCCTCGCAGCTGACTGCCCACGCGATCGGTCACCTACCTGTCCGCTCGTACCACCGTCCAGCTCCTGAAACCTGCGGTACACTCAGGAGTGGAATGGAAGAGCGGCAATCATCTGTTCGTCGGTTTTTTGGCGACTGGAAGAAAACAGGATGCTGGGCGATCAGGAAGAAATCGAAGGGCTTGCACGGCGGCTGCTGGAGCACCTGTCCGGGTTCCCGGATTGTCTGGTCGCTTTCTCGGGAGGCGTCGATTCGGCCGTCGTCGCGGCGGCCGCTCACCAGGCGCTTGGCAATCGCGCCCTGGCCGCTATCGGGATCGGTCCGGCGGTCAGCCAGCGCGACCGCGATGATGCCTATGCCACCGCAGCCCGCATCGGAATCCGGTTGGTGGAACTCCCCACGCTGGAAATCCAAAATGTCGACTACCGCGCCAACGATGGTCGACGCTGCTTTCACTGCAAAAACGAACTCTACAGCGTGCTGGGTCGCTACGCGAAAGACCAGGGCTGGCTTCGGATCGCCAACGGAACCAACCTCGATGACCTGGGGGACTACCGCCCGGGACTGGAGGCAGCGATCGAACATCAAGTGATGTCGCCCCTGGTCGACTGCCAGATGGGAAAGGCTCAGGTCCGGCAACTGGCTGCCTTCTGGGACCTGCCGATCTCCAGCAAGCCGGCCAGCCCCTGCCTGGCCAGCCGCATCGCCTACGGTCAAGAAGTGACCCCGGAACGTCTGCGGCAGATCGAAGCGGCGGAAACGTGGCTGAGACAGACGCTCCAGGTCGACGACCTGCGCGTACGCTGGCATCCTGGCCCGCTGGCCCGCATCGAAGCCCCTGTCGAGATCTGGAGCAAGATGGTCGATCCGCAGGTGGCCCACACGGTGGTGAACCAGCTGAAAAGTCTGGGATTCCTGTTCGTCACTTGCGACCTAGGTGGACGCAAGACAGGAAGCCTCAATCAAATGCTGCCGATACTGGAGCGGTAAAAGGTGTCAGGACTGAATGACACTAACTTAAGCCACCGGCGCAACATGTA
>JBIINB010000020.1:0-49727 GCA_044337705.1 Pirellulaceae bacterium | reverse complement strand
AGTCAGCCACCCATTGCTCTTTCAGCTTCTGGAGCAGTTCGGTGGAAACACCCGCATCAGCCAGTCGTTGCATCCATGGGTAGATATGAGGGTGGCTCTCGATGGGATCCAGTTGGATCAGGTCATCCGAACCGTCGGGAATTCGAGGTGGGAATGCGGGGTTGGCCGCTCCTGCGTCGGGAAGTTCGGGATTGGATTCTGGCTGCTGGAGCCGACCGTCGATCCAACGGTCGCCCCATTCGGGACGGCCTCCCAATCGAAGGACATGCAGCGTCTCGATCGCTGACTGCTTGTTGACTTCGTCCGTACTGCCGCGCTCCATCCATTGTTCCAGGAAGCGGACTCGGGATTCAATCGAAAGAGCGCTGGGTTGAATGGTGTTGGAGAGGTTGGGTCGGTTCAGATAATTGAGGACCAGCAGCGCGTCGAGCGGGGAGAGGTTGGAATCGGCATTGATGTCGGTGGCGAATGGCTGAGGTTCCATTCGGGTGGCCGCGCCCCGGTCCTGATTCAACTGATTGATCACCGCAAGAAGATCAACGGGCGTCACCACACCGCTTCCGTTGCTGTCTTCCGGGAAACGGAAGTTGTGGATCGGGGCCAGATCGGAAGCCATCAATTGACGCATTTCCAAGGCTTCGATCGCAAGACGTCTTCGGCGAGTGGGTGTGGCCATACCGGTTTCACCTTCAGGAAATGAGTAGAGGGGTTCCGAAGTCGATTCGGTTCTTGAAGTCCGATGCTAGGAACTTTTCCAGAGCAGTTCCTTAGATCGCCTTTGCATGGAGGCTAACAGACCGAAGGGGCTCCTTCAAGAAGAAAATGTTGGTCCTTCGATACTTCGTCCATTCCTCGACCGGCGCATGAGCGGGATTTGTCCACCCGACCAACCTTTTGGCACCTTTGGAACCCCCTCAGATCCCTGAGCCGCTCGATCCACCAACCTCCATAGGTGGGGGCAGGAACAGCTATCGTCCGCTCGCAAAGGATTTAGGCAACCCGACGTTGGATGTTACACCCCAAAGACTGCGTGGACTGCCGCCATGCTTCCAGCCGCTCGTTGGCCTCGCGCAACCGTCGCGTGATCCGCCGGACCAGCGATTGGTCGCGTTGTCCCAAGACCCATCCAAGCCGCTCGGCAACGGTCGATGGGTGAACCAGGGCGCTTGCCAGTTGGCCCAACTGCCCGGCCAGCGAATCGACGGAGACCCCTGTGATGGGGTTTTGGGCGTAGGCGGCGGCAATCTGGCCGCTGGCCAACCCGGTGGAATAGGAGGGTTGGCTGGCGATTCGTGCCGGTTGGTCGATGATCAGTTTCGATTCCGGGCAAGCCATCGAGTGAAATTCCAGGGCAGCGAGAGCCAATGTCATTTCGGCGTCGGCTACGTCGCGGGGAAGTCCCTTCAGCCAACCGTCGAGCGCCAGGAGGGCACGCTTTCGGAAAAAACCACCCATCGAGGAAACACCGACCGCTTCGCCGTCACGGACTTGTTGTTTTAGGGAACGCCTGGGAAGAGCGGTGCGATCCAGGCCACCGGCGATGCGAGGGCCGCTTGGTGCGTGATAGGCCGGTTGCACGGCACCCGTCTGGGCCGCAGTGAACGCCTCCAACGGGCCATGCCACCAGTCTTTGGTGACGGTCATTCCAGGGGCAATCACCTGAACGATGGGTGCGATCGACGATTGGATTCCTTCATAGACCATCGAGAACCAGTCGGTGTTGGAGTCGACTGGAAGGACGGTCATCTCCACTCCCGACAGTCCGTAGGGGTCGGAGTATCGACCGGCATCCACCACGATCAATTCGATCTGGGAATCGCGATTCTCCAGAATCGAAAGAACTGTCGCTTCCAGGTGACTGGGGCCCTGCTGATAGGGGATCACCGCCGCAAGTTTCGGCACAGATTCACTCCCTCAAGAAGTCGAAGGGGACTTCCTTCATCCCGCCCGCATCCTCGCGGGGGAAGACTGGCGACGACTGGGCTAGCCAGACGTCCCCGTCAGTTTCGGCAATTCAAAATGGCTGTTGTGAAGGGAACTGGACGGTTGCACGAAATGACGAAAGGGCAGTCCTGGAAGAATGCGGAGTTTGTAGGGCTTGCGACTTGGCGCACCGCATCTGGACACCGTCGCAGGACATCGGTTCGGGTCCTGAGTTTATCATCTTCCCTAGAGATTTTCCGATCGCAAGATTGGCTACCGGACCGCTTCCTGTCCTCCAGTGGCACACCAATTTCCCTGGCCGACAGAATCAAACGGCATCAAACCAGTTCATCTGACATTTCTCGCAGAGGTTCCGTGTCCGGGAACGCCTATGGGGTCGAATGAAACACGCGGCTGATTCCATTGGGGCTTTCGCCGCTGGCGTCATCCTTCGGAATACTCTTCGATGGCGTTCTTGCCAGAACGCTGGAACACCCAAGTAGGATGTAGGCGATCGTCATCAGATGTCGCGTCAAAAAAAGGCTGATCACCAAGAAAGCGACGATCCCACCTGCGACAAACCAAGTTGCCTGCTCTCTCCATTCCCGGCGGTGTCGGTGGATCGCTTTCCCCAGTTGAAAAGCCCCAATCAGAAACACCGAGAGATACAGCAGCAGGCCAATGACACCTGTTTCCGCAAGCACATTCAGAAAACTGTTGTGAGAAAACATCCTGGCCAACTGGCTGTCATATGTTTCGATGACATTCTGAAAGTTCCCTGGTCCGACCCCAAACCATGGGTTGTCCTTCGTCATCTGAATCGCAGCGTCCCAGATTTCAATCCTCTGGCGGCCATTATCCCCTTTTTCACTGAAGATCTCCTTGAATCGCTCACCGGTAGGAGTCATCCAGAGTAAAAGCATCGCACCCAGCACCAAGGGAATTCCCAGCAGCATCCAGCGTCTGGGCACCATAGCCATGCAGATCATTGGGATGCAGGCGAACACAGCCAGCCAAGCGGCACGGTTCTCCGTTTGGTAGGTCATTCTCAAAAGAGCCACTGTCGCGATGGCGGCAACGCATCGCAAAGCCCAGGGTGTTGCCAGACGTCCGAAGCCAACCGCTAAGGGAATGGCAATTCCATAGATCGCCGCAGCATCATTATTCCTCCAGTTGGAGGAAACAAAAAAGCTGCCATGGCCTAGCGCTGCCAATGTGAAGGCAGCAAACAGGACCAGGAAATCTCTTTTGAGTTGGATGAACTGAATGGTCACCGCCATCAGTACCAAGGAGTCCAGCCAGACAAGGGGGTGATGCCCCTTGCATACATCCCAGAGGGGGCCTCGCTGAAGTCCCTCCGCAAAGCAGACTCCAACCCAAAAAACGAACAAAGCGAAGCAGCCGAAAAGCGGGTCGCGAAGCGGCTGAAGCCGTTCCCCGGTTCGGATTTGGCGCGCGAGCCAGCCGGTGGCAGCCAAGAGACTGATCCACTGGAAAATACCAAGATAGACCATGAATCCATATTCGTTTGAATATCGGGAGAGGGCATAGAAAAGACCCAGGTGTACGATCACGGCGATCAACGGAAACCAGGGCATCGCAAGCATCAGAAGTGCGCTTGCCAACCAGGTATTGACTGCCCAGTCTGGTGGTAACCAATCCTTGGGCATCCAGGTGTCGATGGACCAGGCTGGATCGGCGGCCAGAAGGGATTCCCTGCGGATGTAGAGCAACGCCAGTGCGACGCAGGCGCAATGCAGTAAAAAAGCGAGCAGGCTAAGGAAGTTTTTCTGAATCGTTGACAAAGAGTCGACTCCTTACCTGCTGTCCTCATCGATGGCGCCTGCAATACCTCTGTTCACATCGTCGTTTTCCCGCGTCAGCCCGACAAGCTGGATGGACCGCCATTTGCCTTTGGGCGAGCGGTATCACGACATACTGTGGCGATTGAACGGTTGAAATTGAATCCCCGGGGAGTTCGTTGCAGATAGGCTCACCAGATGGCCGCCTTTTTCCCCGCTCGCAAGGAGCGCAAGGTTGCCCCCACTACCTACCAAGTCGGGCGAGGAACTGCTTTGCGAGCCGTTCTCCGATCGTA
Source organism: Pirellulaceae bacterium (assembly GCA_044337705.1). Classification (GTDB taxonomy): domain Bacteria; phylum Planctomycetota; class Planctomycetia; order Pirellulales; family Pirellulaceae; genus JBEISR01. The sequence goes on along the minus strand of JBIINB010000020.1, from coordinate 45,706 downwards.
CCGCCAGATTCCAGGTGGCCACTAGGGACTCGCTTCCGCAATCCCACCGCAGCGGGATTGCAAAAAGAAATTGGGAGAAATCGCTGGTGGCTATCGATCAAGTCTCGTATCCCAGATTCGGCGCCAACCATCGCTCGATTTCCCGAAGCGACCGGCCTTTGCGTCGGGCGTAGTCCTGAACCTGATCCTGAGCCAATCGGTCGACTGCGAAGTATCTGGCTTGGGGGTGAGCGAAATAGAGCCCGCTGACGCTGGCGGCTGGCCACATCGCAAAACTCTCTGTCAGCTTCACGCCGATCTGGTTCTCAGCATCCAGAAGCTGGAACAGCGTCCTTTTCTCGGTGTGATCGGGGCAGGCCGGGTAGCCAGGGGCCGGGCGGATCCCGCGGTACTGTTCGTCGATCAACTGCTCGTTGGTCAGCGATTCGGTCTGTCCATACCCCCAGTCGACTCGGGCTTGCTTGTGGAGCATTTCGGCGAACGCTTCGGCCAGTCGGTCGGCGATTGCCTTGACGAGAATCGAATTGTAATCGTCGTGCTGGGATTCGAACTTGGTCGCCATTTCATCGGCGCCAATGCCCGCTGTGACGACGAAAGCGCCCAGATAGTCTTTTCGTCCCGAGTCCTTCGGTGCGATGTAATCGGCCAGCGACCGGAAGTCATTTTGCCCCTTGCGTTCCCATTGCTGACGCAGGCAATGGAAGCGGACCTTCTCCTGATGGCGTTGGTCGTCCGTGAAGACGACGATGTCATCCCCTTCGCTTGCAGCAGGCCAGAAGCCATAGACCGCCTTGGCCTTCAGCGACCCGTCCCGCGCACAGGACATCAGCATCTCCATGGCATGGTGATGCAACTCCTTGGCTTCCTTGCCCACTACGGGATCTTCAAAGATCTTGGGATACTTCCCCTTCAATTCCCACGCCATGAAGAATGGAGACCAATCGATGAAAGGAATCAACGATTCGATCGACTGGCAAGGAATCGTGCGGTTCCCGAGGAATTGAGGCGTGTCGATCTGGACGGACGACCAATCGGTGGCGAAGCGTTTGGCTAGCGCTTCGGCATACGGGACCAGTTTGACCTGTCTGGCCTGATAGCTGGCGACCAGTTCCGACTGCAACTGCCGATTGTTGGCAGCAAAGGTAGCCCTCGCTTCGGGGTTGACCAGCTGTTCCACCACGCCGACGCTTCGCGACGCATCGACGACATGGACAACCGGATGGGAGTAGTGTGGCGCAATCTTGACCGCGGTGTGCTTGGCACTGGTGGTCGCACCTCCGATCATCAGCGGGAGTTTCATCTCCAGTCGTTCCATCTCCTTGGCCACATGCGTCATTTCATCCAGGCTTGGGGTGATCAAACCCGAAAGACCGATGATGTCGACCCCATGCTTGTTGGCCTCCTCGAGGATTTTCTCGCATGAGACCATCACACCCAGATCGATCACCTGAAAGTTGTTGCATCCAAGCACGACGCCGACGATGTTTTTTCCGATGTCGTGAACGTCCCCCTTGACCGTTGCCATCAGCACCTTGCCGCGGGACGACTGAGCCGCTTCTCCGAGATTTCTTTTCTCCTCTTCCATGAAGGGGGTCAGGTAGCCGACCGCCTTCTTCATGACGCGAGCGCTCTTGACCACCTGAGGCAGAAACATCTTGCCGGCGCCGAAGAGGTCGCCCACAACGCTCATCCCCTCCATCAGCGGCCCTTCGATCACTTCCAGACAGCGCGTGCACTGCTGCCTGGCTTCTTCGGTGTCTTCCTCGATGAACTTATCGATACCCTGGATCAGCGCATGCTTCAGCCGTTCGCGGACCGGCTGCTCGCGCCACTGCAGGTTATCGGTCGAAGCTTTCTTCCCCTCTCCCTTGAACGACTCGGCAAACTTCAGCATCCGTTCGGTGGCATCGGAGCGGCGGTTTAGCAGCACATCTTCGACATGCTCCAGCAGATCCTTCGGAATCTCTTCGTAGACCGCCAGTTGCCCCGCATTGACGATCCCCATGTTCATCCCGGCGCGGATGGCATGGTAGAGGAACGCGGAGTGCATCGCTTCTCGAACCGGTTCGTTGCCGCGGAACGAAAAGCTGATGTTGCTGACCCCTCCACTGACGTTGGCGCCTGGGCATTCCTTGCGTATCTGCCGCACTGCCTCGATGAAGTTGACTGCATAATTGTCATGCTCTTCGATCCCGGTGGCGACGGTGAGGATGTTCGGGTCGAAGATGATATCCTCTGGCGGAAATCCGACCTGCTGGGTAAGCAGCTGGTAGGCGCGCTTGCAGATCCGCACCTTCTCCAGAGTTTCGGTGGCTTGGCCCTGTTCGTCGAAGGCCATCACCACCACGGCGGCGCCATACTGACGAATCCTTCTGGCGCGGCGCAGGAATTCCGGCTCTCCGTCCTTCAGGCTGATCGAGTTGACGATCGCCTTCCCCTGCACGTTCTGAAGTCCCGCCTCCAGCACTTCCCATTTGCTGCTATCGATCATCACCGGGACCGATCCTGCAACGGCATCCCCTGCGATCAGTCGCAAGTAGCGAGTCATCGCCTCCGCACCATCCAGAAGCGCGTCGTCCATATTGATGTCGATGACTGAGGCACCGTTCTCCACCTGCTGCCTAGCCACCTCGACCGCTTCCTCAAACTGATTGTTCCGAATCAATTTGGCAAAGGCCCTCGATCCCGTAACGTTGGTCCGCTCCCCGATCATCGTGAAAGGGTTTTCGGGCCGAAGCACCAGCGGTCGAGAACCGCTCAGCCGCGTCCAGACGATCGGTTCCGGGTCTTTCCGTGGCGGCATCTTGGCGACCCGCTCGGCGATCGCGTGAATGTGATCGGGCGTGGTGCCACAGCAGCCTCCGACGATATTCAGCCATCCCTGCCTAGCAAAATCCTCGATGTAATCGGCCATCTTCGATGGCGATAGGTCGTACTGGCCGAAGGCGTTGGGGAGACCCGCATTGGGATGGCACGAAATAGGAACCGATGCCACCCGCGACAGTTCCTCCAGGTGGGGTCGCATGACATCCGGACCCAGGGCGCAGTTCATTCCAACCGAGAGCATCGGGAAGTGACTGACCGCAGTCCAGAACGCCTCCACTGTCTGGCCGCTGACGAACGTCCCGCCTCCCTCACCAAAGGTGGCGCTGACCATCACCGGGATCGCCGTCCCTCGCTCCCGAAAGACTTCGCTGATCGCAAAAAGGCAGGCCTTCAGGTTCAGCGTGTCGATCGCCGTCTCGGGAAGCAACAGGTCGACGCCCGAGTCCATCAGCGCCTCGACCTGCACCTTGTAGCTGTCCACCATCTCCAAGTAGGTCACGTCGCGGTGCGCCGCATCTTCGACGTTGACGCTGATCGCAAGCTGCTTGGTGGTCGGACCAATACTTCCAGCGATGAACATCGGCTGGTCGGGTCGCTTGCGGGCAACCGACTCGATCGCCCGCCGCGCACATTGGACGGCGGCGGCATTGAGCTCGGGCAGCAAGCTGTCGGGTAAGTTGAACTCCTTGATCCCGATCGGGCTGGCACCAAAGGTGTTGGTCTCCAGAATGTTTGCGCCCGCTTCCAAGTACGCCCGATGAATGTCGGTGATCGCATCGGGCCGCGTCAGGCAGAGGATATCCGAGAACCGCACCAAGTCCTTGTCGTGACCGCGAAAACGGTCGCTGCGAACCGCCTCCTCATCCAGCTTCAGCTTCTGGATCATCGATCCCATGGCGCCGTCCAGGATCAGCATCCGTTCCCGCATCAAACCAGGCAGCGAATCGCTAGCCTTTCCCCAATCGCTCATGCTGCTCCCCAACTGCTGTGGATTTGATCTTTCATTACGACCGAGCTTTTCCTAGGTTCCCACCTGAAAGGCTTGTTTTCCGATTCGCCTGTTTTCCAGTCATGACGCGGAAAGTCCAAGCTCCTATTGTGTGTCGGATCTGGGAATTTGGAACCTCTGTTGGCTGAATGTGGCACGTTGGAATCTTCTTCGCACTTTGCCTAACCGGCAAAACGCTCAAGATCCAACCTCGGAAGGACGATTCCATGTTCGTGCAGCCGCTGCGGTCTTCGAACCACAAGGTGGCTCGATTTGTATTCACGAAGGGACCTGAGCATGTCGGCGCATCAACAGGGAAAGAACCGACCAGGGGGAACCGCAAAACCTGGGCTTTTCCCCCCAGTACTGGCGAGGGTTCCCTACCTCCCGGCTCCCGCGCCGCTCCAATTCCGCACCGATCCGCCACATAGCCCCCCTATCCCAACGCCGCTCGCATTGCCCACAGTGGAACGGAATGAACCGGCCAAGAATCGTTCTCCGGCATTTCCAGCCCAAGGATCAGGTTCCCCTTCTGGATCCGATGCAGTCTCCCCGAAACCCCAGATCACCGATGTTTTCGATCCCCCTCGTGCTAGGGATGCCTCGGCAGGCGGGAGATTCCTCTGGATCCACCGCACTCTGGTGGCCGCCCTTCTGGTCGCCTGCGGAACGCTGGCATGGGTGACATGGAACAAGCAAAGCGGAGCTCGATCGACGCGCTTCGGCAGCGGTGAAAAGCTCTACTCCGGAGACGCTCCTTCGCTTGGCTCCCCGGATTCCCGGTCCAAAGCACCGAGAGCCGGCGGACTGCCGGTGCCGATGCTGCCCAAGGCGATCGAGGAACCGCCAGCAGCTCGCTCTGCCTCCCGACGCGACTCATCTGAGCCAACGCCAGTCGCCGGACAGCCGATGGAGGCAACTCCTCCTGCTGTTGGCCCAACATCTGCTGGACCAGCGAAGGAGTTGGGACCATCGAGCCTTCTGGATGCCTTCGATCCACCCCCAGCTCCCGATCGTCCCGAGGCATTCAAGCCATCCGCCCCTTCGTCATCGCCATCCGAAGTCCCTTCTCTTGGCGATCCCAATGAGGAGATCCTCCTGGAAGCCGACTCGGGAACCAGCAGCGCCTCGGCCATGCAGCCCAGGCAAGTCGGTCCGTCTCCATTTGGAGCCGGTCGTCCACTGGAGGTTAGGCCAGGGATCCCGCCGATGAGCGAATCGCAGTTCGAATCGCTGCCGTTGCAACAGTTGCTGGAGGCGCGAAGAGCGGTTCTCGGGCGACCTCCCAAGGATGAGGCCCAGCCTCCTACCGACGCGACATCGACTTCGGGGACAACCAACCTTCCCCCTGGTTCGCGCCGATTGCCCCCCTACCAACCGGCACTCCAGCAAGTTGCGCAGGAAGTTCTCCCAGGCCCTGTTGCGAACCCTCCGATGCCACTGGAAGGTAATGCTGCGGGTGCGGGATCGGCTGTGGCTGCCCCGCCACAACCGGTTCGGCCACCCTACCAGCCGATTGGTGTGCCTGCGTTGCTTCCGGAGTCATCTTCAGGAAATGCAGTGGCTCCATCTGGCGATCGCGCGCAACCGCTGAATAGGACTCCGACATCGTCCTTGCCCAGCACCAGTCCTGCAGCGCCCGCTAGCTTCATGCCGCCGCCATCAGGTCCGACGGCGCCCGCGGGACTGGTCCGCTAGCCCCAGGGCAACGCACCAACAACATTCCATCTGACAGCACGGGATCACGATCCCTCCACCCCTTCCGCGATTCGACTAGCAAAGAGAACGATGATGAGTTCGATGAATCAGGCTTTTCTGCGAGCTTTCGCGAAGCAACAAGCTGCCCAGGCGGCTCGCGCCACGCATCACAAGTCCGAGGCTGCCACGAGCGAGACGGGGGTATCGCAGGTTGCAGATGCACCGTTAGCCGATTCGGGGGCTGTGCTCCCATCGGAGGTGAGTTGCTCATCAGCCCCAGACGCAAATACCCCGATCGCCCTGGCCGGATGGACGATCTCCACCCTGGAGACAGCGGGAGTCGACCCAATCGATGGGAAGGGGACTTTGAATTCCCAGGGACTCCGGGCGATTGAAACCAAAGAGCCTGAAGTTCCGAAGCAAGTGGACGAGGCGGCGGCGTTGAAAGAGGATCCGAGGGCGACTGCCTTACGTATCCATCGTGAACTGGAGGACGAGTCGCCGGTCGAATCTGCGAAGTCGACAGGCCAGAGCACAGCATTTCAAAGCACAGCATTTCAAAGCACAGCATTTCAAAGCACTTGGGAAGTCGATGGCCTGCAGTGGCCCGAGATGGTTGTGGCGCTGGAACAGCACCGCAGCGACCTGATCGACACACTCGGATGGGCTCAGGCGACCGCTCACACCCGCGGTGCCCGCATCCTCTGGGTCACCAGTCCCCAAGCTCGCTCCGGTCGATCGACAATCGCCTGCACTTTGGCTCGTGCGGCTAGCATGCAGGGGCTCAGGACCCTGCTGATCGATGGTGACTTTGAGCATGCCTCCCTGGCGCAGCAGATGCACCTGGAAGCCACGCTGGGCTGGGAACAGGCATTGGAGCAGAGGATATCTCTAGAAGAAGCAGCCATTCACAGCCTGTCGGATCAGTTGACGTTGCTACCACGGCTGGAGCAGACGATTCCCGAGTCGTTGTTGGCGTGTCCCGAAACGATTGCCGCGATGCTCGATCGGCTCACCGATTCCTTTGACTGGATTGTGATCGATGGGTCGCCCCTGGATGCTGTCTCGCTGCCACTGTGGACATTCCCCGAACGCACACCGATCGATGCCGCCATCGTGGTGATGGGATCCGGTGCCGACGAAGCGACTTCCTACGAAGCCGCCTGCGAGCGCATTGCTGCCATGGGGATCGAGTCGATCAGTCGCGTCGATAACTTCGTCCTTGACCCGGTATGAACCAGCCAACAGGCCGAGAGGATCTCAGCGATGTACGAAAGCTATTGGGGACTCACTCAGCGTCCCTTTGATGAGCGGCAGGATTTGGCTTGTTATTATCCCGGCGAGGCGCATCAGGCAACGCTGCTGAAGCTGCGCTACGCCATCGAGAACCGATCGTTGTCGGCGCTGGTCAGTGGTAGCAGTGGGATGGGCAAAAGCCTCCTGATGCGATGCCTTGCGGAACAGATTCGCGAACCGGCAGGCCCGGTCCGCCATCTGGTCTATCCGGCGATGAGCCGCGAAGCTTTTTTGCGCACGGTCGCTTCGCGACTTGCTGATCGTTCAATCGCCTCCATCGACGACGAAGCGATGGCGCTGGAGGTTTTGGAGACGTCATTGGCCGAACAGGTGAAGGCGGGTCGCCATCCTGTCCTGGTCCTTGATGAAGCGCAGGTGCTGGAGTCCCACGGATTGCTGGAACCGGTCCGTCTGCTGATGAACCTCGCAAGCCAGGCCGGTTCCGGTCAATCGGCTCTTACGTTGATCCTGGTTGGGCAACCCGCCCTGACCGCTCACTTGCAAAGGCACTCGGCGCTGGAAGAGCGGATCGCGGTGCGCTGCATGTTGCCGCAGTGGAGCGACTCAGAGGCGCATGCGTACATGAGTCATCGGATGCGATGTGCCGGGGCGCCGCTAGAGCGAATCTTCCGCGAGGATGCCATCGATCGGATCTGTGAATGGAGCGATGGAATCCCCAGACGGATCAATCGACTTGCCGATCTGGCGCTCATGGTTGGCTACGGAGAAGAAGTCGCTCAGATCGACCGCCGTCTGATCGACAGTCTGCAGGAGGAAATGTCGCTTCCTGCCGGAACTGAGGGCTGATCGCGGCACCACATGGTGCACCAGCCACCACGCCTTCCACACCTGCGATCCCTTCCCCAAGCAGTGCGACCCAAGCAGTGTGACCCAAGCAGGGCGCCCCAAGCAGTGCGGTTGTTCGATACTCAAGTTCTGCCTGATGCATTCAGGCATGTCCTTCGGATTCCGGCCATCGATAAGGGATATTTCACCGTGCAGCAACAAGCGATTCCCGAGGCACTGCAGTCGCTCGACCAGAAGATGCAGGGGCGACTGGAACTGGCCTGGAAGGTCGCTTGCCAAGCCGCTGAAGTGACGCGAGGCTTCTTCCGCTCAGACCGCTTCCAGATCGAACGCAAGAACGACCGGACCCCGGTCACCACGGCCGACCGTCAAGCCGAACTGACGGCCAGGAAGATGATCACCGGAGCGTTCCCTGCGGATGGGATTCTTGGAGAGGAGTATGGGGAGCAGCCAGGGCAGTCCGAGTACCGCTGGATCATCGATCCCATCGACGGTACCAAAAGCTTCATCTGTGGTGTGCCGCTTTATTCGACCCTGCTGGGATTGATGCGCAGGGATGAACCGGTGGCGGGGATCATCGCGATCCCGGTACTGCAGGAAGCCGCCTTCGGAGTGCATGGCGGCGGCTGTTGGTATGTCGAGGGGAATTCCCCTTGGAAGCAGGCGCGTGTTTCCTCAGTCAGCCAATTGCGAGAGGGGCTGTTTGTTTCCTCGCAGATCGATTCGTTTGAACGACGAGGTGCACACCAGGCCTACCAGAGGCTGCAGGCGACCGCATCGATCACCAGAACCTGGGGCGATGGCTATGGCTATCTCTTGGTCGCTACAGGGCGAGCGGAGGCGATGGTCGATCCGATTGTCAGCCCCTGGGATGTGGCGGCGATCGAACCGGTCGTCGTGGAAGCCGGCGGACGCTGCACTAGCTGGTCTGGGCCTTTTAACCTACATGCAGGCGAATTGGTCGGCACCAACGGCCAAGTCCATCAGGAAGTGCTCCAATTGCTCTCTTCGTAGCCACCCTCTTCCTCGCCACCCTCTTCGTAGCCACCATCGCCAGATGGTGGATGATTTGACCAGACCAAATAGGGTAGGGGGTATGAGGCCGACGTGCTGGTGATTGGCTTCGGCAGGTAGGAGCTATTTCAGAGTCGAGCGACGATGTGGCCATATCGTCTCGAAGGCGGAACACGCCATCCGCCCGCTAGGGCGTTTGATTGAGGTATGTTTGCGGCCGCAACGACCGCTGCACACACCCTACCGATCACTTGCCTATCCAGCGCAATCCCAAGCGTTCAAACCGTTCGCTCGTCGGCCGGTTCGATATGAATCAAAACCTGCCGAAGCGCCGGGATCTCCTTCAGAAGCACCGCTTTGACCTTCCCTCCCAGACGATGCGCCTGATCGACGCTGAGATCGGCCGGAACATGCAGGTGGAGATCGGCATAAAAGCCCGCACCGCTCTTTCGCACATGCAGCTTCTCAACTCCCCTCACCCCCTCCACCAGCTCAGCCACCCTCCTCACCTGCTCGGCCATCTGCGGCTCATCGGCATCCAGCAGCTCATGAAGCGCCGGCTGGAGAATGCTCCATGCCGTCCCCAGAATGATCGCCGCCGCGACGAGAGCTGCCCATTCATCGGCCGCCGCCAGCCACGCCTGTCCAGTCCACCTGGGACCCCAGACGGCGATCGCTACGCCCACCAGAGCCGCCAGGGAACTGATGGCATCGGCGCGATGATGCCACGCATCGGCATGCGCCGCGCTCGATTGCTCCTCCTTAGCTCCCTCGGCCAGCCTCCGAAACAGCAGTTCCTTGACCCCGATCACCAAGAGCAGCACCAGAAGTGTCCAAGGTTCCGGCGACGATGGCTCACCCGCCCACGTCCGAATTGACTCCCATGCAATCCAGAACGCCGCGATCACCAGCAGACTTCCCACCGCCAAAGCGCCAACTGCCTCCGCCTTCCCGTAGCCATACGGATGCTTCTGATCGGCCGGTCGACTGGCCACCCGCAGGGCCTGCCAGACCAGCAAGGATCCGATCGCATCGGCAAACGACTCGACCGCATCGGCCACCAAAGCACTCGAATGACCAACAACGCCCGCAAGAAACTTGATCCCGGACAAAAACAGACTGGCCACCAGCCCCAAGAGAGTGTTGCGAAGAAGCGACGTGCGTTCCATGGGATCGAGACTGCCCATCCATTGAAGTCGACTGAATATGCTCAGCAAGGCGCTGCGGCGACTGAAGAAACTCCATTGGTATCATCACAGGTATTGGACTGAAGTCCCAGCAAGCCAGGAGTCGACGGTCCACCACGGTCGATCGCGCTGAGCGCTTGGTTATACTCCAGTTCGTCATGTCGTACCCCCCCTGTTTCTTAGCGACACACCAAGATTGAAGTTCCATGACGGTGCAGCAGCCTGGCTCGAATCCAAACAGTTCTTACGACCACCTTCGTTGGCGGTGGTTGGCGGCCACGCTTCCTGTCAGTGCCTGCGATCTGCTGCTTCGTGGAGGTGGCCGTCCCCTTCTGCTGTGGCTGGGCATGGTAATTTTCTGGGGCTTGCTGGCCTGGGTATTGCTCCGAAGACCCCCCGGTTGGTTTCAGCTGGAAACGCAAAAGGATTGGGAGAACCCTTGGAAGTTCCATCGGATCGAGTTGCTGCCGAAACTCGATCGATCCGAGCGGCTGACATGGACGATTGTCGCGATGGCTGCTGCGGGACTGGCGGTCTGGGGGCTGCTGCTGCCAGGCTTGGCCAAGTCAAAGTCACCTCCCCCTTCGACCGATGCCAGCGCCCCGGAAACCATAGGAAGTTCTTGACGCGATCTATTCTTGGCGAAACGGCGCATACCGTGCGGTTCTTTAGTTATTCGCGGCCCACCGTAGGGTTTGCGTTCCCAACGCAAAGGTCTTATTTACACTAGGCGCAGACAACAAGGCTTGCATTTCTCCGATCCCGCTTTCATCTGCCCCGATCTTTGGATTCCCACCACTCCCGGTTACACTAAAAGGTCTCGCTGCCTAGCGTGGTTGGTCTGTTCCAAGATCCGCTCTGGACGATAAGTGCCTTTTGGCCATGGGAGTCGAATCGATGCGTGGTTGTGGTTGGCGCTGGATGGTGGGGATAGTCGGTCTTTGTGGCATCGCGGTTAGCAGTGCGATGGCAGAAGACAAACCCGAAGCGCTCCTGGGATGGTCCAAACAGGCAGCGACCGAAGGCCCCTGCGTCCAGGTGGGCGATGCCTTCATGGTCCCCTACCGCTACACGATTCCCGGAACCGACATCGCCTGCGATATGATCCCGGTACCCGGCGGAACCGTGAAGATGGGAAGCCCCGAATCGGAACCAGGGCGAAGCGAGGACGAAGGGCCCGTTGTGGAAGTCGAAGTGGCACCGTTCTGGATGGCCAAGGTGGAGGTCCGCTGGGCCGAGTACCGGCAGTTCATGGGGCTCTATAAGATCTTCAAGGCTCTCCAAAGCCAAAAGATCCGCCGCGTCACCGACGACAACCGCGTCGACGCAATCACTGTCCCCACGCCGCTCTACGAACCCGACCACACCTTCGAGTTCGGTGATGATCCCGATCAGCCCGCGGTGACAATGACGCAGTATGCCGCCAAGCAATACAGCAAATGGCTCTCCGGAATGACCGGCCAGCAACTGCGCCTGCCTACCGCCGCCGAATGGGAACATGCTGCGCGATCCGGCACGCAGAGCCCTTACAGCTTTGGAGATTCCGCCGACCAGTTGGACCAGTACGCCTACCATGCAGGCAACAGTCCCGATGGCCCCGGTAAAGTCGGCACCAAAATGCCCAATCCCTGGGGTCTTCACGACATGCACGGCAACGTCTGGGAATGGGTGATCGATGGCTATTCTCCGGAAGGTTACACCGAGCTAGCCGGGCAGAAGAGATCGCTGCTGGAAGCGATCCAGCGACCCGCCAAACCGTCGCCGCGCACCGTTCGTGGTGGTGGCTGGCAAGATCCACCTGAACGACTGCGCAGCGCCGCTCGTTTGGGGTCCGATGACGAAGAATGGAAATCGGAAGACCCGAATATTCCCAACAGCCCCTGGTGGTTCACCACCGACCCGTCGCGGCAAGTCGGCTTTCGTCTGGTGCGATCGGCCCAGCCACTGGACTCTGAGACGATGAAGCTGTTCTGGGAGATCGATCATGAGGATATCCAGCTGGATGTGCAGCTGCGACTGGAGGAAGGGCGCGGGGCGGAAGGACTTCCAGTACCCGAGCTTGCGGAAGAACTGAAGAAGAACCAGTAAACCTCTTCCTGCGGCGTCGCTGATGCTGCCCATCCGAGGGGAGTCACCAATCGCACATGGATCGATCCAGTCGTCACAAGACATCGGCTTTGCGATCCTGGGCTCGGTTGGTGCGCATTCCCAACACACCCACCGCCATCGCCGATGGCCTAGCCGGGATGGCGCTGGCCAGTGGCGCCATCTGGTGGCACCCGGCCACTTTGCTGCTGGTGCTGGCCAGTGTCGCTTTCTACTGGGCCGGAATGGCGCTCAATGATCTGTTTGACCTCCAGGAAGACCGCCATGCAGGCCGGCCTCGCCCCCTAGTCGACGGCTCGCTAACCCTCCGGCAAGCCGCCGGGGCAGGGTGGGGACTGTGGTGTCTGGGACTCCTGCTGGTCGTTGCCGCATCGACCGGCGCCGCATTCTATTCCGCTAGGCCTATCGGCTGGACCCCGCTGGCGATCGGAAGCCTTCTGGCACTCGCGATCCTCGCCTACAACCGATGGCTGAAGCAAACCTCTTGGGCACCAGCTGTGATGGGACTTTGCCGCGGCTGCAACCTGCTGCTGGGGGCTTCGCTGGTCCGGCAGGCGATGGCCGACGGATCGATCCCGACGGTTGCCTGGATCGCTGCACTGGGGCACTTGGTTTTCGTCACGGGATTTACCATTGCGGCGCGGCAGGAGGAGACAACCAGTCGGCGATTGATCCTGGGTGCTGGCTGGCTGGTGGCAGCGGCGGGCCTTGCGATCTGGGGCGCGACTCCCTGGTTCCTCGATGTGTCAGCCAAACTGGCGCTGCGCGATCGGTGGGTCTTTCCAATGCTGATTCTGCTGGTCAGTCTGCCACTGGTGCGCCGAGCCCTGGCCAGTATTCAGGAGCCGACCCCGAAGAAGGTTCAAGGCTCGATCAAGCAGGCGATCGGAACCCTTCTTATGCTCGACGCATCGGCGGCGCTGGCCTTCTCTGGTCCGTTCGATGGCCTGATCGTCTGCTCCCTTTTCATCCCGTGGATACTGCTGGGAAGGTGGTACGCTTCCACCTGACGATGTTGATGGAAGATGCACCGGATGGAGGCGACGGAACATGCTACCGCTGGGCGCAGCTGAATCGGCCACGCTGGTCTTTTTGATCCTTGGAATGGCCGGTGCCTTCGCAGCAGGACTTGTGGGTGTTGCTGTGGGCATGGCGCTAGGCTGGTGGCTGGCGCGTCGCCAAGCGCAGGCAGTGTGGAAGCCTGGTGTTTCGGGAGAGCGGATGGCGGAGCGAATAGCGGAGATTGACCGGCGTGCCAGGACCGATGCGCTGACGGGGGCAGCAAGTCGCTGGGAGCTGGAGTATCAGCTGAGTCGCTGGGCTGATCGGACGCTGGAGGATCGCCAGCGATGGTCGCTAGTGATGCTAGACCTGGATCGGTTCAAGGAGGTGAACGATCGCGCTGGACATTTGGCTGGGGACCAGCTGCTGCGTCATCTGGTGAATTTTTTTCGGGAGCAGCACGAGACAGGTGGTCCGGAATGGATCGGCCGGTATGGCGGGGACGAGTGGGTGTTGTTGTGGGAAGGGCGGCCTGAACTGGTGGAAGAGCGTCTGGAAGAGTATTTGACGCGATGGCGAGCCGACCCGCGATCGAGGATTCCTGCTGTTGGTGACGGGGTGCGATGGAGTGCCGGGGTTGTCTCGTTGGCCGATGGTCAGGATCCGTCCAGTTGGCTGCATCTAGCCGACCAACGGATGTACCAAAAAAAGGTGTCAGGACTCTTTTTCCCGCTTCGGGAAAAAGAGTCCTGACACCTTTTTTCCAGACAGCAGTGCGGGCATGCCGATGAGGTTGGAGAGTAGGCCCAAGGCCATGGTGATGGAAGCCATCTGACCGAAACTGGCGGTCGGGCGAAAGTCGCTAGTTAGCAAAGAAGAAAAACCGATCACCAGCGCTGCCGTGGCGGCGATGGAGGCAGGTCCGACGGCGATCTGACACCGCTCAATCGACTCCCGCACCGTCGCACCCTCTCGCCGATGCCGCTTCCATGCCATCAAGTAATGAATCGCTGAGTCGATCGAAAGGCCCAACGACACCGAGGCAATCAAGGCGGCTCCCAGATCGGTCTTCCAGCCCAACCAGGCATACGTTCCCACGAGCACAATCGCCGGCAATGCATGCAACGCCATCGCCACGAGCGCCCAGGACAACCGACCCGTCGACCACCACAAGACCAAAATGATACCCAGCACCGCGCTCCCAAAACATTTCCACTGGTCCTGCAGCAGACTCTCCACCAAATGCTGCACTAGCACATAATGCCCCGTCGCCGATCCCTCGGAAACTTTTTCCTCTCCAAACGGCTTCCGCCACTCCGGTAGCTGAGTGGTCCGCGACAGCTCGGCCTCCACCGCATCGATGAGCAGGCGACGCTGCCGAGCCGATAGTCCCTCGGGCGATCGCAGCTGGATCCTCAGCCATCCTGTCGCTTCGCTTTTCGGCTCCGGTTTTCTCCACAACGACCCAATAAGCTCGGGGAACAGCGTCCTGGCCGCCTCCCACCTAGCCTGAACTGGCAGCCAGGCCGCCACCGCCCCCAGCGCGCCGGAATCTTTCAGCAATCGATCCAGGTCAATCAGGCTGAGTACCTTCCCAATCGCTGGCTGGTTCAAGCCTTCGATCCGAATCGCTGTCAGCCGCTGCTGAAAGTCGCTCACCTGCTCAATCCATTTGGCATCAATCGCATCCGGAAGCGGTAGCTGGATATCCCACAGCCCAGCCCCTCCCAAGTCGCGATCGACCCGCTGGAACGCCTGCACCATCGGCAGATCGGGATCGAAGTTCCGGAGGAAATCCGTCTCCGACTCCAGCCACCTTAGCCCCAGCGTAGAAACCACCAGCACTAGAATACCCACTGTAGCGAGCAGATATCTCCAGCGCGCCGCCCAGTCGGCAAGCGTGATCAGCCATCGCTGCGACATGCTATCTGCAATCGACTGATCGTCCGGCGGGTTGGATCGCGCCGCATCCGATCCTCTGCTGCCGATGTTCGGCCACTGCCAGCCACCTGGGGCCAATGCTGGAGCAATCAAAAAGATCCCGGCCACCACCACCGCGCAGGCGACTCCCATCATCAGCCCATAATCGCGCACTGGAGCGACGGAGGAGAAGGCCAGCGACCCAAAGCCGACGACGTCGGTCAGACCCGCCAGCAGCATCGGCTTCCAAAGCCGCCCCAGCGACTCGCTGAGTGCCCGCCTTTCCGATACGCCGCCGCGCCGCGTCTGTTGGGCATCGACAATCCAGTGGGTGATCGTCGCAGTAGCCACAATCGAAACAATCGCCCCCAGCATGCTGGAGACCATCGACAGCTGAAACCCCAGCCCGGCCAGCAACCCGCGCGTCACCAGCATCGACCAGAGAATCACTAGGCACGATGTCACCGTCCAGCGAATCGAACGAAAGAGAACCCCAAGCACCAAGCCGACCCAGAACGTCACGCTCCAGGTCAGCCGCTGGCCGTCCCGTTCGATCAGATCAAACCCCTCCTCCACCAACACTGGCTCTCCTACCAGCCCCACAAACGACAAAGGAGCCGCAGACCCTCCCTTGGTCTGCGGCAGGCCCGCGTCGGCCTTCATCTGCGCCAAAAGCTGGCCAGTCGATCGTTTCCGATCGGGATCCAGCAATGCTACAACTGCGACGATGGGACTGCCACGCCGATGGGTGTAGCCATCAAAGAGCCCCAGGACCGCCTGAGCCAACTTGCTGTCGCTACCAAGCGACTGGCCCGGCAGGTGGACCGGCAGGGTAGGGGAGTCGGTTGGGGGTGCAGAAGTCTGTGCAGTAGGTTTTACGGAAGGCTTTTCGAGGCGACTGATCCACTGGTCCAGCATCGCTAGGTCGACTACCGCCTGGACGCCGTCGATGGCGCGCCATCGCTGAGCGATCGCGTCGAGCTGTTGGAGCGGTTCTGATTTTCCATGCGTTGAGCTTTCCCAAAGCTGCGGGGCTTCGAAAATCCCGAGGACCGCTTCATTGCCGCCGAAGCGCGTTTTCAGCGACTGGAAATCACGAAGCAGCGGCGAGTCACCTCGGAACATCGCTTCCAGATCGTGCTCCATGCGCCACTGCCGCTGGGCGGGATAAGCGATCGCCGCAGCGATGATGGCGATTGCAAGCAGAAGCCATCGTCTCTCCATCCACCGGTCGGTCCAGGAAGCTGCCTCCTGCCGCCGGGGTTGGTCATCCTCTGGATGTTTCATCGCAGTCGATGCCTTTATGAGCGGACAGATCGGTCGTGAGGAGAATTGCACGTTGTCGCATCGATGCGACGTGCAATCATGCGTCCTGTGGGTTCAGCCGACCCTGGCGGCGCAGTTCCTTTTCGGCGAGGACACGGTTGACCGCATTGAGCAGTGCAAGGATGGTCGCTTCGATGGTATCGGTGGAGACGCCGACGCCGCGGTAGGCGAGTCCCTCGTGTTCGATCTCCAGCGTGACTTCCCCTTGTGCGTCCTGGCCGACGGTGGCGCTGCGCACGCGGAAGTCGCGACAGGTGAATCCTACCCCGGTGATCTGCTCGACCGCCCAGAAGGCCGCATCGATCGGCCCGTCGCCTCTTTCCACCTCCGCTTTGCGGCTCTCCCCGCCGATCGAAAGGGTCAGCGAAACCTTGGGCGGATGGCCGGTGGAGGTCTGGGAATGGTATTCCTGCAGCGACCATCCCTCCTGCTCCACATCGCTCAGCTGCTGCTGTATGAGGGCGACGATATCGCCGTCGTAGATTTCCTTCTTCTTGTCGGCCAGCTGTTTGAACTGATCGAAGATTCGCAGCAGTTGCTCGCCCGTCAGGTGAAATCCCAGCGTCCGCGCCCGGTCGGCCAGGGCAGCTCGGCCACTGTGTTTTCCAAGCACCAAATCGGTCTTCTGGAATCCGACATCTTCCGGACGCATGATTTCGTAGGTGCGCCGTTCCTTGAGCATTCCATCCTGGTGGATGCCCGATTCATGAGCGAAGGCGTTACGACCGACGATCGCCTTATTCCGCTGGACATCCATGCTGGTGATCTGACTGACCAGGCGACTGGTGGGTACCAATCGCTCGGTGACGATCCGGTTCGTGAAAGGATACAGATCCTCCCGCGTGCGCATCGCCATGACCACTTCTTCCAGAGCGCAGTTGCCGGCTCGCTCGCCGATCCCGTTGATGGTGCATTCAATCTGTCGCGCGCCGGCCTGAACGGCCGCAAGGCTGTTGGCGACCGCCAACCCCAGATCGTCGTGGCAGTGGACGCTGATGATGGCACGATCGATATTCGGGACGCGGGTCATCAGCGTCGCGATCCGTTCGTGCATTTCGGTCGGTGTCGTATATCCCACGGTATCGGGGATGTTGATGGTGGTGGCACCGGCATCGATGGCCGCTTCGACGACGTGGCAAAGGAAATCGATTTCGGTTCTGGCGGCATCTTCCGGCGAGAATTCGACATCATCGCAATAACCGGCAGCTCGTCGCACCCCCGCGACGGCGCGGGCGACGATCTCCTCCTGCGTCATTCGCAGTTTGAATTCGCGGTGGATGGCAGAGGTGGCGAGGAAGACGTGAATGCGAGGGGATTCGGCTCCCTTGAGCGCTTCCCAGGCGCGATCGATATCCTGATCGTTGCACCGAGCCAGCCCACAGACGCTCGGTCCCCGAACCGCCTCGGCGATCGCCCGCACCGCTTCGAAATCGCCTGGGGAAGCGATCGGGAAACCTGCCTCGATCACATCGACCCCCAGGTCCACCAGGGCCTGAGCGACCTTCAGCTTTTCGGCGAGGTTCATGCTGCAACCGGGCGACTGTTCGCCATCGCGCAGTGTGGTATCAAAAATGCGGACGGGGGTTTTGGATGAGATGCTGGTATTGGGCGGAGTCATGAAGCTGCTTCCTGATGCGATTGAAGAGGTTCTATGGTTGGGCGAAGTGAGGAACCAAGAAAAAACCCCGAAGCGGTTTGCTGCGGGGTCGGAAGCTGTTTCGGGGGTGGTTGCCTGAAGGGCAAGCTAGCTCCGACCCTCGGTAAGGAGCAGTAGCAGTGCAGGCAATCGGAGGCGGTTGATGGGGTGCATCAGGTGGCTCGTTCGATTCAATCCTACCGGTACGGCGCAAGCCGTCCGATTCCTGGGGTTCAACACCGCACAACAATGGGCTTCCGCCCTTCCGCCTGTTTAGAACCAATCGTAACGGCGCATCGACCCAGCGTCAACGCGATCAGCTTTCGGGGACTTGGTGGACCACCAGCAGATTGTGGGTGTTATCCAGCATGCCGGTGCCGGTGACATAGACGACGCGATCTCCTGGCTGCAGGAGCCCTTGATCGCGCCCCCATTGAGTTACCGCATCGATCAGCTTTTGCGGTTCGTCTATCTTTTCGATCCATAGCGGCATGATCCCCCAGAAGAGCGCCATTCGGCGCAGTGTTGCCGGAGAATCGCTGACCCCAAGAGTCGGGATGAAGTTCCGCTGTTTGGCCTTCACCCAGGCGGTGCCGCCGGTGTGAGTCGCCACCACCACAAGCTTGGCGTGGATGCTTTCGGCGATATTGGCGGCGTTGTAGGTGACGGCGGAGGTGACCGGGTGGACGCGATCGACCGTGCGGTTGGGAGCGCTGCCGGGTAGGTCCTTCAGCATCCGTTCGGTGCTGACCATGATCCGGTTCATCATCTCCACCGACTCCACCGGGTATTCCCCGATGGCGGTTTCGCCGCTGAGCATGCAGGCGTCAGCGCCATCCAGAATGGCGTTGGCCACGTCGCTGGCTTCCGCGCGGGTGGGGCGTCGATTGTGGTGCATGCTCTCCAGCATCTGGGTAGCGACGATGACTGGTTTGACCTTCTCGCGGCAGACCTGGATGATCCGCTTTTGAGCGACGGGGGTTTCCGCGACATCGATCTCCACTCCCAGATCGCCGCGGGCCACCATGATCCCATCGGCTGCCTCGACAATCGCCTCCAATTGCTCCAGCGCTTCCTGCTTTTCGATCTTGGCGATCACCATCGCCGTCGAGTCCATCGAGGCAAGCAGGTTTTTCAGCGACAGCACATCTTGTGCCGATCGGACAAAGGAGAGACTGATGAAGTCGATTTGATTGCGAGCGGCCCAAAGTGCGTTGTCGACATCTTCCGGCCGCATCGCCGAGACGCTCAGCGACACACCGGGGAGATTGATCCCCTGTCGCGAACGAATCGTGCCGCCGACCACCACGCGACAGACGACGCGATCGCGAGTTCGATCGACCGCTTGCAGCGAGACGGTTCCATCGGCCAGCATGATCCGGTCACCGACCGCCACGTCATCGACTAGGCGAGGATAGTTGCTGGTCAGCTCCCGAGGCCCGCCCGACTTGTCGCCACGGATCAAAACCACTTCGCTTCCTGTCTCCACCTCCAGCGGATCTTCCTGGAGCATTCCGAGTCGAATTTTGGGGCCGGCCAGATCCAGCAGGATCCCGACGGGGAAGCCGGTCCTTTCACGAACCTGTTCGATCTTCCCGACGATCCGCTGGAAATCTGGTTGCTTGCCATGCGCTGCGTTGATGCGAAAGACATCGACACCATGCTGCACCAGTTCGACCAGCCGCGACAGCTCTTCGCACGCCGGCCCGACGGTTGCAACGATCTTGGTCCTGGCTTCATTGGGACGGGGGCGCAGGGAGGGCATCAAGCGATTCTCCGAGGGATGTCATGGAAAGCGGCCGAAAGAGGACTGCTTCTTGTTGTAGACTGGAGCGAGCCAAGAAGGTAGATGGTTGAGTGAAGGGGTAGATGGATGAAAGCCAGTCCGTGGCGAGGGAAGAAGGTGGTTATCACGGGAGCCAGCGAGGGCTTGGGGGCTCACCTTGCCCATGTGGCCGCCGCACAGGGTGCTCATCTGACCTTGCTGGCACGGCGGCAACAGCCGCTCGATGCGCAGGCTGAGCGATGTAGGAAGGCGGGAGCCGCCAGTGTGGAGACGGTCTCGGTTGATTTGACCGATGCGCGGGGGGTGGCCGAGCGATTAGCGGGAATCCGAAGGGCCGGCGAGGGAATCGATCTGGTAGTCCATACGGTGGGTCGATCGGATCGCGGTAGGGCGCTGCAAATTCCGCCCGATCAGTGGGAAGCGATGTTCCGGATCAATGTGCTATCGGCTGTGCTGGTGGCAGAGCAACTGAAAGAGTCTCTTCAGGAGCGACGAGGATCGCTGGTCCTGATCGGATCCCTTGCCTCCAAAGTGGCACCGGCCGGCATGGGCAGCTACCCGGCCGTGAAGTTCGCGCTGGCGGGGTTGGCACAGCAACTGCGACTGGAGTTGGCGGAGGAAGGAATTCACTGCCTGCTGGTCTGTCCTGGACCGATCCGCCGCGACGATGCAGGGGAGCGCTATCGTCAGTTGGCTCAGTCGCGTGGCATCGACCCCAAGCTGGCGGCGCCGGGAGGTGGCGCCAAGGTCCGTGCGCTCGACCCGGTGTGGCTCAGCGAAAAAATCCTCGCCGCGGCAGCCGATCGAAAGCCGGAGCTTGTGGTGCCATCGAAGGTTCGGTGGCTGGCGGCCATTGCGCAGCTGGCCCCCAGCTGGGGCGACTGGATCCTGCGCCGCAAAATGTCTTGATCCGTTTGATTCGGCCAAGGGCTCGATCGCCCTGGTTGTTGGGAAGGCCGTTTGCGGCATAATAACAAGAGATGTTTTTCCGTCTTCTAAGCGATGGGAAAACCTTCTACGAAACCTGATGTTCCGCGCGGCCATCGATCGGCCGTTTTTCCGCTCTGCACCTCTCCGATGGAAGGCGATTGGCCGATGAGTTACTTTCCTGATGTCCCGGTGATCCAGTATGAAGGCCCTGAGAGCCGTAACCCCCTGGCATTTCGTTGGTACAACCCCGAGGAGCTGGTCGAAGGCAAGTCGATGAAAGATCACTTGCGATTTTCGACGGTCTATTGGCACACGCTGCGCGGGACGGGAGCCGATCCCTTCGGGCCGGGCACTATGGACCGCCCCTGGGATGATGGCTCCGATTCGCTCGACAATGCCCTGCGGCGCGTCGAAGTGGCCTTCGAGATTTTCACCAAGCTGCAGACTCCTTTTTATGCCTTCCATGATCGCGACGTAGCACCTGAAGGGAGCAACATTCGGCAGACGCACGAGAATTTCGATCGCGTCGCCAAGTCGCTCAAAGAACACCAGCAGAAGACCGGTGTCCGGCTGCTGTGGGGCACCGCCAACATGTTCAGCCATCCGCGTTATCTGCATGGCGCAGCGACCAGCTGCAACGCCGATGTCTTCGCCTACTGCGCCTCACAGGTGAAGAAGTGTCTGGAGGTGACCAAGGAGCTGGGGGGAGTCAATTATGTTTTCTGGGGTGGGCGCGAAGGGTATCAGAATCTCTACAACACCGACATGAAGCGGGAGCTGGACCATCTGGCCAGGTTCTTCCACATGGCGGTCGACTACGCCAAGGAGATCGGATTCACCGGCCAGTTCCTGATCGAACCCAAGCCGAAGGAGCCGACCAAGCACCAGTACGATTCGGATGCGGCAGCCTGCCTGAATTTCCTACGGGCTTATGATCTGCTACCCCACTTCAAGCTGAACCTGGAGACCAACCACGCGACGCTGGCTGGTCATACGATGATGCACGAGCTCGATTATGCGGGGCATCAAGGGGCGCTCGGGTCGATCGATGCCAACACGGGCGATCTGTTGCTGGGCTGGGATACCGACCAGTTTCCCACCGACTACTACCTGACCGCTCAGTGCATGCTGATGATTCTGAAGCATGGTGGCTTCAGCACCGGCGGCGTGAATTTCGATGCCAAGGTTCGGCGGGAGAGTTTTGAGCCGATCGACCTATTTCATGCGCATGTGGGCGGCATGGATGCGTTCGCCAAGGGGCTGAAGATCGCTGCCGCGATTCGCAAAGAGGGGCAGTTGGATCGATTTGTTCGCAACCGCTACCGATCGTGGGACAGCGGCATCGGAGCGCAGATCGAATCGGGCAAAG
This sequence comes from Pirellulaceae bacterium, assembly GCA_044337705.1. Taxonomy (GTDB): domain Bacteria; phylum Planctomycetota; class Planctomycetia; order Pirellulales; family Pirellulaceae; genus JBEISR01. Next base: position 23,815 of record JBIINB010000020.1, on the reverse strand, counting down.
CCAACTTCCGGTCGCTGGACCAGTACATCCAGGAGCGGGGCGATGCATCGAAGAACGAGAGTGGTCGCCAGGAGATGCTGGAGAACCTGATCAATCGTTATCTGTGAGATCGCCTGTCCCTTCGGTGATTGGAATCGAGAGAGGTGCTTTAGGGATTTCCCGAACGACCACCTCGGGGTGCTGCGCTGCGACGTATGCGGCAGCACCCAGGGAGCCTGCATCGTCGCCTAGTTTGGCGGCGACGATGCGGTACTGATCCTGGTAGCAGTCGAGCAGATACTTCTTGACCGTCTTGTTGACTTCGTTCACCATCCGCTCCCGCATCGCCTCCACCACACCGCCCCCCAGGACGATCGTGTCGGGGCAGAGCAGATGGATGACATTGACGACGGCGATTCCGATCTGCTCGCAGGCGCGTTCCACGACCCGTTCGACTGCCACGTCGCCATGTTCGATCGCCTCGGCGATCAGCTTGCTGCGCAGCTTCGATAGATCGGTGCCTGCCGCCTTCATCAGATAGGGCGCTTCACCACGGTAGGCGAGTTTCGCACACTCGGCCGCGATGGAAAGACGGCTGGCTTCTGATTCGAGCGTTCCTTGCATCCGGATTCCGGTGGTGCGAGTGCCGCTTCCGATGCGGATATGCCCGATTTCCATCGCTGTCAGATTGCGGCCGCGAAGGATGTTGCCTTCGTAGACGCAGCCCCCGCCAATTCCAGTGCCGGGGAAAATGCCAAGAACGCATCTGGAGTCTCTGGCGGCACCGCACTTGTACTCGCCATAGACCCCGGCATCGACGTCATTGAGGACGCTGACTGGCCGCCCGAATTTCTCTTGGAGGAAATCGCCGACCGGGGTGTTTTTCCAGGAGAGATTGACCGCCATGCGGACGATCCCTTTCGACCATTCGATCGGACCGGGGCAACCGATCCCGATGCCGGCGATCTGGTCGGGGGTTCCACCCACCTCCTCGACGATCTTCTCGATCATCTCGGCGATCCGGTCCAGACCGGCCTTGGGGCCATCGATCCCCTTGGTTTTCTTTCGCTTGCGATGAAGGATCCGCAGCTGCCAATCGCAGATGACCACCTGCATTTTGGTGCCGCCCAGATCGAATCCAATCCAGTAGCGATGATCGGTTTCCATCATCCTTATCCCCCAAAAACGCTGTGGCGTTGGCCGATTGCCACGCAGCGGTATCTTCCCGAAAACAACTGCATCGGAAGATCAGTCTACCTGATCAGCCGCTGATCGCGAGCCATTCGTTGGAGGGAGCGGTTCGGGGCGTTTCCTACCTGCGTGGGCCAAGGTATCCTGAAAAGGCTCTGGGTTTCGGTTTTCTGCGTTGCATCTTCCTGCCTGGAGAGATCGATCCGATTCCCATTCTCTTCCTGCGATTGGTTCTTGCCAGAGTCCTCCTATGCGACTGAGTCTGCTTTCCTCCTGGATCGAAACGTGGCTGTCACTTCTGGTGGCGATGCTTGCGGTTGGTCTGTCGGCAGATCGTCTGAATGGACAGGTGCAATCGGAAAGTGACCGAAATGGTGGAAACCAGGAAGCCGGCGTCGTTCATGGTCTGGATGGTACCTGGAAGTTGGGGTACCCCACCCGCTTTCGACTTCCTTCGGAGCTTGCATGGTCGGATAACGCGACGCTGCAAGTGCAGACCGTGGATGGAGACGGTGTGCCGGTGGTTTATCGCCATGCCATCGCTCAGGGGAAGGGGCCGCGAGAGATCATTGTCCGGCATGGCCGCAGCGGGCTGCCGATCGCATGGCGCATCGATCCAGGGAATGCTGCGTCGGCTGGCTGGGTCCGGTTGGAGGATTCCGAGCGGGGATTGGCATTGCCGCCCGAGCAGCCCTGGGTGGTCGCTCTGGGGCCCGACATGCAGGTAGCTCGCTGGGCTCTTCGTTCAACCATTGGCCAGCAGCTTCCTTCCTTCCAGGTCTCCAAGCTGGATACGCCTTCTCGGCTGCCTCTCAGCGCAGCAGCGTATGAAGGGGTCGACTTGGTGCTGCTGGCTACTTCCGATGCCGCATTCCTTCAGTCGATCGATCCGGTTGCCTCGCAGGCGCTGGTCGATTGGGTTGCTGGTGGTGGAAAAATCTTGATTTCGGCCGGCCAGCAGTCTGAGGAGATCATCAAGCTGCCGTGGCTGGCCAATCTGCTGCCAGGGAAGCTAGGAACCATTGTCGAAGGGGTTGCACCTGGCCCGGTGGAATCGTGGGTGGGATCGGAGACGCAGCTGGCACCTCTACGCTGTGCCTCGCTGAAGGAGGCATCGGGTGTGGTGCTGCTGAGTGCCTTAACGCCACGGCGCGAAACACTGCCGCTGGTGGTTCGCCGACCTTATGGAAACGGGCAGGTTACCTTCGTCGCCACAGACCTGGATGCGAGTTCCTTTCTTCAGTGGACCGATGCCGGAAAATGGTGGGAGAAGCTGGCGCTGGAGTCGTGGCAGAAGTCCGAGCGGTCGGGGGGCAGAGATGGTCTGGCGCAGGCGAGGTCGCAAGTAGGGTATAGCGATTTGTCAGGCCAGTTGCGCGCAGCACTCGATTATTTTCCCGGCGTCCGAACCGCCAGCCTCTCGCTGCTGGCAGCTTTGTTGATCGGATTTCTTCTGATCGTTGGACCGTTCGACTACTTCGTCTTTGTCCGGTGGCTGAAGAAGCCGCAGTATGCCTGGTGGACCTTGCTGCTGACGTCACTGGCTGTCTCGTGGGGGATTTCGCGTTTGACGCGTTCCTGGAAGCCACAGGAGTTGCGGTGGAATCATCTGGCGGTCGTCGATTTTGATCCGATGCATCGTGCAGCGCTGGGTCATGCGTGGGCGCACGTCTATTCAGGGAGCCGTCAGCAGTACGAACTATCGTCGAAGGTGACGATGCCCGGAATTCAGGAGGCGATCGATGCGCCGCTGGACTGGCTGGGGACTCCCGGGACCGGGTTGGGTGGACTCGACTCGTCCATCGTCGCGGATCGCGGCATGCCTCAGTACTCGATCGATTCGTCCGCGCGGGACAAGGCGGACCCGAGTGCAGCAGAAAGTCAGATTGTGGGAGTCGGCATTCCCGCAGCCGGGACCAAGTCGTTTCAGACATCCTGGCAGGTGGCGTGGCAGCCGGCGATGGAATCTTCCTTCCAACTGGTTCCCGGTTCCGACCTTCTCCAGGGAGACTGGACCAATCCGCTGCCGGTCGATCTGCTGGATGGCGTGGTGCTGTTCCGCAACTGGATCTATCCCCTGCCGACGCGAGTCCAGGCGGGCCAGCGTCAGGTCTTCAATCTGCGCACTGTCCCGAAGGATCTGTCGCGGACCTTGCAGAGGCGCCGGGTGGTCGAGGGGAACGAGCAGGGGAGGCCATGGGATCCGTTGCTGCGAGATGATCTGGCGCCGCTGGCGATGATGCTGATGTTCCACCGGGCTGCCGGAGGTCGCGGTTTCACTTCGCTGGATCATCGCTTCCTTGGATCGCTCGACCTATCCGACCATTTAAAAATGGATCAGGCAATCGTCGTCGGTCGACTTGAAAAACCAATCTGGCAGCTTCGACTGCAAGACTCCCAGAAGGAGTTGGCATTGCAGGAGGGGCAGCAGCAGACCTGGGCGAGAATTCTGGTGCCGGTCCAGACCCAGACCAAGTCGCCAGGCCGAAGCCTTTCCACCAAGACTCCCGCCTCCCCGATTCCTACCACTCACCTGGAGTCGTCGTTGCCGGGAGAGTCCGGCCTGCAGCGCCCTGGAGCCAAATTGCCATGATCAAGACGATCAATCTGACCAAAAAGTACGACGACATGTACGCGATCCGAGGGATCGACCTGGATCTGCAGCAAGGAGACCTTTTTGGTTTCATCGGCCCCAACGGTGCGGGCAAGACGACCACCATGCGCATCATCGCCACGCTACTGGCACCCACCTACGGAGAAGCGTACGTCTGCGGGCATTCGATCTACACCCACCCGAAGGAAATTCGGCGACTGGTGGGCTTCATGCCCGACTTCTTCGGCGTCTATGACGACATGACGGTCATCGAGTATCTGGAGTTTTTCGCAGCGGCCTACAAGATACAGAATCCCGAACGGCGGAAGCGCTGCAATGAGATGCTTGAAGTGGTCGACCTCGATTTCAAACGGGATGCTTATGCCAACACCCTTTCACGCGGTCAGACACAGCGGCTTGGTCTGGCTCGCGTCCTCTTGCACGATCCGGCCGTGCTGCTGCTGGATGAACCATTGAGCGGCCTGGATCCGCGGGCTCGTATCGAGATGCGGAATCTTTTGAGACGGCTCGGTCAGATGGGCAAGACGATCATCGTCAGCAGCCACATACTGCCGGAACTGGCCGACATCTGCAACAAGGTCGGGATCATCGACCGGGGGCAGTTGGGGGTCAATGCCGAGGTCGCCGAGGTGATGCGCAAAGTTCGCTCCCAGATCGTCCTCTGGATCGAACCGGCAGATCCGGCAAAGCTTTCGGAAGCCGGGAAGACGATCGAGCAGAATTCGCTGGTGGAGCGGGTGGAGGAGGTGAAGGGAAGGTTGCGGGTGACTTTGCACCCCCAGGTGGAAGATTATTCGCCTCTCGCATCCTCTTTGATCGAGCGGAAAATCGGGATCAAGCATTTCGGCGAAGAGGAGATCAACCTCGAATCCGCCTTCATGACGCTGACCAAAGGGACCGGCGCAAAGATCTGACCATCCATCGTGGCGTTCCTGTACCAGACAATATTCTGAGGAGCATTAGAATATTGTTTCTGCCCTAGCGTGGTTGGTCCGAGCGGTCTGGTATCCATCGCTTCCAAAGGGGGGCGGCCTTCGATCCTAGTAGCGCCCGCGGGAAAGCGTCGCCTGCTGCGCGTTGGGGGCTCCAGCCTGAATGCCGACCTGGGTGGAAGAACGGCCTTTGTATTCGATCAGCAGCAGTGCATCGGCTCTGGCGCCGGCGGCTGATGGCGGGATCAAGCCGCCCAGTCCCAGCGACTGCACGCCGCCAGTCAGCAGCGAAGGAGATGCCTGAGGGTTGGGTGCTGCCAGGATCCCACAGGAAAGCAGAAGGCTGTGGTCGGCAGGCCAACGGAACCGTTCATGCATCTGCCAGGAGGCCATCTGAGGCACCTGGATCTGCACCGACTGCGTCTGGCCATTGGGGTAGGGGAGTTCCATCGTCACGGGATGAAGCCGTTCGATCTGATCGACCGAGCATTTGATCGCCAGATCGACTGTCCGCATATCGACACTCAGCATGGGGCTGAACTGAACGCGATACCCTTCCTTCACCTCGGCAGAGACAGGGAGGAAAAACGGAGGCACACCCTGCTCGGTGCGCTGATACTCGCGAACGTAGCTTTTGCCTCGTAGCTGTTCTAGTGTCTGCGTCTGCCCGTTGTGGACGACGATATCGACGGCCTGAGCTTCCTTGTAATCGGTGCGCCCTCGCAGATTTCCCATCATGAGCGCCATGTCTTCCTTGCTCAGCAGCCACGCGTTGACGCCTGGAGTCTGCACCTGCACGCTGCGCAGGAACGTTGTCGCGCGGTTGCGCCAGTTGGGATTGCTGATCACGATCAGTCGCAGGCCAAAGACCTGCGTTTCCATCGATCCATTGACAAATCGCTCGTGGATATCAGCCACCACCTGGTGCATCGCCGCAGTATGGTAGACCCGCAATGTGTCTCGATCGGCGTTCAGGATGCCGAAGGGTTGCGAGAACCAGATGTCAGTTCCTGTCTCGCGCAAGATCCAGTCGACCAGTCCCTGCTGGGGATGGTCCAGATGGCGGATATTCTTGGTGTAGGGTCGCAAATCGTATTCCACCCAGTACTGTCCCGAATCTTTCGGCAGTGCGACATCGATATTGCTGCGGACCAGACTGGTCGAGCTGTTGGCGGAAGCGGGGACAACGCCTCCCGCTGCTGCCGAACCTCCAGAAAGCGCACCCGACGAGGTGGCCGCGGCAGCGGTCGAAGGCAAAAGACCGGAGCTCATCCCTGACTGGATGGCGCCCGATGCGGCCGACATCGCTTGCTGGGTGTCTCCTTGTGCATAGGCCTGCGCGGCTTGCATCAACTGATTGCCCGTGGGGGACTGGATGGCGCGATCGATTGCCTGGCCCGCGCTCGAGACCCCTTTGCCCAAGGCATCGGCCATCTCGGTGATGGTGCCTGGTGGTGGGAGAGCCATGGAAGGTGTTCCAGTGGCGGGTGGTGCTGCCGTCGCTGGAAAGGCTGGGGGAAGAGCGGCGGGAGCTGACGGCAGTACCGGTGGAGCTGGGGGTAACTGCGCCGATACTGCTTGGTGAATCACCAGCATCGCTAAAAATGCCGACGCGAAGCGTCGAATTGCATCGCTGCTTCGATCCCATCTTCGAGTGCGCATTCCTATTTTCCCTTGCTCTTCAGTCGACTCGGCCTATCCGTCGTACCCATGCGATATGAGGGCTATAGAAAAATCCACATCCTGCTCAAAGATCAATCTTTGGGTCGGCAAACGCTAGCTCTCTGTCGCTCGGGGCACTGAAGAGGCCCTTCGCTGGTCTGGCTTCATCATCCGTTCATTCACGGAATCGCATCCGGCACCGGTGGCTGCGGATGCCAACGGGCCAGAAAACCTACCGGCAGACCCCAACTCCCAATCGCGCAAATGGCAACCTTTTGCTTCTCTGTGGATCAGAACGATTGCCCGAGGTTCCGAGATTTTCCTGGTGGCGACCGACGCGGTCACCACGAATCCGGACTTGTCCTAATTCAAATGATCCGCACGGACGCATCCCATGCACGAAATGATCGAGGACTTGCTACGGAGATAGGGATGGATCACTATACCTGTGGCCTTTGCCGGCAAAGGGATTAGCAGTTGCCGGTGTTGAATTGGAATCACCTAGTTTTGTGACCAGCCAAGCAACCTGATAAGGCAGTTTAATCGCGAGAGCCAATCGCCCAAATGAAACTCGGTACTACGAAGAAATTCCAAGGAGTGGATACGGGTCGCTATGCTCAACCTTTTCGCATGGTCGCTCAGTTGGTCGCGACTTGTTCCTTCAATAAGAGCAAGCGTGGGCAAAACATTGAAAGGGCTGCTAAGCTCTGGTTTCGCCTGATCAACAGACCGACACGTCATTTCCGCATCCTTCCGAAGGTTCTATTGATCGGAGCCAGTAAATGCGGCACCAGTTCAATGGCCGAGCTTTTGTCAGCGCATCCAAACTGTCTTCCTCCTTTCTACAAGGAAGTGCGTTTCTTTGATTCCAGTCGAATTCGCCCTCGAAGATTGGATCTGTACCGGGCCCACTATCCGACCCAAGCATGGCAACGCATGAAAGAGTCGATCACCGGACGGCAACTCTGGACGGCCGATTTCTCACCAACCTATTACGACCATCCCCATGCACCGCGACGAATTTTTTCTACCTTGGGGAACGACGTCAAGTTAATCCTGATGGTCCGAAACCCTGTCGATCGCACCTATTCGCAATATCGTTTCCAGAAGACACTCGGAAACGAGACGGCCGACAGTTTCGAAGAAGCACTTCGGCTAGAGGCCGAACGAATCGAGGGGGAAGACGACAGGCAACGCGCCGACGAAAGATATTTCTGTCGCAAACTGAATCACTTTGGTTATACAACCAGAAGCTTCTACTTTCGCTACATCAGAAATTGGATCGAGTATTTCCCTCCAGAGCAGTTGCATCTGGTTGTGCTGGAAGATTTCGAGAAAGCACCTCAGGCGGTCTTCGATGGCCTCTGCGATTTCCTGGAGTCACCACGTCACCCAATCAACCCCATCGTTCGGAATGCCAGTAAGATTCAATCGCCGATGTCCAGCACCACCCGAAGCATGCTCGTCGAGAAATTCCGGGCTCACAATCGAGAGATGTCCGAGTTCTTCGGTAGGGATTTCGATTGGGATCAGTAGATAGTCGGTCGCCGTAACACGGCCCCAGCGTGCAGTGGATCAGCGGATCGGATTTGATCCAGACCAGATCGGACTCCTCGATTCTTAGGTGTCCAAAACAGGATCCCCCTTCCGCATGACCGGACTGGGATGCCTTGGATTTCCAGTTCGCCAGAAAAGAGTCAACCCCTTCATCGATGGAATCCGGATGCGGGGCTTGGGTGCACGAAGCATGGTTCAGCGAGGAATAAGGTATGAATCAGCATTCCCTTGAGTTTCTCAACTCAGTTGTTTCAGGTAACTCTTGATCAGCCATCTCATTTCGATTTAACTGGGGCCGGGGGTTAGCTGATCGGGTCCCTCCTGATTCCATGCGTTTGGCGTAGTCTTAGGCCGATGGTTAACGTTTGAATGAACGATGTGGTGCTGGTGGGTGGTGGAATCGTGGGTGCTTATGCAGCCTACTTTCTTTCCAAAGCCGGACTTTCCTGCCTTGTGGTCGATCCCTCTCCCATGGGTGTCAAAGCTTCCACCTGCAATCCAGGTGGCATCAATCCACTTCATGGGCCCGGGCTACCGGGGATCGTGTCGCCCCTGGCGGAATTATCTTTCCGGCTCCACTGGGAGGAGGCTTCGGCGATTGAGCGGCAGTCGGGGTGCGGCTACCATCTGGAGCGGATCGATCGGATCGAGTTAGCGTACGACGAAAGCGAACTGGATCAGCTTCACCGCTCTTTGGGGAAATTCGAATCGATCCCCGGATTCTCCGCTCGGATACTCAACCGAAAGGAACTGCAGGATCTCGATCGACGCATCGGCCCCTCTGCGATTGGAGGGCTATGGAGTCGGGGGAACGGCAATGTCAGCAGTCGCCAGTACACTCAGGCAGTTCTCTGTGCCGCGAGGGAGCAAGGGTGCAGGGTCATTCAAGGCACAGTGACAGGTATTTCAGGGAGGCCGGGTCGTGTGGAACGGATTGCGATTGGTTCTCAGCAGATCCCGTGCGGCCACTTTGTTCTGACCAACGGTCCCTGGGCTTCGCTCGCCAGCCAATGGTTTGGCGTCCCGATACCCGTCCATCCGTTGAAGGGAGAGATGCTCTTGGTCGAGCTACCGGAGGATGCGCCGCGGCATCATGTCAGCTGGAAGCAGTTCGGGATGTATCCGGAGCCGAATGGAGCTGCCTGGCTGGGAGGCACATTGGATGCTACGGCCCTTTACGACGCAACACCGACGTCGGCAGGTCGGGGAACGATCCTTGATGGAGTCGCTCGAATGATCCCGGAGATCCGGAATGCCCGTGTGCTGGAGCACGTTGCCGCTCTACGGCCAGCTTCAGCCGATGGCCTTCCGATCCTTGATCGAATCGCAAACTGGGAAAATGCGATGGTTGTCGGGGGATGTGGTGGTAAGGGAATGCTGCTTGCCTCTGGAATCGGTTTCTGCCTCACGCAGTGGATTGCGGAAGGTTCGTGCGCATTGGATCTGGAGCCGTTCCGACTGAATCGTTTTTCGGAGGCTGTGGTCTGATCGATGACGGGGCAAGCTAGTTTGAAAAAGAGAGTCGCCTGCGCGTTGTGCGGAAGAGTCTTCGACCGACAGTATGTGACATTCTGCGAGTGTGGCGGTTATGCAGAAGTCACCTATGACCTGGCTCAGGTCCGATTGCACAAGAGCGACAACTGCTTCGTTCGTTTTCGGGATCTTCTTCCGATTTGCGATGCATCGCTTCTTCCTGACTCTTTCACCCCCACTCCTTTGATCCACTCGAAACGACTCGGGGCGGTCCTCGGTCTGCCACGGCTTTATCTCAAGGACGAAACCTCCTTGCCAACCGGTACCACGAAGGATCGGATGGCAGCAGTGGCTCTGGCGTATTTGTATGAATCAGGCATACGAACAATTTGCACTTCCTCCACCGGAAACAGTTCAACCGCATTCGCTCATGCAGTCCGTCGCTTTCCCGACATGAAGATCTGCCTGTTCACGGCGGAGAGCTTTCATCGTCGAGTCAACTATCGCGCCAACAACCAGATCGTCCACTACGTATTGCGCGATGCGACCTTTGTCGATGCATTCAATCATGCTTCGATTTTCGCCAAGGAAAACGGTTTGACTTCCGAACGAGGTTTTTTCAATATCGGACGCCGCGAAGGGCTCAAGCTATCCTTTCTTGAGGCGGTCGACCAGGCATCGGAGCCGTTCGAATGGTATGTCCAGGCCGTCTCCAGCGCCATGGGAGTTGCTGGCGTGCATCAGGGAGCCAAGCAACTACAGCAACTGGGGATCATCCCGAGGATTCCCAGATTGATGTGCGTTCAGCAGGAAAGCTGTGCCCCGATGGCCAGGGCATGGATTGAAGGTGCAGATAGAATTCTTCCCGAGCATATCGTCCATCATCCCCAAGGATTGGCCGAAGCGATCCTGCGAGGTGATCCGACTCGCGTTTACCCCATCGTTCGCAAGGTGGTACGGGAAAGCCAAGGGATATTTGAGATTGCAGACGAAGCTTCCATCCGCGAGGCCAGATCGCTGCTGCGGGACTTGGAAGGGATCGATGCCTGCTTCTCTGCATCGGCGGCACTGGCCGGACTGATCCAGGCAGTGCGGGCTGGCCGGTTTCCGAAGAAGGATTCTGTCATTGTCAATCTCACCGGCAGAGATCGTCCGATCGACGCGCATCAGTCATCCCATCAGGACATTCGCTGGCTGGTGCGCGCCGGAGACCGATTCGTTGCCGAGTCGATGCCGGAGGACTTTTGAATCCAGGACAAATCAGGATTTGCTTCATGAATTCCCCCGAACTGATCACAACCCATTTCGAAGCGACTGCGTCGACTCATGCGGATCGTACTGCCATCTGTGCGGTTTCCGGTGACATCACCTACCGCCAATTGAACACCACCAGCAATCAAATCGCTCATGCAATTCTCGACGCGTGCAAGATGCCGCCTCAACGAGTTGCTTTGCTTTTTGATCAGGGTGTGGATTCGATCGCGAGCACTTTGGCCGTCCTTAAGGCCGGGGCTGCATTCGTGCCTCTGGACGCCACAGATGGCAGCGAGCGAATCTATCGGGTGATCGAAGATTGCCAGCCTTCCGCTCTACTGACCAGCAAAGCCTACCTCCCCATGGCAGTCAAGTTGGCTGCGGGCGCTTTTCCGGTGCTGGCTGTTGACGCGATTCCGGAATCGACACCCTCGTGTGCGCTTCAACGTAGCATCCCTCCGGATGCGGCAGGATCCATCTTCTACACGTCGGGATCGACCGGAATTCCTAAGGGAGTCTGCCAGACTCAGCGAAATCTTCGCCATTTCGCGATGGTCTATGCCAAGCAACTGGGGGTGACTGAAGAAGACAGGCTGAGCTTCCTTTACTCGCCAGCGTTCAGCGCCTCCAACATGGATATCTTCTCATCGCTGCTCAGCGGAGCCACACTTTTCCCTTACGACATCCGCAAGCGGGGCACTGCGGGTCTGGCCGACTGGATCGATGCCATGAACATCACCGTGCTTCATGCCGTGCCGACTGTCTTTCGGCATCTCGTCCAGAGTCTGCCGGCGGGAAGAAGGCTTTCAACCATTAGGGCGATCGACCTGGGAGGGGAGGCGGTCTATCCGAGTGACGTCCAACTATTCTGCGACCACTTTCGATCGGATGCTTTGTTCATAAACCACCTGGCGGCGACCGAAGCGAGCGTCATCGCTCAGTATCGGATCGATCGATCCGATAGCGACGGTCATTCCATCATACCTGTTGGATATCCCGCTGAAGGTATGCGGGTGCGAATCATCAGGACCGACGGTACGGAGGCAACCGATGGAGAACCTGGAGAGATTCTTCTTTCCAGCCCTTACCTATGCACCGGATACTTCCGGCGACCGGAACTCAACGACCAAGTGTTCGGCGATGATTCTGAAGATCCCGGATCACGGACTATGCGAAGCGGGGATCTTGGCTACTGGGATGCTAGGCATCGCCTCTGTTTCCTCGGTCGGAACGACCACCGCGAGAAGGTGCGCGGGCACAGCGTCGACCTTTCGGAAGTGGAAGCGGCTCTGGGAGCCAGAGAAGATGTGCGGGATGTCGCTGTGGTGCTAGATCGCAGCCCTCAAAGAGATGAAGGGGGCCAGCTGGTCATGATTGTGGCACGGAAACCGGGGTACCACCCAAATCCAGGTGACCTGCGGGAGACGCTCAAGCGCAAACTTCCCGATTACATGATGCCGGCCAGATATCTGGTGCTGGACCAGATGCCGACGACGACTTCAGGTAAAGTCGACCGCCAGGAGCTGAAATCGCTTGCTGCTCAGGCCATGCCTGTGGTTGCTTCCAGCGAGCGGCGGCTGAACGAAGTGGAGTCCAAGGTCGCGGAGCTGTTTGTCAGCATCCTCAATTTGCCGTCGGTTGGACCGTCCGACCACTTCTTCGCGTTGGGTGGTGACTCTCTACGCGCTACCCAGCTTCATCTGCGACTCGAAGAGGTCTTCATGAAGCCTCTGGCACTGGAGAGCGTTCTGCTGGACCCCACCGTGCAGGGAATCGCCGCCGCTGTTGCTCCCGCCACCATTCCGATCGGTGCATCCTTGGAGTCAGTCGCAACAGACAACTCGAAGGATTCCGGAGGAACAACTGCGGCTTCCGGCGCCTCACGATCCGCGCGGACGTTGCCTCCCGTTCTGGTTCCTCTCCGCGACACCGGATCACGCATCCCTCTGTTCCTCGTCCACGGTCGCTTGGGACAAGCTTTCGTCAGCCTCCACTTCCTTCGTAGTCTTGAAGAGGATCAGCCTGTTTACTCCTTCCAGGCCGTTGGCCTGGATCGGAAGCGGGGTGAACATCGCTCCATTCCGAAAATCGCGGCAACCTACATCCAGGCCATGCGGTCCATCCAACCCTCAGGCCCTTACTCTGTTGGCTCTCTCTGCAATGGAGCCGCCATCGCAACGGAAATGGCTAGGCAATTGAAACTTGAGGGGGAGCAGGTCACTCCTCTCCTGTTGCTCGATCCGCCAGATATCCAACGTCGGAAGCGATTTAAACTCCGGAGGTTTCTTAGGCAAGCATTTCCGATATACCTCGATCGATTCTTGAGAATCTTCATGAAACGGCAGTCGGAAATGAAGGCTCGAAAGTTTTTCCTGAGCCGTGAAGAAACATCCAAAGCAGACGATGCATTTATCCAAGCTGCATTGCAGAGCAGCGACTTCCTGCAAATCGCTTTACTAAAACACTTCCCACCAAGTCATGAAGATCTGGTCCTGAGAATCTGCAGCGAGGATCGACAGGACTGCGTTGGAAATCCTGACAGATTGAGAGGAAGCCTTTTTCAGGGGGAGGTCAAATCTTTCGTCGTTGGCGAAACCCATCGCGATGTCCTCGCGCCCGGAAATGAGAGGTTTTCCGAGGCGCTTCGAGAGTGCATGGAAGTCATTTATCGTCATCAGCAGATGCATTCGTTGACGTCTGAACCCAAGGAGAGCTGATCAGCAATGTGCGGCATCGTAGCAATCGCAATGCACAATAGCCATGTATCACGAGCATTGCTCGAGTCGGCAACGGATAGGCTCTCGCACCGTGGACCGGATGGTCGGCGAGTCTGGATATCTCCCGATAGCCTTGTCGGCCTTGGGCATGCTCGCTTGAGCATCATCGACTTGCAGACTGGTGGTCAGCCGATCAGCAATGAAGATGGATCGATTCATGCGGTCGTCAATGGAGAATTCTATGACTATGCGGCGATCCGTCAGCAACTAAAGTCCAAAGGACATCGTTTCCGAACGCAATCGGACAGCGAAATCCTGCTGCACCTCTACGAAGAACATGGCCACGATTGCCTGCAACACTTACGCGGAGAGTTTGCATTCATCGTATGGGACGAACGCAGCAGAGCGATCTTCGCTGCTCGCGATCGCTGTGGCATCAAGCCACTCGTATATGCAGAGACGCCTGATGGGCTCTACTTCGCGTCGGAGGCCAAGGCGCTCTTCGCGGCAGGCGTTCCTGCCCGGTGGAGTCCAGACGGCTTCTTCTACGCTACGGAAGGTCTTGTCCCCCCCGACTCCACCCTCTTTTCTGGTGTTCGGCAACTTCCTGGTGGAACTTACCTGGTCGCCAAGGACGGTAAGGTGGAGCTGTCCAGCTATTGGGATTACGATTATCCCCACGCCGACACTATTTCGGATTTGACCGATGAAGCGGCTATTTCCTCGCTTCGTGAGGTCCTGGAGGATGCAGTACGTGTGCGTCTGATCGCCGACGTCCCCGTGGGTGTCTACCTCAGTGGTGGCATCGACTCCAGCGCGGTTCTAGGCCTGGCCGTGCAGCATGCATCGACACTCGATTGCTTCAGTGTCTTCTTCCCGGAAGATGACGAGCACAACGAACAGGTAAGGATTCAGGAAACCTGCGCCCGCTTTGGAACGCGATTGCACAGTATCGAGGTGACAGGGGATTTAGTCGCCGAGCATTTTCCCGATGCAGTAGTGCAGTGGGAAGAACTTCCCCGATCGGAGTGGATCGTCGGCAAGTACCTGCTGAGTCGGCTGGTTCGGCATCAAGGGACCAAAGTGGTACTCACCGGTGAGGGAGCCGATGAAATCTTCGGCGGTCAACCACCTTTGGTACTGGACGGTAGGAGCGCTCAGGTCGCCCCTGCCGCCTCCGTCCCCGGTCAACCGCTAAGTCAGGTTCGATCCATGCTGGGTTATGTTCCATCTCAGATTTTATTTCGCGAGTTGGACCGGTCGCGCTTCAAAACATTGCTTTCATCGGGTTACCTAGCCCATGTCATGGATCGGGACCCATTTTCGGAACTTCTTTCTCAACTGAGTGTATCGACCCAGATGTCAGGTCGTGAGCGGCTTTCTCAGTCGATGTACCTTTGGGCCAAAACGATGTTGCAGAATTTTTTTCTTACCGCCTGTGGCGACCGATCCGAGATGGCGCATTCGGTGGAAGGACGACTGCCATTTCTGGATCATCATGTTATCCAGTCCGTCCGGCAGATGCCTTCGTCAGTCAAACTCAGGAACTCGATACCAAAATACGTTTTGCGAGAGGCGGTGCAGGGGGGCATCACCGATTCGGTTTACCAAGCCGAAAAAAAGAGATTCGTCACTCAGCTCAGCCGGATCGCGCAGCCTGGTTCTGGAATGGCTACCCTTGCACAAGACACCCTCCGTAGCCGCTCGCTATCGGATGTCCCTTTCTTCGATCGAACGGCTGTCGTCCGATTGCTGGACTCCATGCCCAATCTCCCGGAGGCTCAGCGGCATGCCTGGGACTCGGTGCTGCTGAGTGCTTTGGGCGCCTGCATCCTTCAGGACGCCTACCGATTGCATGCATGAGGCAAACGTAAGAACGTCTTCCTACAGGTCCATCTGATCCAGCTGGTCCAGGAGGGAATCGAGCGCGTCTTTTGAAGCAGGTGGTGAGGAGGACGCAGTGGCGGCGGGTGCCGGCGAGGTTTTAGGTGCTTCGTCTTCTCGTTCGGCATTCAGTCCCACCGCAGCTCGCCCCGCCAAAATCAGTTGCTCATCCCGTTCTCGAGCGGCGGCGGCCAGTGGATCTTCGTCGCGTTCTGGGGCACCAAACAGCTTCGAGAGATCGATCTTGAATCCACCGCTGTCGACCTGGGCCCCGGCAATAGCGGGTGTCTTGTGCTGAGGGAAGATGATCGCATTGGCGGGGCAGACGCGCGAGCAGGCGGGGCATCCCTTGCGGCAGTTATCAGGTTGCTCGACGAGGATCGTCTGCGCTGCATCGACACCATAAACACCGAACAGGCAGAAATCGATGCACTCCATGCAGTTGGTGCAGCGACTGAAGTCGATCACCGGATACCATCGCCGCTGCGGATGCTCGTCGATCACCAACAGTCCCTGCTGGTGCGCCTCCGGCGGCTCATCAGGCACCTGGCTTGCGGCAGCATCCAGCGAAAGTCTTCCAGATCCATCGATGGCAAGAGCGGTCTGGTTGGTGGGGTGCTGGAACCTTTCGATCGCATCGGCAGCGGCGTCGCCTCCCAGCTCCAATCTAGCGATCCGTTCGATCTCCTCCAGAAATGCTTCGGCTGAGGGGCGAATTTTCAGATCGAGGCAGTAGATATTCCGGTCGGGTCTGGGGAACTGGTCTGCCACGTGTTCGGATCCATCCTCTGCCGATGGCTCATCTGCCTCCTCCTCCAAGTCATCCTCATCCTCTTCGGATGGATCCTTCAATTCGACCTCCCCGAATTGCCCGCGGATCCCCTGCCGATCCAGAACCCAGTGGATGGCTCGAGGGAAGAGCCATCCCAGGACCACCATCGGCCCATCGATCTTTCGGAGCCGCTGGAAGCTTTCGCTGCCTGCGGCTAGATCATAGAGGTGCGGGATGACCACCGCATCGATCCGCCGATCGAGGATGGCACGCGCGGCAATCGTCTCCTCCACCTCCCGCTTCTGCGGATTGCGGCTTTGACCCTGCGAGATCACGACGGTCAGGCGACGATTGCTGATTGGATCGCTAGGCATTGGCTTGTCCCTTGATGGTGCGCTGTGCCACTTCCCATGCTTCAGCCAGGTGCTCGCAATATCGCTGCGGATTCAGCAGTGGCTGGGGATCGACGGAGCTGACTTCGATCAGCCATCCATCCCCATATTTATCGACGTTGATCGCTCCCGGGTCGCGAAGCACTTCGGGGTTGATCGCTTCCAGCAACCCGCTGCTTGGAGCATACAGACCGCTTTCAGCCTTCTTGCTTTCGATCGAACCGATCTCCTGCCGCGATTCGATCGCCATTCCTGGTTCAACGCTGAACTCCAGGAAGTAAATATCTTGCAGCAGTCTCACTGCGTAGGCGCTGAAGCCGAAGCGAAACCGACCGGCCCCCTGGTCGATCGCCCAGAAATGATTTTTCGAATAGAGTCGATCGGTCGGCAATTCGGCTGCGAACTGGCCCATCGAGAAGACCAGCGGCTGGCTCATGTATACCGCACTCCCTGAAATTGCGGTTCGAAAAAGCCGGGGAGCAATCCATCGGCGCGAAGCATTCCCTCCCGGGTCAGTCGCACCTGATGGTCATCGATCTCCACCCACTGCCGTTGCTCATAGTCGTCCCAGACCTCTTTCCAACGAGCGACGATATCGACCCCATGGCGATCGAAGAATGCTTTTCGATCCAGTTTCCCGGTCTTCAGTTTCAGGATAAGTTCCCGCACCAGCATCTGATGAGCGGTCGGGCGATAGGCTCGTCCCAGCGGCAGTCGTCCTTCGTCCAGGATGGCTCCCAGGTAGTCGTTCCATTCCGGCAAGTTCTGGTAATGGACTCCCGATGCATGTCCAAAACTCGCGATCCCGGTGGCCAGCAGATCGGCGCCATCCCAAAGGTTGTCGCGGTAGGAGAAATTGACTTTCTTGGGATCCTTGACCAGCGTGTAGGCGCTACTGACCGAGTAACCGGCCGACAGAAATTCATCGAATGCATAAGAAACCCAATCGCGCTTGGTTGGCCAGTCGGCCACCGGAGTCTCCTTCTGGGTGCCGGTCAGCACATCCTTCGAGAAGACCGTATTGAATGGGAGTTCCATCTGATAGATCGTCAAGCTCTCCGGCGACAGTTCCAGGGCCCTGCGGACATTGTCCTTCCAGTTCTCCCATGTCTCTCCCACCATACCGGAGATCAGGTCGATGTTCACATTCGGAAAACCTGCCGCCTGGATCCACTCCCAGGCGCGATAGACTTCCTTCGAAAGGTGAGCGCGACCATTCTCCTCGAGAATCGCATCGGAAAAATTTTCCACCCCCAGGCTCAGGCGTGTCACCCCCAGATCCTTAAGGGTATGGACCTTCGACTCGCTGAGCGTCCCCGGCTCACACTCGAATGTCACCTCCTCGGCCTGATCCCAGGAGATATTCGCGCGGAGTCGATCGACCAGGGAGGTGAGTTGTTTGGCCGAAAGGAAGCTGGGTGTTCCGCCGCCGAAGTAGACGAACCGAAACGGCCGGCCACCCATGATGGGCTGGCGACTGACCAGTTCTATCTCTCGACTGAGGGCTGCAACATACCGTTCGATCTCTTCGGCGTTGACCGAAGTGAAGACTTTGAAGTAGCAGAACTTGCACCGCTTTCTGCAGAAGGGAATGTGCAGATAAAGCCCTAATGGCGTTCCGCTGCGTGGCGGACTGGCCATCGCTGCCTGGATCTCCGGCAGCGATTCCTTGTTCCATTGGGAGTAGGGGGGATAGTTGGAGATGAAGTAGCTGCCAACTTCCGTCTTGATGGTCTCAGTCGCCATAGAGCCTTCCTTCCACGAAAGATTTCATCAGTCTACCGCGAAGGAGCTCCAAAGCAAAACACGACCCCCTGGTCGTTGGCGATCACCAGCTTGCCTGAGTCGATGGCGGGGGAGCCGAGAAACGATCCAGGCAGTTCCTTCTGCCAGGCGACTTCTCCATTTTTCGCATCGATCGCATAGAGTGATCCATCGGTGGCGCCCAGCCAGACCCGGCCGTCGCAGTAAACCGGGGAGCTATCGGATCTTTTTCGCAAGACACTTTCCCATTGCAGTTTTCCATCGGCCAGAGAGAGTGCCAGCAGGCGTCGATTGCGGGTGGTGATGTAGGCGGTGCCGTCATGGACAGCCGGAGAGCTGCGCACCTCGGGACTCCGCTCGGGGTCGTTGTAATTCCACTTCGGCTCGCCCTCCGGAGGACGGAATGCCAGGATGGGGCCTGAGTGAGTCGGCACCACTACCATCCCGTCGATCGCGGCCGGGGTGCTTCCGGTGGGACCGCCCAGGGGCCACTTTCCTTCGGCTGCCTTGCCGGTGGTCAAATCGACCACATGCAGCTGACCATCGCATCCCCCCAGTAGGGTCTGCGATCCCACCAGCGTCGGACCGCATCGCAGCTGGTCGCCCGTCTCGTATTTCCAAGTCAATTGTCCGTTTTGGCGATCGAGTGCGTAGAGGACTCCATCTTCACTAGTCACAAGGACCAGCGACTGAAAGAAATTGGCACCCGCATCGATCTGCGCGCCGGTGGTGAATTCCCATCGCTGTTCTCCAGTCATGGGATCGAGCGCATAAACCTTACCGTCGTAGTCACCTACTACCAGCAAGCCTTGATCGAAGGCCGCGCCGGCCAGAAATCCTCCTTCGCTCTTCCGCTTCCACAGTTCTTTGCCATCCTGCAGATCCAGTGCAAAGAAATTGCCATCCATGTCGCCGATATAGACCTTCCCGTCGACCACGATCGGTGTCGACTCAAAGGCCCCCTTGGGCACCTCATACTTCCATAGCAGTTCGGGTGCCATGGGCATCGTGCCATCGGCCGCGCCACGGGAAGCGGCATCACCGCGAGGCAGTGGCCAGTCGGCCATCAGTTGCAGTGGTGCCCCACTTTGCTGGATCATTCCGGCGATGATCGCTGCGATCCGGAACCCTTGCCATCGTTTGTTCATCGGCATCCTCTCTACTGGTCCTCACGACGCGCCGCAGTCTCTTATCACAGCGCGCGACGATACATCTGCAACAGGTCGTCGGCATGCACTTCGACCGGATTGTATTTGGCGGTCCATTGCTGAGCTGCCTGACTGGCGAGCAGTTCGAGATCCTTTTCGGGGATGGACAGCGCGGACAGCCGCTGTTGTAAGCCTCCCGCCTGAAGCATCTCCCCAAACCAGTCAGCCATTTTTTCTGCAGCTGCAAACGCATCGGACTCCGGTTTGAGTGGTCGTGTGACCTGTAAAGGGGGCTCGACGGTATTCCACAGCTCCTGGTACCAGGAAGCCACCTGGCGCGCGTTCCATGCAATCACATGCGGCATCATCGCACCGACCGCCTGACCGTGAGCGACGTCGTGGTGTGCGGTCAGGGGATTTGCCAGGGCATGAGCCGCTCCCAGCATCGATGCCTCGATCGCCATCCCCGCCAGCGCGGCACCCCACTGCATGCAGAACCTGCCTTCGATGCTCTTCGGGTCTTCCAGCACCAAGGGGAAACCATAACGCAAATACCTCCAGGCTTCCTTGGCATAGAGCTGGGAGATGGGGGTGCGTTTGCGACAGACGAACGATTCGATTGCATGGGTGAGTGCATCGATCCCGGTAAGTGCTGTGACGCGTGGCGGCTGGCTAAGCGTCAGCAGGGGATCCAGCAGGGCGACTCGAGCGGCCGCTTTGGGATCGCCGCAGGCCATTTTGGCATGCGTGACCGCATCGCTGATCAGCGCGAAACTCTGCGATTCACTTCCTGTCCCGGCCGTCGTCGGCACGGCGATCAGCGGCAGCATCGCTCCAGTTGCCTTCCCGACACCCCAATAATCGTGGATCCTGCCACCGCAGGAGTGAACGAAGTTGATCCCCTTGGCGCAGTCCATCGAACTGCCGCCCCCAAGCCCCACGAGGAGATCGGGCTGGAATTCCTTGGCGACCCGGACGCCCCTTTCGACCTGGTCACTGTCGGGGTTCTCCTGGAAATCATGAAAGGAAGCGATCTGCATTCCGGCCGCCCGCAGCGAGTGGAGACCGCGTTCGAAGAGACCTGCCTGGACAATCCCTGGGTCGCTGACCACCAGGACCCGCGTCCCTCCCAGTTCCTTCGCGATCCCCCCCAGTTGCTCCAGAACTCCGGGACCGACCACAAAACGTGTCCGCATCTGAAAACAAAATTGCTGCATCGGTCGACTCATGAGGCAGCCACCATCGGCGGCTCACCAGGAATGAATGGAAGGGTAGGGGAGCAGATCAAATACCTGGGGTAGGAGGGATCGCTAAGGTCTATCTCCTGGGAGGGGCAGTTCCTGCTGAGCCACCTGCTGCGGGGTCACCACGCGCAGCAGGATAGGAAGGGTGGTCGGCTGGTCTTGAGTGGTCGCTCGGAAATGGAACAGTCTTTCCTGGGGTTTCAGCCACGGCGCGGCGGTAAGGAAAAATTCCTGGGAATCGCGACCGGCGGGGATCATCAGCCCATTGAGTCCGATGTTGTCGACGATCACACCATGAGGCAGATTCCGGCCACTATCCTCATTGCCGAAAGCGATGTCCCCCGCGTGGGCTCCACGCTGGGCGAGGATCGTGCCGGAGACCGTCTGCCCTGGAAGGATTTCGATGATCGGAATCCCTTCGGGCGTCGTCGGCCATGGTTCTATCTTGTCCTGCGACACCACACGGCGCACCACTTCCAGGCGGACCTTTGGCGCATCGATCCGCTTCCACTGGATCGGTTGGCCCCAACGTCGCTCCACCATCTGGCCCCCCACCTTGGCTCGCGCCACCAACTGGCACTCGCCCGATTCGGGCAGTCCATCGACAGGCTCTCGGGGAAGAGCGATATTGAGAATTGCCTTATCCTGACCTTCCTGAATCGTTGCAGGCTGGGTGCTCTGAAGCGCCTCGGGCAACCCCTCCAACACCAGTTCCACCTCTTGCTCGAAGTCGTCTTCTCGCTGGATCGCCACTTCGAACTCCCGGCCTGTTCCTTGGTTGATCGTCAGCTCCATCCCACTTCCCAGGAGCTGGAAGCTGGGCTCTGGAGGACGGATCTTCAGCTGGTAGGGGGCGGGCTGATCGATGGTGCCGCGCGCATCGCGGAGCCGAATCAGGTAGCTGCCATCTTCTGGCACGTTCCATGTCAGCTTGGAATCCTTCCCCAAACGCTGGTTGGACGCATCGTCATTTTCGTAGTAGATCGAAAAGACCGGGAGCCCATTGTCCTGCGGCTGTTCCCCGGCTGATAGCGGGCGGACGATCCAGGCCGGTTCACCGAGCGCATGAGCCACCGGTGTGGTATCGAAAAAGGCTCGCCGTTTTCCATACCCGGGATAGACTTTGAAACCCGAATCTGGCCCGCGCGGATAGAGCCACAGCTTGACCACTTCACCACCGGCATAGAGGTACTCATTGAGCTCCATTTCCTGCCACTGATGCAGTCGGAAATCGTCCGAGACTTCGGATGACTTCCCTCGGAAAGTGAAGTAGCTTTCGCGCACCGCCTGCAATCGCTGCCGCAGCAGAGGGCGACCATCGGCCGAGCGGATTTCGATGCGGCTATCGAGCGGCGAACCGCTGCGAGCGGCGTCGACTTCGATCACCCAGCGCTGCCCCTTTTTGGCTTCGATGCGAAACCAGTCTTCATCGGGCTTGCCTTCTTTGCCATTGGAATCGATCGAGCCACGGACGAGTGCCAACCCTTCGATCGGCATGGCGCTGGCGAGGTCTCCATTGGGTTCCTGTTCCTCCCGCTGCACCAAATCACCGGCAATCACTGCCATCGGCTCGTCCGCCTGCACCAACGCTTGGCTGACGGTTGTCGATGCATCGGCCTGCTCCAGGCGTTCACGCCAATCCTGGGGCATTGGCACCTCAGCCACTGTCCCATCGATCAGTGGCACGATCCACTGCTGGTCGGTATCCGACCAGTCGATTGCCATCGGCAGGTCGGCAAGCTCCAACGGTTCGCCGAGGGCTTCCAGTTGAGGTAACTTCCAGCCTCGTATCTTGCAGTCCTCTCCGAGGGAAACCAGCAGCCTTCCGGCAGGATCGATCCAAAGCTGATGGACGGCCGCTTCATGGGCAAAGACTGTCTTCAGCCATGGGTTGATCGCGGGCCGCTCCCGCGACTCCAATTTCCAGATTCGGATTCTGCGATCGTCGCTGGCTCCCAGGATGAAGTTTCCAGAAGGATCAAAACGAACCGATCGCTGAGCGTCTTCGGCCTGTCCCAGGGTGTCGAGTCGTTCAGCGGAATCGACAAGCCATAGCTTGATTGTCTCATCGCGGCTGGCGCTGGCCAGCAGGGTCGACGAAGGATCGAAATCGAGATCGCCTATGGGACCGTGGTGTCCTGCAAAGGAACGAACATGATTCCCCGAAGGGATCTCCCAGAGATCGATCCTGGCATCGTAGCTTCCGGATGCCAGCCATTTCCCATCGGGACTGATCACCGCCGTGGAGATCATCTCCTTGGGATGTTCCACTTGGCAGATCAGCTCACCGGTCTTCGCATCCAGCACACTGGCCTGACCACCGACTCCCGCCAAGCCCGAAGCGATGGCGATGCGAGTGCCATCGGCGCTGCGCCGCATCTGATTGATCTTGCCGACCCAGGGCTGGGACTGCACCAGTCTCCCTTCCTTTGCATCCCACCTGCCAATGGCACCCGTTCGGCCCGCCCAGGGGGTAGTCGTGCGATCCCCAAAGACCAGGCTGGTGATGGCGGCAGTTCGTCCATGCTGCGCCGCTGGTGCTTTCAGCGACAAACGTTTGGCCAACGGAAGATCGATGTCGCTCCCTGGTGCTCCATCTCGCACCCACTGAACGATCCGATCAATCTGCTCTTGAACCATCGGCGGCTGGTCTTCGGGGGGCATTTTTTCCAGCCCATTTTCACCGCGAATCGCCTGGATCAGACGACTTCCATCCGGATCGCCGGGTTGGACCAACCGACCCTTCGGCCCTGCCACCAGAAGCATAGCGTAGCGTTCCAGAATCACCCCGGCGGACGACTCCTTGGCGTCGTGGCAGGCCAAGCAGTGTTGCACCAGGATTGGCCGAATCTCTTCGTGATACACTCGGTCGGACGCGGAAGGTAGGTCTTCGGAAGTCTGTCCATGGAGGCGTACCGCGGGGCCCGAAAGGATCGCAAGAACAGCAGCGACGAAGAACTGAATGGTCTGTGGTTGCTTTGTCATGGGGCTGTCTCGGGTGGCGGGAATGTGGCGTGGGGCCAAATCAGCGGGGCCGACCAGGATGGATGGCATCGTCCAGCATAGGCGTCAAACCAGCATCCAATCGGCCCCAATCGATGCGGCATGCGATCGGGTGGAGTCTGGCACAAGCCACCACCGGCCTCATCCGATCGCTCGGTGATGAAAGGCTTGTTCGATACCATGCACCTGGGATGTCAAGCACCCGCTGGCCATCGCCGAGCGGGCTGCT
>JBIINB010000096.1:0-17599 GCA_044337705.1 Pirellulaceae bacterium | reverse complement strand
AGCCTGCCCCTGCTGAGCCTGCCCCTGCTGAGCTTGTCCCTGCTGAGCTTGTCCCTGCTGAGCTTGTCCCTGCTGAGCTTGTCCCTGCTGAGCTTGTCCCTGCTGAGCTTGTCCCTGCTGAGCTTGTCCCTGTTGAGCTTGTCCCTGTTGAGCTTGTCCCTGTTCTGGTGCGGATTTCGGAGGGGTGTTGGAGGCGTCGTCTGATGGTTGTTGAGACAATGGTTGTTGCGACGACTTTTCTGCTGACGACGGAGTAGCCGGATCGTTGTGACTGCCTGCAGTTCCGTTCGCTTGAGGTGCTCCGGAAGGTTTTTTGGGGGCGGTTCTCGGCTCGGCAGATGTCGCTGGTTTGCCAGGGCTGGAGGATCGTACCGGTTCTGGGCCCCAACCAAAGCGGCTGGCTATTAGGTTGTCGGGGGAAGTGATCCACTGGCCCAATGCGGCCCAGGGACCGGAGCTGGGAAGAGGAAGAAGCCAGACAGCAAAGAGCACGCTCAGAATGCTGCCGAGGCCCCAGAGGAGCCAGGCGGAGGTAACGCCTGTGGGCATTTCGATGTTTCGTCGTCTCAAGTAGCGACGAATCCCGAGAAAGCTGGTGACTACCAGCAGCGAAAGAGCGCACAGGAGATAGCCGAAGAGAAGTAGGATGGCGCGTTGTCTTGCCAGCGTTTCGTAGGCGGGAATTGCCAGTTGACCGAGGCCGAAAAGGGGGATGGCCAGGAGCGCGAAATAGAGGACCCAGATTCCTGGGTTGTGTCGTCGGGTTGCCTGCTTGCGATCCTTTCGATTGAGCGTACTTCGGACGAGGCCCAGAGACTGCAGAAGCCCTTCCGGGCTGGTGGGTGCTCGTTCGTCGATCCAGGTGCAGTCCCAGGTGATGCGGTCGGCAAGGAACCCGATAAGGACTAGAAATCCGATCACCAGAAAATCGGCAGCCGATTGAAGAGGCCCGGAGAATCGAACGAATCGCATGACGACGAAATAAGTTGCCAGGCCCAGGGCAGCGGTATAGCCCAGCGCGACAGATCTCGACTGTTCGATCGCAATCCTTGCGATGAAGACGCTGCCGAAGGTGTAAAGCCCCAGCAGGTACATCAGTCGGATTGTGAAATCACCCCGGTAGAGCAGGTTCACCAGGAAGAAGACCAGACAGCTGATCATTCCGATGATCAGCACCGGAGCGATAGCCGCCATTGCCATATCGGCCAGGGTAGGTCGCGGGGGCCTGCGCTCTTCCATCGATGGTGACTCCTGAGGAGGTTTCGAGACCGGCTGTTGGCAGTTTAACTGCGGGCCAGCATCAGCGTGCGACAAATGGAACCGATCGACGACTCGTCCGACAAATGGTAAGAGGGAATGCGGAGGTTGAGCAGTTTCCCGGAGATCTGGCGGTATGTCTGATCGTCCCACTGGTTGACCACGACAGCGATTCGATAGCCTTGTTTGCGGAGCAGAGAGAGGGCCATCAACCCCGATTCGTCGAGTTCCTGCACGATCGCCAGGAGGGTGGCATCCCGCGGCAGTCGGCTTTGCGTCTCCAGAATCAGTTGGGGAAGCGTCAATCCGTCGGAGCGTTCCAGGCGAGCCAGGGTGCGGTGGATTTCGCGAAAATGTTCCGGTCCTTTGCCAGCCGGCAGGACGACCGGTCTTCTGGATGTGAGGCTCTCTTCTCGCATCGCCACCTGGGAGACCAGTTCCTCGCGCGACCGATGATCGGTATCCCATCCCTCCGTCCGCAGCCGTTCGGCGGCATCTCGTCCGTTGGTGACCAGTCCGAACTGCTGTCCGATCTGGTAGAGCGTATGGGCGATGCTGGCGGCTGCCGTGACGGCCAGATCGCTTCGGACCGGTTCGTGGCGTTCGGGGTTCGATTGGCGATGCATGTCCAGAAGCAGCATCGCTCCCGCGACGGTGGTGGGCTGGTAGATCTTGCTGTGGAGTCGGCCGGTGCGGGCGGTTGCCTTCCAGTGGATGCGATGGAGCGGGTCGCCCTGCTGGTAGTCGCGGATGCCAACGACCAGAGTCGGATCTTCCATGGAGCGGTAGGTCACCTGGATTTCACCGATGGGGCGCCGAGAGGCAATGTCGTACCCTTCGATCGGAACGATGCGTGGGAGGACCAGAATCGTCTGGGGTTTGGAGAGGACTGCGAAACGGCGGTGAAGTCCCAGGAGGTCGCCGGTTTCCGCGATGGTCGGTCCGATCTGGTAAAGCCCTCGGCGCAGCGCCTGCAGCGTGTAGCTGAGCAACTTTCCCTGGCGGGCTCCCAGGGCATACAGTCGCAGGGGCGTTTGCGGAACGGAGAGGGCTCCGTGGGGTGACTGGGTAGCTGATCGCGGGAGGACATCTTCGATCAGCACCCACGGGATCCACCATCGGGAGCGATTGGTCAGTTGGACGCCTACCGAAGTGGATTGCCCCACCTCCATTTCACCGCGGATCGCCTGGCGCTGCGCGGCGAGTGCACGCACCCAGCGTTCGACCAGGAATCTGGATCCACCAAAGAGCAGCACCATGGCACCAGCGGCATAGACCAGCACACTGGCCTGGAACACCAGGCCGATCAGCAGCAGGAAAGCCATCAGGGCGACGTACCCCATCTCCGATCACTCCTCGACCAGCGTTCCCTGATCGATCGAAGGAACGGCGATTTCCGCCACGATGCTGTCGACCACCTGATCGCTGGTCAGTCGTCTCAGCCGACTTTCCGGCTTGAGGACTAGGCGATGGGCGAGGACCGGCGCGACGATCTTCTTGATGTCGTCGGGCAGTACAAAGTCGCGTCCTCGCAGTGCTGCCATCGCCTGGCCACAGCGAAACAGAGCGATCGAGGCACGGGGGCTGGCCCCCAGCAAAAGATCTTCATGCTGGCGCGTCTCCTGCACGATCTGCATCAAATAGGCACGTACCTTGGGATCTACGTAGACTCCTTTAATCGCTTCCTGGCACCCCTTCAGTTCCGCCGCCGTTACCACTGCCTCCAGCGAATCGACCGGATGCTGCTTTTCCAGCATCTGCAGCATTTTTAGCTCCTCTTCCATCGTGGGGTAGCCAAGCTGGAACTTCATCAAGAAGCGATCCAGTTGGGCTTCTGGGAGTGGAAAGGTACCCTCTTGGTCGATCGGGTTCTGGGTGGCGATCACCAGGAAAGGCTGCTCCAGCGAATGGGTCACGCCATCGACCGTGACCCGCGCCTCGGCCATCGCCTCCAGAAGAGCGGCCTGGGAGCGTGGGGTGGCGCGGTTGATTTCGTCGGCCAGCAGTATCTGCGTAAATACCGGGCCGGGCCGGAAGACAAATTCATTCGCCTTCTGATCGAAGATGGAGGCCCCTGTGATGTCGCTGGGGAGCAGGTCCGGCGTGCACTGCACCCGCTTGAATCGGCAACCGACGCTACGAGCCAGGGCGCGGGCCAACATGGTTTTGGCGACGCCGGGTACGTCTTCCAGAAGGATGTGCCCCCCGGAAAACCACGAAACCAGCGACAGGACCAATTGCTTGCGCTTTCCGACGATCGCCTTTTCCACATTGGCGATGATCTTTTTGGCCACATCATTGGGGGTAATCGACATACCTGAAATGCCCCTCGCACTGGGGAACGCCAGTTCCCGGAAAAACATCAAAAAATCGACTGCAGGAGAAATTTTCCAACCTGTTGACCAAACGTGTCCCACCCGACACCGACACTACCGCCGGATCGATGTCATGTAGGTCGCGACCGGAAGGCGACAGGGTATCGATCGCCGAATAGCAAGGAGTGGAACGATGGAAACCTCTGTGTATGATTCTGGCCTGTCCAACGGCATGACTCCAGCCCGACAGATGTTTTTTTCCTGGGATGCCCCAACCAAACCCCAGTCGGATAACGATCGGAAGGCACAGTTGGTAACCAACGCAGCTCTTGCTACTGGCGATTTGTCGCAGGCGACAAGTCGGGCAGATACACTGCAGCGCGATTCGGTGCGTAGATTCGGGAGTCCCGAGGCGCCGCGGCGAGCCAATGGGCCGGTTCCGATTAGCGACCTTCTGCTGGCTGTACTGGCGCGCTATGGCATTAGTGCTGATGAGTTCTTGCAAGGCGTTGCCTCGCCGGCTGTATGATCGGATCGAGGAGTCGAAGAGCCAACAGTCGAAGACGAGGATCGGAGAAATGAGGTGCGGCCCGATCTTGGACACATGCGGACGGCACCTCGGGCAACCCCTCTATGTTATCCTGGGAGCGGGTTGGGCGTCTCCGTGAAACGCCTAGTGAAGGTCTCCCAAGGACTTGAAGGGAAGCATTGGTGATGCAGTCGATTTGGGGCGGGATTTCCAAGCGGCCGATGCGGCGCCGCCTGATGACCGGCGGAAGCCTGCAGTGGCTGCCAGTTGTTTTCGTCTGTCTGCTCTCTTCCTCGCTGATGGCTTGGGATGGCCCGGCGGACAACCATCCGAACAAGGTCCGGCCCATTCCTCCTCCTGGGATTGCCATCCCCGAAGAAACCAAGACGCAACTGCTACTAAGGTCTGCCGCAATTCGGCAATCTATCGATCGATCACCAGGGGACGCAGACGATGCGGCGCACGTGCTGGTCTTCGCTCGTGCGATCGAAATGACGCTGGAGACCGGAATGGTCTATTCCGAGCAGGAATTATCGCAGTTGGATAAGGTGCTAGAGGAAGGGGAGCGGCGAGCGGCCAGGTGGAACCAAGGTGCCAAAGGTTGGAAGCTGCTGGGGATCGATACCCCGGATCCGATGCGTCCAACCTTGCTGGTTGGGGGATTCGTTTCCAAGATCGACCGATCGATTCAGCCGTTCGGGCTGGTGATCCCAGCTGGATGGAAGCCAGAAGACGCGACGCCCCTTCGACTGGATGTCTGGCTGCACGGGCGGGATGAAAGGACCAGCGAGGCGGGTTTCTTGCATCGACGCATGACGCAGCCTGGGGAATTCACTCCGAACAAGACGCTGGTGCTGCACCCCTATGGCCGCTACAGCAATGCCTTCAAATTTGCTGGCGAGGTCGATGTCTACGAGGCGATCGAAGCGACTGGTCGACGCTTTGCAGTCGATCCCAACCGCGTCAGCATTCGAGGGTTTTCGATGGGGGGAGCTGGTTGCTGGCAACTGGCGGTTCACGATCCTTCGCGATGGTTTGCCGCGACACCGGGGGCTGGATTCTCGGAGACCAGGAAATTCCTGAAGGAATTCCAGGGAGAGGATTTTCAGCCGGTCGGAGAGCATGAAAAGCTGTTGCACTGGTACGACTGCCCCGACTGGGTCGAGAATCTTCGGCACTTGCCGCTAGTCGCCTACAGCGGTGAGAAAGACCGCCAAAAGCAGGCAGCGGACGTGATGGCCGAAGCGATGGCCAGCCGTGGCATGCAGTTAGACCATCGGATCGGACCGGATACCGAACACAAGTACCATCCGGAATCCAAGAAAGAGATCGAAGAAAGAATGTCCCAGTGGGCTCAGCAAGGGCGACCGATTCTGCCTCGAGAGGTCGAATTTGTGACCTATACCCTCAAGTATCCTTCGTCGCACTGGGTGCATATCGATCGGCTGGGGAAGCATTGGGAGCGCGCTTGGGTGCGAGGGCAGCTTGTCGACCAAGGCAAAATCGATCTGAAGACGACCAACATCGACCAACTGACGCTGCGATGGAACAGCCAGGCATGGGAAAAGTGGCAGGGAAGTGGTGCATTCGATCGGTTGGAAGTGCAAGTGGATGGGCGCAGTCTTCAGTCTGCCGCGCAGCAGCAAGGCGATGGCTTTTCCATCACCATGCATCGCCACCCGCAGACAGGCGTCTGGCAAATGGGGCCAAGAGCGGTTTCATCGCGAGCGAAAAAGCCGGGGCTTCAAGGACCGATCGACGATGCATTCATGAGCAGCTTTGTGATGATCGGTCCGCAGATGCCCGACTACCCACTGCCAGTCGATCAGTGGTCGGCTGAAGAGTTTGAGCATGCCGCGACGCAGTGGCGGCGTCATTTTCGAGGCGACGTGCCCTTGAGGACAGCAGAGGCCCTGTCGCCGAACGATCTGCAGGAGAATCATCTGGTGCTCTTTGGTACTCCCCAGACCAATCCATGGATCGCTCGTATCGTCGATCAGCTTCCGATCCTGTGGCGTCCGGATCGCTTGAACATGCTGGGGGTGGATTACGACGCCGCAACTCATGCGCCGATCCTGATCTATCCCAACCCGCTGAACCCACAACGCTATGTCGTCATCAACAGTGGTTTTACCTTCCGTGAGTATGCCTATCTGAACAACGCGCGCCAGATCCCGATGCTGCCCGATTGGGCCATCATCGATCTACGCGAAAAGCCCAATGCCCCATCGTCCGGCGACCAGTCGTCCGGAAACCCATGGTCTGACAACCAGTGGCCAGGAAAAGTGGTCGATCGGGGATTCTTTGGTGAACTTTGGGAAGCGAAGCGGTAGGCGAGCAGAATCGAAGATCTGGTGGCAGCAGGCCCGGGCAGGTTGCCGAATCATTTCACAGGATTGGGCGATGAGCGCCCCGCAGCAAAAGGAGATGGAGATGGATTCCCGACAAGCGATTGGACAGAGTTTGAAGGCAGCCGATATGGTCTGCATGAGTTATCTGGGCGACATGAACGATCAGGAGTTGCAGCGTAGGCCCCATGCGAAATGCAATTCGCTCTACTGGCAACTGGGCCACTTGATTCTTTCGGAACATAAGATGGTCAGCCAGATAGCTCCCGGCGGAATGCCACAGCTTCCAGCTGGCTTCGCCGAGGCGTTTGCATCTCAGCCCGACCCTGCGGCGCCCACCTTCAATCGCGACCAGCTTTTCGAAGTCTATCGCCAGCAGCGGGCCGCTACGGAAGCGGCTCTGGCGAAGACAAGCGACGAGCAGTTGGATCAGCCATCAGGGATCCATTATGCCCCCACCGTCGGCTCCGTCTTCTCCATGCAGGCGACGCACTGGCTGATGCATTGCGGTCAGTGGGTGATCGTCCGAAGGGAGCTCGATAAGCCGATTCTGATCTGATCGACTGCTGCCATCCGACGACTCATGCCAGGAAAACCGAATCGAACGGGTGCCAGGAAGAGACGGCAACGGGGCTAACGGATGGTAGTCCTGCAGGACAGGTGGCATGCACAAATTGGCTCACCGAGCCACTAGGAGCAAGCGGTGGCTCTGAATTTTTCCATGGTCCGACACCGTAGATGTCATCACTCTTGAACGGGGGACTTTGTTGTCCCCCATTCCGAGTGCCAGCCCTTCGGGCGTTTTGCATGAGATCCGGTTTGCTACGGCTTGGCGGATGATCGATTCCCTCCGATCAGTCCTCATCGTCTTCGTCGTGATCGTCTTCCCCTTCCGGATCCTCTTCGAAAGCCTCCTGCTGATCGGCCTCGTCGAAGAGTTCTTCTTCTTCGTCGTCCACCGGATTGTCCAGTTGGTCCTCCGGCATACCGACCTGCTGGTCGATCTCGTCTGTCTCCTCCGGTGAAGGTTTGGAGCGCTGGGTAGCAGTAAGCGATGCCAGGGTGGCTGCTTGGGGGATCAGGCTGGTCACTGCGGCGGGGGATTTTGGAGCGGGAGCTATTGCGGCACCATCCATACGGATTCGATTGCGTTTTCCAGACGGTTCCTCTTCGGATGGGGCCTGGCCAGCTTTCATCGCCTCCCAATCGGAGATCGAGATCACCACCTCGCGAGCCTGGGAGCCGTTGTACTGCCCGACGATCCCATCTTCGGCCATGAAGTCGATCAGGCGAGCGGCGCGGCCATAGCCGATTCCCAGAGCGCGCTGCAGCAGCGAGCAGCTGCCCCGACCTTCGCGGATCACGATATCGATGGCGGCTTCGTACAGGTCGTCTCGTTTTTTAAGATTCTCCAGACGCGTTGTCGGCGACTCGTCCTCATCCCCCTGTTTAACTTTGAGATGGACCAGTTCCTGAACGAAGTTCTGTTCGCCAGTGCTGCAATGTGCGACGACTCGATTGATCTCTTCATCGCTCAAGTACGTTCCCTGGCCGCGCAGGAGCATGCTGGTGCCGGGCCAGAGAAACAGCATATCGCCGTTGCCCAGGAGTTTGTCGGCACCCATTTCATCCAGCACAACGCGTGAGTCGGTGCGGCTGGCGACTTGGAAGCTGATGCGCGCTGGCAGATTGCTTTTGATCAGGCCGGTGATGACGTCGACGGTTGGCTTTTGGGTTGCGAGGATCAAGTGGATTCCAACGGCACGGCTTTTCTGCGCCAGGCGGATAATGTGGGCTTCCACCTCCTTGCCTGCGGTCATCATCAGGTCGGCCATTTCGTCGGCGACGATGACGATGAATGGCAGATGCTCTGGGATCAGCTCCGCCTCGTCTGGAGTCTCCAGGTTCATCCTCTCCAGCAGTTCGGTACGACCCAGTTGGTTGTAGTTGGTGATATGCCGGACGCCGGCTCGCGCCAGCAGAGCGTACCGTTCTTCCATCTTGTCGACTGCCCAGGCGAGGATCGCTTCGGCCTTCTTCATGTCGGTGACCACCGGATGCATCAGATGCGGCAGGCGGCCATAGCCGCTCAGTTCCACCATCTTCGGATCGATCATCAGCATGCGCACCTCATCGGGCCGACGGGTCATCAGGATCGACGTGATGATCGAATTGAGGCAGACGCTTTTTCCCGTTCCCGTGCGCCCGGCGATCAGCAGGTGAGGGAGGCTGGCTAGGTCGACCGAGAGCGGGTTGCCGGAGACATCTTTGCCAAGGAACAGAGGGATTTTCATCTTCTTGGTGGCTTCAGCGCCCTCTTCGATCACCTCGCGAAGGCGCACCACCTGCCTCCGTTCATTCGGGACTTCGATTCCTACCGTGTTCTTGCCAGGGATGGGCGCGACGATGCGGACGCTGGGAACTCGCAGCGCGATGGCGAGGTCATCCGAAAGACCAGTGATCTTGCTCAGTCGCAATCCCGCCTCCAGTTCGATCTCGTACTGAGCGATCACCGGGCCAGTTTCAATCTCGGCAACGCGGACCTTCAGTCCAAAGTCGGCAAACGTCTGCTCGATCATCGCCGCCTTGCGACGCACCTCCTGCTCCTGTTCCTCGTAGGCGATCTGCTCGGGCTCCATTAGCAGTTCGATGTCAGGCAGGACATACTCCTCCGTTCCCTCGGGAAGTCTTGTGTCATCAAGATGTTCCAGCGACTCGGTCGTCTCTGCTTTCGATTTGCCTCGCGTTTTGAACTTCGGAGGCGGATGGGCGACTGTCGGTTCAGGGACTGCAGATTCTTTGCTGG
The DNA here is from genome assembly GCA_044337705.1 of Pirellulaceae bacterium. Classification (GTDB taxonomy): domain Bacteria; phylum Planctomycetota; class Planctomycetia; order Pirellulales; family Pirellulaceae; genus JBEISR01. Next base: position 8,344 of record JBIINB010000096.1, on the reverse strand, counting down.
GGGAGGTAGTGGCTGACCTGGCGACTTCCTCGGCAGCCTCCACAGCAACAGGGGCCACCTTCGGCGCAGGCTTGGCGATCGCCCCGGGACCGACGGGAGGATTCAGATCGTCGCTGGCGACGATGGATCGCGCCGACCGATTCCATGGGAGGATGTTGCGAGCCGACTGGATGGTTTTCGATCCAGACAGCGGGGATCCGGCCATTGCAGGAGCGCGTGCGATCGCCTGACCGGCTATGGCGACGGCATTGCCGCCCCATTGCCTTGCGACAGGAGCCATCCTCTGGGCTGCGTTCACCGATCGCTCGGTCGCTGACTCAGCCACGCGCAGCAACCACGCCTCGGTGCTCAACAGAAGTCCTCCCACCAACAGGCTGGTCAGCAAGATCAACCCGCCCCACCAGGCGAAGTGTTCGTGGAGCCACATCGTGGTCATCGCGCCCAAATAGCCGCCCGATCCGAGAGTCGAAGGGATTGAAAGAGGAAGTTTCAGGTGGGGTGGCAAGGCGGTCACCGAAAGAAGTACCAGCGACCAGCCCAGCCAGCGAATCGCTCTTCCCGATTGCTGAGATTTGCCGCGCAGCAATCGCCAGCTTCCAACTGCCAACAGTGGGACAAGCCCATACGCGCCGACTCCAACGCTCTGCAGCAACAGGTGACTGACTAGAGCACCCCAATAACCGCAGCCATTGCGAGGCGTTTCATTGACGGGGTAGGCGAGTTGATCGGGAGTGTACAGCTGATCCAATGGTGGTAGCAGCGAGCCGATGTCGTCGGCTGGATCATGCGTCAGAAGCGAGACAATCAGAAAGAGAGACAGCGTTGCCAGAAATAGCCCCGCCAAGTGATGATGGCGCGAGGCGGTACTCGCCGTTTTAACGGGCATTTGCGGACGATGACCTTCCGTCCGTTTGACATGTTCTCCACTCTTGGGCTTCGTCACCCGTGCTTCGCTCAATGGAACCCCCTCCGAACGCCGAAAATGATGCGTCACTCCTCACCATTGGGAAGAGTACAATCGGAACGCGGGGCGGGCAGGGAAATCGCAATTGAATCCTCCGGAGGTTCGAGTCGCGCAGTCGCTGGAATCGCTACCATCGTTACAAAAGGACATGAGACATGATGGGTATCGTTCCGGTTTGGAAGCCAGCCGGATGGAGCAGCAGGGATGCGGTCAATTGGATCGCGAAACGCGTCCGGCCAGCAAAGGTTGGGCACTGCGGTACGCTCGATCCACTGGCTGAAGGAATGCTGCTGGTGGCGATAGGCGGAGCGACTCGCCTGATCGACTTGGTCCACCAGCTTCCCAAAAGCTATCTGGGGACATTTCGCTGGGGATACCGAAGCCCATCGCTGGATCTGGAGACGCCTCTGGAAGCGATCGAGGGGCCTCCACTTTCACGTGAACGTCTGGAGGGGCAGCTGGACCATTTCATCGGAGCGATCCAGCAAAGGCCCCCCGCTTACTCGGCGATCAAAATCGACGGGCAGCGAGCCTACCTAGCGGCGCGAAGGGGCCAGGAAGTGGAGATGCCTACGCGCACGGTCACTATCCGGTCGCTGCGGATTCCATCGGTGGATCCGCCTCATTTTCAGCTGGAGATCGATTGCAGTACCGGAACTTATATCCGCACCCTGGGAAGTGATCTGGCCAGACGCTCCGGGAGCGATGCGGTGATGACCGCCCTGGTTCGATCGTCGATCGGTTCGATCGAGGGGTCCGAGGCGCGAAGTCCGGAGCAGTTGGAATCGGCTGAAGAGATTCTCGCAAGGCGTATTGACCTCAGGCGTCTGATGCCCGACGCAACCCACACGAAGCTGGCCGATGAGCAGATTGCCTGGATCCATCGCGGTGGCCTCTTGGAGCCGGCAGACCACTGGCGAGTCGATCGGATGCTGGCTGCCTGGGATGAATCGGGAAACCTCCAGTCGATTCTCGCTTTTCGTCCCGATGGCCGATGGGGACCAAAGATCAACTTTCACCTCTCTAGCGTTGACCGCGCGATGGACAATCGTTGAACGACGGGGGCTGAATCTTTATTATTGACATATCGCGATATTCCGATATTATGGCAGCGAAGGGGAAACTGAGGAGTTGTTTTCATGGCGTCCAAGACAATTCAACTGACCGATCTGGAAGCGTTGGAGGGAGCGGCAGAATGCCTTCGCACTCTCGCGCATCCCCATCGGTTGCGAATGCTTCAAATGCTGGGACAGGGCGCCTACTCGGTCGGGCAGCTCGCGGAAGCTTGCGGCATCCCCAGCCCGATGGCCTCCGAGCATCTGCGTCTGATGCAGCGTTGCGGTTTCCTCGATAGTCGACGGGACGGACGCCATGTCTATTATGAAATCACCGAACCGCATCTGGCGGGAATTTTGCGTTGCATCGAAAGCCGCTTTGGCGTTGAGAAAGTTAGAGGTTGAGCCGATGAACCAGAGGTTTTGCGGAGTGGTTCTTTTGGGGTTGCTGATGGCGATCGGATCGGTGGCAAGAGCCCAGGAGAAATCGGTGCGGCCTGGTGTTAACGATACCTTCAAGGATCCGGACTTGAAGCAGTTTCAGGAGCGATTTGAGACCGAGAGCCGAGAAATCTTTGCAAAGCGGAAGGAGATCCTAGAAGCGTGCCAAGTGGTGCCGGGGATGAGCGTAGCGGATGTCGGCGCTGGAACGGGACTCTTCACCCGTGCCTTCGCTAAGGCTGTCGGCATCAAGGGGTCGGTGATCGCCGTCGATATCTCCAAAACCTTCCTCGACCATATCGCGAAGACCGTTCGCGAAGAGGGAATGACGCAGGTGGTCACCTTGGAAGCATCGGCGGAATCATCGAACCTGCCAGCCGATTCGGTCGACCTGGTTTTCATCTGTGATACCTATCATCACTTTGAATTCCCGATCAAAACGATGCAGTCGATCCACCGCGCCTTGAGATCAGGTGGCCGTGTGGTGATGATCGACTTTAAGCGAATTGAAGGGGAGAGCACCGAGTGGGTGATGAGCCATGTTCGGGCAGGGCAGGAGGTCTTCGAATCGGAGGTCGAGCAATCGGGCTTCCGGAAAGTCAGTCAGGTCGACGGAGTCCTGAAGGAAAACTACCTGCTGGTCTTTGAGAAGAAGTGATCTAGTGGGGTGCTTCGATAGGAGTCTCACTCTTCATCGCAGGTTGCATTGAGTCTCCGGTGATGTTTTACCTGGACCATGTCCAACGCGGTGTGGGGGGATCGGTGGAGCGATCGAGGAAGACGTAGGCAGAACCGTCAGAAGCAAAGTCTGCGATGATCGCAATGGTTTCATTGTGCCTGCCCTCCATCAAGGCCCAGGGGGCGTTGGGGCGAGGCCGGTCCGGGTGTCTGATGATTTGCTTTTGTTCGATCCATTCGATCCGCTTGGCTCCCGCCTCCTGGTAGTCGGGCATAGGGCCGTCAACGCGAATCCAGCTATCCGTCTGGAAGAGAAAAGGAATCTGCCCTGGCACGCGATCGATCGCGTCGGGTCCGGCAACCGACCAGCAGGGCTGGCCGCCAAACTTGGTCCGTAGACCTTTGCCGTATTCGATGCAGCCTCCCTCCCTCGAGTTGGCTTCGCGGAATCCAGCCGATGAATAGAAAAGTGGCAGCCAATCGTCTGGCATGTTGTCGTCGAATTCCTTCCAACCTTCGATCCACACCTCACCGAATAAGCGGGTTCCCTGAGGAGGCGGGATCAGTCCTTCTCCGAGCTGGTTGCGCGGAAGCAGGAGGGCATTTCGGGGGTCGACACGGTAGTCGTGCGGGTCCTCGTAGTGTTCCGGATCGGCCCAATGCCATAGATGAAGCACGTAATCGCCACCCAGGTCGATCATGGGTGGTTGGTGGACCAATTGGGCCAGGAGCGACATTCCCTTAGGCCAGTGGACGCGGGACAGTCCCCACGGAAGTCCCCCGAATTTGGAACGCAGGCGATCCTGAGCCGGGTTCAGGGTTGCGATCGAGAAAATCGGTTCGTACTGTTTCATAGAGCCAATTCTCCGCATCGATCGCGAATCCGGACAGCCCCGATTTTAACTGGATCGTTTCCCTCGGATGCAATTGCGACCACCGTTTATGGAGAGCTGTCGGCAGGTCGCAGCGACGGCATCGGTAGCCGGGAGTGAAGATTTGGCATCGGTTCATGGCCTTTCGGGGTGTTGGCGTCCAGCGACGGTTCGTCCACAATACGTCGAGGTCAGTTGGAGTTTCCCTGGCCTTCTTCTCCTCCACAAGCAACCTCGAAGGAATCGGGAACCTTGAAGCCCGACGTGACGTCCAGCCCAGCGGAGTTCTGCTCTCCGGAGGAATCTGCCCGTATCGACCGGGCAATTCGTGGGGAGGGACGCGCCTTTGAGGAAATCGTCATGGAGTATCAGGCTTCGATCTACCGAGCTTTATTGGGCTGGGTGGGACATCGGGGAGATGCCGAAGACTTGACGCAAGAGACCTTTCTGTTGGCTTACCGCAAGCTCCAGGGGTTTGAACAGCGGTCGTCTCTGAGAACGTGGCTGCTGAGGATCGCATACCATCAGGCGATCAGTCATCGTCGCAAGTCGGCCAGGCGCCGTTCGCTGGCTCCGTCCGATAACAAGATCCCAGCCGAATCGCTGGTCGATGGTCGATCCGATTCCACCGGCGAGCACTTGGATCGCAATGACCAGGCGGCCAGGCTTCATGAGGCAATCGGGCGGTTGCCGGAGGAGTATCGTGATCTGATCGTTCTCCGAGATCTGCAGGATCTCGATTACCAGAGCATCGCTCAGACGCTGGAGATTCCCCTGGGCACTGTACGCAGTCGATTGCATCGCGCGAGATTGGAACTGAAAATGATTCTGGATGGACCGCGTCCTGAAGGAGCCCATGAATGAGTGAATCCGGCGACTTGCAGTGGGATGACGATCTGCTCAGCGGCTATCTGGATGGCGAACTGACCGAGGAGCAGCGGCGGTTGGTGCGCGATCGGCTGGCCAGCGATCCGCTTGTTGTGGACCTCTTAAAGCAATTGCAGAAGCAGCGGGAAGAGACTCTAAAGTCTGCCGGTGCGATTCCCGTTCCCGATTTGACGCGGCGGATCCAACAGCGGCTGGCTGTGGAGATACCGACCGCGATTCCGTCAACCAAGGGCTCCTCTCAGCCAGGCAGTTCGCGCGGCGCATGGCGATTCGCCGCCGCGCTACTTGCCGCATCGCTGGCTGGAATTCTGATCGGTCCCTGGTTCCTGCGATCACGCACCGAAGTGAGCCTGCAGTCCCCTGCCCCTGCATCGTCATCAACCCAGCTTGACGGGGCGGCTCACATGGGCAGTTTGGAATTCGACCGTCCCAAAGACATTGTCTCCGGCAACTCTTTACCTGGCAGCGATTCTTCGGGTGATGCAGCTCTGAATCTCCCCCAACGGCTTGAGGAACGGCTTGAAGAAAGTGTCGCCTCCGACCGCAAATTGGTCGAAAGCGATCTGGCGAAAAGGGACGAAGAGATGCTGCTTCAGCGCGATCGGTCGGAGTCGACCGCGAGCCTGAAGGATGAACCGGCCGCCGAAAAGGATCGCAGCATGCCGAGCCCTGAGGCGCTAGGTTTCTCGACCGAGCAAGCGGATCGATTTGGTTCCGCTGCCGGTCTGGATGCAGCCGCCGGTAGCCCGGCAGCAGCCGGTGCCTTGGGAGGCGCTGGTAGCCCTGGTTTTGGAAAAGGTTTTGGCTCGTCCGATGCCCGTGGTGGTCTTGCTGGCGGGGGGATGGGGGCAAAAGCTGCCCCGGGGGCTCCACCTGCCGATGCCCTGAACGCTGCTCCGAGCGCCGGCATGGCGGCTGCTTCCAGGCAGCCCGACGCGAGAGGATCTCGTAAGAAGCAGCAGCAGGCATCCTCGCCCGCTCCCGCGCGGGTCGCAGGCGAAGAGAAAATGAAGGATTTGGAGTTGCGGTTGCATGAAGGGGAGTCGCTGAACCGATTCAACGACGATTGGAAGGGGCTGCCCCGCAAGGCAGATGGACCACAGGTCCTTGGGGAGTCGGCTGAGATCTGGTTCGATGGTCTGCTTCGATCCGAGCGATTGGAGGCTGAAGGGTGGCAGTCGCTTCGGGTGCCGACAGATCCCAAGTGGATTATCCAGTTGGATGGAAACAGCTGGGTACTTGATGTCCCTGCCTTTTTCTGGCCGACGCTTTATCAGCGGATGGTGCAATCCGGATGGTCAGTGCAGGATGTGGGAGTTGGACCACAGGATGAATGGCACAGGGAGTCGAACACCGCCGTGAGCGGCAATCCTCGTCTTCCTCGGGTCGATAATCCGCAGTCGGTTGAGCTGGAGGAGAGCCTGACCATCTGGATCGGCCAGAGCGACCGCTAATGGAAGACGGTCGATTTCAGTTCACCAGAAAGAGCCTTCGGAACTCCGGGGCATCGTGCAGTGGAACAAACGCCTCCTCCGCTGCCAGTTGGGCGTAGTCGAAGAACTCTGGAGCTTCCACTGCATCCCGAGGAAACGCCAAGGCACTCTGCTGAAGCTGATTGGCATCGAGTCCGGCAAGGGAAGACCAATCTGCATTCTCCGCCACTCCCATGTTCTCTGATTTCAGCCGATTGACCACTGTCATAAGACCCTAAGCGACTCGATCACCTTGAGGCTAGCTTCCCCTTGGGTTGTTTGGTCGTTCAGAAGCGTCCTGTATTGTTCCAGGCCACGTTCCAGAAACAGCTTGCGGTCAGGCCGGGACCCGGGGATTTGCTTCAGGCTAGAATCAATGAATGCGGCCAGCATCTGATCGAGAGCGACGCGTTTCTCATCCAGTCGCTGGGCGGCCAGGGTGCTGTTTTCCACCGCCAGTTTGCGTAGATTCTCCGTCTGCTCCAGCGCCTCATCGGTTCGTGTCTTCTCCAGCGTCACCTGCTGGAGCGCCGCCAGGGCCTTGACCTGTTCCTTTCGAATACCCGACACATATCCCATGCCACGCAGCGTCGCAATCAGTGAAGCGACCAGCAGGGTGGCCGCAAGCGTGCGGTTTCTCGAGATGCCTTTGCTGGCCCTGTAGAGCATGCTTTCCGGACCGGCGATCAGCGGTTTATCGTCCAGATAGTTCTGGACATCCGTCGCCAATTCGGCAACCGACTGATACCTTCGCGTCCTTTCCTTGCGCATCGCCTTAAGCGGGATCCATTCCAGTTCGCTGCGAAGTTTTCGTTCGAGCGAATCGGGGCGTATCGACCATCCCCCCTATTGGAACAAGGGGAAGGCGTCCATGCGAATGGAATTCACTGAATTGCCGTATAGCGATGAAGAGTTACCTGCGAAAAATCGGATTGGCTTATTCGCCGCGGGAGTCAATCGCGAGAAGTGCCGCGATGACTCCCTCGACGGCGGCCTTTTTCATCTGGGATGCGATGACGAGGGATCGCTGCGACATCGAGTGTCGCATGGCAGGGTCGCCGGCAAGTTGCTGGATCGATCGCACCAGGGCATCGACATTACCGGTTGGATAGACGATCGCATTTTCTCCGATTCGGCCGTGTGATCGGGCACCGATGGCGCCAGTCGAATCGGTCGCAACGATCGGCAAGCCGGCGGCGGCTGCCTCTGCAACCACCAGACCATAGGGTTCTGCTTCTGCGGGATGGCAGAAGAGATCTGCCGCGGAAAACAGTTCGGCCATGCGGGGCAGGTTAGCGAAGCCAGCAAATCGATGCCTTTCCGATTTCGCCTTGGCTTCACACTGACCTCGGCACTGACCATCGCCTACGTAGACCCCCACGACATCCTGGCATCGTTCGACAGCCTGCACGAGGTCGATGGTCCGTTTGCGCGGAAGGAATTTGCCAGCCGAAAGCACAAGAATCTGGTGGTCTGCGATGCCCAGTTCCTTTCGAACTCGCAGTCGCGTTTCCTGGCGCATGGGGCCCTGCGGCAGAATCGTCTCAGGGGCCGGGTTATAGAAGGGTGCCCATTGCATCCGGGAATCAGGGACCCCCAGCAGACGCCAATAGAGTTCATTTGCCTCGCCCAGCGTCAGAACACGATGGATTGTCGATAGGTAGTGTGCCAGCATCAACCGCTTTGCCCAACGCCTGTACCAAGGCTGCGATCGCTCGATCCTCCCATTGCCATCGCCGAAAAGCAGCACTGGTTTGCGATGCCGTCGCGCCCACTGCCAAGCGCTGCGCACTAGCGGAGTAGCGTATCCATGGACCAGCAGGGAATCGGGGGTCCAGGAGTCGAGTGCGGGGGCGACGGGGACTTTGGAGAGGCTTTGGCGATCGAGCTGCCGGACCTGGTCGGCTCCCGGAAGAAATTCATGCGCATAGCTACTCAGCAGGTCGCATTGCCAGGCCAACTCGACACCTAGCC
>JBIINB010000219.1:0-5367 GCA_044337705.1 Pirellulaceae bacterium | reverse complement strand
GGGAAGCATCGCCATCCGCAATGCGCGCACCCATAATCTTCGTGGCATCTCAGTCGATCTGCCCCATGGCCAGATGTCGGTGTTGACCGGTGTCAGCGGGAGCGGCAAAAGTTCTCTGGCCTTCGATACGCTCTATGCCGAAGGGCAAAGGCAGTATATCGAAAGCCTGTCGGTCTACGCCAGGCAGTACGTGCAGCAGATGGAGCGGCCGGAGGTCGATTCGATCGCGGGGCTCCAGCCAACCCTTTGCATCGACCAACGACCGACTGCCATCAATCCACGCAGCACGGTCGGCACGGTTACAGAGATCCACGATTATCTGCGGCTGATGATGGCGCGACTGGGAACGCCAAGTTGTTCCCGGTGCGGCGAAGCAATCGATCGGCAGTCGGTGGAGCAGATCGTAGGGAGCATCCGTCAGCAGGCCGAACGAACGCAGGTGGTGGTGATGGCACCGCTGGTCCGTGGACGCAAGGGAGCTCATGCGGAGGTGTTTCAGAAGATTCAAAAGGCGGGCCTAGTAAAAGCCCGTGTCGATGGCCAGATGGTGGATATCGATAGTCCACCAACTCTTGCCGTGCGCACCAACCATACGATCGAGGCGGTGGTGGATCGCATGGTGGTGCGTGAGGATTGGGGGCCGCGTCTGGAGGAAGCGGTGCGACTGGCGCTGCGACTTGCCGATGGACTGGTGACGATTTCCATCAAGTTACCCGCGGAGCGGACGGAACGGGTGGAGCAAGAGAGGCTCTTCTCGACGCGATTTGCCTGCGTGGCTTGTGGTGAGAGTATCGCTGAGATCGAACCGAGAACCTTCAGCTTCAACAGCCCCTACGGAGCCTGCTCCACCTGCGAAGGGACCGGGCTAATCGAATCGAAGGCCAAACGAGGAGGACGCGGTCGAGCGGCAAGCGATCGAGCGACGGAGAGCGATTCGGAGGAAAAGGCTCCTGCGACCGAATGTCCCGACTGCAAAGGGGCTCGCCTGGGCCCCCAGGCGCTCGCTGTGAGGATCGAAGGGCAGTCGATCGACGATCTTTGCAATATGCCAATTTCGAAATTGCAGCGGTTCTTGGAAGGTTGTCGTTTTGATTCGTTACGTGAACCGATTTTCCAGCCGTTGCGCCAGGATATCCAGCATCGCCTTCGGTTCCTCATCGAGGTCGGACTGCATTATCTGACCCTTGGCCGATCCGCCCAATCGCTCAGCGGTGGCGAACTGCAACGAGTCCGCCTGGCCAGTTGCATCGGGTCGGGACTGGTAGGGGTTTGCTATGTTTTGGACGAACCAAGCATCGGGCTGCATCCGCGAGACAACGACCTGTTGATCGGATCGCTAAGGCGACTGCAACAGGCTGGAAACACGCTGGTGGTGGTAGAGCATGACGAAGCGATGATCCGTCAAGCAGATCTGCTGGTCGATCTGGGGCCCGGAGCAGGGCCTTTGGGTGGTCGCCTAGTGGCTGCCGGTTCGGTGCAGGATGTCGCCAATCGCGAGGATTCCATCACGGGACAGTACCTAAGCGGTCGGATGACCATTGCTGTTCCTCCGAAGCGCCGATCGGTGGATCCGGAGCGAATGCTTCGTCTGAAGCAGGCGACGACGCACAACCTCCGAGGAATCGATGTCGATTTTCCACTCGGTTGCCTGATTGGTGTGGCAGGAGTCAGCGGCAGTGGAAAGAGTTCTCTGATACTCGATACTCTGATCCCCCGGATGCGTCAGCATCTGGGACGATCCGGCGGTGCCCCGAACAACCGTCCCGATCCTCTTTTCTCCGGTTGGCAACAGGTTGATCGCTGCATCGCTATCGACCAGACGCCCATTGGAAGAACACCTCGAAGCTGCCCCGCAACCTACTGCGGTGCACAGGATCTGATTCGCAGGATCTTCGCCGCCACGCGCGATGCCAAACAGAGGGGCTATGGTCCCAATCGGTTTAGCTTCAATGCGGGAGAGGGAAGGTGCGCGGTCTGTCAGGGACAGGGGCAGCAGCGACTGGAGATGAACTTTCTGGCAGACCTCTTTGTCACCTGTCCCCAGTGCAAAGGAAGCCGATACAACCAAGCAACCCTGGATGTCCGCTATCGGGATCGCAATATTGCTCAGGTGCTTTCGATGTCCATCGATCAAGCAGTCGACTTTTTCGATGGGATCGACTCGCTGCAGCAGATCCTTATCAGTCTTCAACGAGTCGGGTTGGGATACATTTCCCTGGGCCAACCTTCCACAACGCTCAGCGGGGGCGAAGCCCAGAGGATCAAACTGGCTACCGAGCTTGCCAGCCGCAGCACGGGGCACACTCTGGCGATCCTCGACGAACCGACCACAGGGCTTCACTGGCGGGATGTCGATCGATTGATCGATGTACTTCAGGGGATCGTCGACAAGGGAAACACGGTGCTGGTGATCGAGCACCATTTAGATGTGCTTAAGGCGTGCGACTGGCTGTTGGAACTGGGGCCTGAAGGAGGTGCACAGGGTGGGCAACTGATCGCTCGGGGGACCCCCGAGCAAATTGCTGGAAACGAAGGGAGTTTGACCGGACCTTTTCTGAAACCACTGCTGGACCCTGTTACCGTGCAATCCAAGGGGACTTTGTAGGGATCGAGGCGTTGGCAATCGATAGGAAACTGAACGTGATGAGATTCTCCTTACCTCGAAGCCCCCGACGTTGGTGGATCGCTTCGTTATTCACGCTGATCCTGGGGGCGATGGGCTATCAGTATTTCTGGGAGGTGGATCACGCAATCGCCAATGTGGCTTTGGCCGTCGGAGTGGTGTTGGCTTTGCTGCTGGCCTGGCTGGGGATGTTGAGAGCACTTTCAGGATTCCGTCGCACGTGGGTCGCGCTGACTCCTTTTCTACTGGGCGCAATCTCGATGGTACTACTGAAATTTGATGGATTCAGTGGTGAGATCGTACCCCAGTTCCAGTGGCGATTCGCTCCCACCAAACAACTTTCGAAATCGGTGGGAGGGGCTGGCGCTGGGCAACCGGATGCGCAGGCCGACGGGCGGAGGGTGAGCGGTGGCGGACGGTTTCCGCAATACTTGGGAACCGGTCGCGATGGGAAGGTTTCATCGGAGCGATTCACCAGGCCAATCGGTCCCTCCGACCTGGTCCTGCGATGGAAAGTTTCTGTGGGAGCCGGCTGGTCGGGGATGGCGATCGATCAGGGACGACTTTACACCCTGGAGCAACATGATTCTTCCGAATCGGTCCGCTGCTACAGGACGCAGGACGGGGAGCTGCTGTGGAAGCGGGACTATGAGGCTCGCCATGAACATCTTCTGGGAGGCTTGGGGCCACGCAGTACGCCATCCATTGTCGGCGATCGACTGATTGTGGCAGGAGCCTGCGGGAACGTTCATTGCCTGGATGCCGAGAAGGGCGATATCCTCTGGGCAATCGATCTGAACGAGCTCGCGGGAACCACGCAAGAGACATTTGAAGCAACCGTCAACTGGGGGCGCAGCGCTTCGCCCCTCTGCCACGATGGCATGGTCTATCTGCCCCTTGGAGGCGATGCTACAAAGGAGTGCCAAAGCCTGATCGCCATCGACCTGGAGAGTGGCCAGGAGCGATGGCGGACGGGCGAGGGGCAGATTTCCTATGCATCCCCTTCGCTTTTGTGGTTGGATGGGATTCCTCAGGTGCTCTGGCTGGATCAGGATTTTGTCTGGAGTTGCGACCCGGCAACCGGCAAGGTCCTTTGGAAGCATCCTTGGCCCAGCAGAAGCAACGGCGATGCCTGCGCCTCCCAGCCGATGCAGTGGAGCAATCGCCGAGTCCTGCTGACCAAGGGATACGGCCAGGGATGTCGCGTCCTTGAAGTCCGGCAGCAAGCCGGTGTATGGGAAGCGACGGAAGTTTGGAGCCGAACACCGCTGCTGAGAACCAAATTTACCTCGGCACTGATCGACGGAAAGCATGCCTATGGGCTGAACGATGGCATTCTGGAATGCGTCGCACTGGGTGCCGGAAAGCGGCTTTGGAGGCAGGGTCGCTACGGGCATGGCCAAGTCCTTCTGGTCGAGAAAAACCTGGTGATCGCGAGCGAATCGGGAGAGTTGGTAATAGTGACCGCCGATCCGGAGAAGCCTGAAGTGATCGCTCGCCTCCCAGTGCTCCAAGGCACCACCTGGAATCCCCCGGCGGTGGTCGGATCGCAGATCTATCTCAGGAATGCCCAGGAAATGGCTCGCGTCGATCTTCTGACCGACCGCGACTCGCTATAATGAAAAGGCTGGAGACGACCGGGTCTCTGGACGAAAAGAAACTCATTTTTCTCCCAGTCCGCGTCGGTTGGTTCTGGGAATCCAATCGCCCGGATGACGGTAGCTGATCTGAAGAAACTTCTTTTCTCGAACGAAACCCTGCTAGTGCGGACTGTGGCATGCTCACCTGGATCGTTCGTTGCGGTGTGATGCGCACCCTGCATGTCATGCAGTATCGACATCCATTGCGCCGAGGCGACCGCGTCATCGTTCGCACCTTGCGCGGATGGGAACTGGGCGAAGTGCTGGCCGAAGCAACTCCCAGGGCCCTGGCCCAGATGGTGGATCCTCCTGGAGGTACCATTCAGCGGATTGCAACGGCGGAGGACGAACAGCAGGTGCTGCGACTGATCAAGGAGAGTCGCGAGCAGTTTCAGAAGTGTCGGGAAATCATCACACAAATGCAGTTGCCGATGGATCTGATCGACCTGGAACGGCTTTTTGGAAACGATCGGGTTGTTGTTTACTTCCTTAGCGAGCAGCGTGTGGACTTCCGCGAACTGGTCAAGCGGTTGGGGGCGGAGTTTGGCACGCGGATCGAAATGAAGCAGGTGGGAGCTCGCGACGAAGCGAAGCTACTGGCGGAGTACGGCGACTGTGGCAAACCGGTCTGTTGCAATACCCACCTGGTGCAGATGCCGCCGGTCTCGATGCGTATGGCGAAACTCCAAAAGGCTACCCTGGATCCAAACAAGATTTCCGGTCGTTGCGGCCGACTGAAGTGCTGCCTGCGATACGAATACGATACCTACGAAGAGATCGCCCAGCAGTTGCCGCCCGCCGGGAGCCACGTCGTCACCCGCCAGGGGCGAGGGGTGGTCAAGGGGCATGAGTTGCTGATTCGCCAGGTCCTGGTCGAATACGAGGACCGGCGAAGGGTGCTGGTGACCGAAGAAGAAATTCTCTCGGTCGTAAAAAGGCCAACTGGCTCAGGACCGGCTTCCGAGGCGGCTGCAGAAGGGGAGTCACGGGGTTCCGAGCGTCGGGGGGGGCGCGGGCGACGGCCCGGACCCGCCAGCGACCGTCTGGCGACTCGTGAAGCCGGTCAGGGGGAAACTCCAAGCGAACAGCCCCCCTCAGGGCCAC